>CABIIJ010000025.1 GCA_902175065.1 uncultured Comamonas sp. | reverse complement strand
TGGCTGCACCGCCCCCCCCCTTGGCGGCGCCTGTCGCGGCCATGCCTGAAGTGCCTGTGTCCGTTCCGGCAGCAGGAAATGCAGAGCGGATTTTGCAGCTCAAGATCGGCCCGGTGGATAGCCTGGAGTCCGTGGATGCCGTCAAAGAACTGTTCCGCGACATCCCCGGCCTGGGGAGTATCGAAGACCAGCCGTGCGACGAGCCGCGGTACCGTCTGTTCTTGGTGAAAACCCATTCGAGCAATGACGATCTGCTCGACTTGATGGTGTTTCACGTCAGCAAGGAACAGGTGCAGATTCTGGAACGTGACGTCGCGGTCCAGGCTGCCGCGCCGACCGGGCAACCGGTGGGCATTTATGACCCGGATGCCGGTCTGGCCGAGGCTGCCGTCGACCATGCCCAACCTTACGGGATTTTCGATGGTGCACCGGGAGCACCCGGCGCAGCCCATGAGGGCGACACGCCCAAACCGGCGGCAGCCAAGACGGCCGCACGCCCGAACATGGCGCAAATGGAATCGACCAGTATTCGCGTGGATGTGAAAAAGGTCGACCAGTTGATCAATCTGGCCGGGGAGCTGGTCATCATTCAGGCCATGTTGGCGCAGAACAGCCAGACCCTGGATCCCACGGCCAACCAGCAATTGCTTGCGGGGCTGGCCGATCTGGATCGGAACACCCGGGATTTGCAGGAAGCCGTCATGTCCATCCGGATGATTCCGATGTCCACGGTATTCAGCCGCTTCCCCCGGATGTTGCGTGACCTTGCGAACAAGCTGGGCAAAAAGATCAATCTGGTCACGCAAGGCGAGGCCACCGAACTGGACAAGGGCCTGGTAGAGAAGATCACCGATCCGTTGACGCACCTGGTGCGCAATAGCCTGGACCACGGTATCGAGCTGCCTGAAGAGCGTCTCAAAGTCGGCAAGAGCGACCAGGGGACACTGACCCTTTCGGCCTCGCACCAGGGGGGCTCGATCGTCATCGAAGTGCGGGACGATGGCCGTGGCATGAACCGGGAGAAATTGCTGAAAAAAGCCCGCGAGCGGGGCATCGACGTTTCGGACAACATGCCCGACAGTGAAGTCTGGATGCTGATTTTTGCGCCAGGTTTCTCGACGGCAGAGCAGGTGACCGATGTCTCGGGCCGTGGCGTCGGCATGGACGTGGTGCGCAAGAACATCGCCGCGCTCAATGGTTCGGTGGAGATCGACTCCGTTGAAGGGGTGGGGATGCGTGTTTCCATCCGCCTGCCGCTGACCTTGGCGATCATGGATGGCATGTCGGTCGGGGTGGGCAAGGAAGTTTATATCCTGCCGTTGTCCTCGGTTGTGGAGTCTTTCCAGGTCAATCCTGCCGATGTCAGCACCGTCACCCAAGGTTCGCAATTGGTGAAGGTGCGCGATGAATATATGCCCGTGATTGAGTTGGAGCGTGTGTTTGGCGTACCGCGTGCCGAAGGCGATAAACGCAGCGACATCATGGTGGTGATTGAATCTGACGGCAGTCGGGTGGCCTTGCTGGTGGATGAGCTATTGGGCCAGCATCAGGTGGTGGTCAAGAATCTGGAAAGCAATTACCGGAAGGTGCAAAACGTATCCGGCGCCACGATTCTGGGGGATGGTACTGTGGCACTTATTCTGGATACCAGCAGTCTGGTACGTAAATCTCGATAAAGCAAGGGATCAGGAATGGCAACGCTAAGCAAAAATACAGAAAATACAGCTTCTGGTACGCGTGAGTATCTTACTTTCCGATTGGGGGAAGAGGAGTATGGTATCGATATCCTCAAGGTGCAGGAAATTCGTGGGTATGAACAGCCTACACGTATTGCAAATGCGCCTGAATTTATCCGGGGCGTCGTGAATCTGCGTGGCACGATTGTTCCTATCGTTGACATGCGGCTGAAGTTCAATTGCTCCAAAGTCGAGTACAACAGTTTCACGGTGGTGATTATTCTGAATTTGCGTAATCGGGTCGTTGGCATTGTTGTGGACTCGGTCAGCGATGTGATGGAGCTGGCGTCGGACGCTATTCGCCCCGCGCCGGATATCGAAAGTGCCATTGACAGCTCCTGCATTCTTGGCCTGGGATCGGTTGGGGAGCGGATGCTTATTTTGCTGGACATTGAAAAACTCATGTCCAACGTGGACATGGGGTTGGTGGCATCCACCGAATAAATCAGGAAGGCGGCAGGCTTTCTTCTGTAGGTGGGGTTAAGAGGTCGTCGGTACTGCAGGTGGTTGCAGTAGTAGGTGGAGTTCATGCGCCAATTTGATCGTTCTACGCCCTCGGCTGCACAGTCGGCTACCGCAATGGGCAGCGGTTCTGCTTTACAGGAGCGTGAGTTTGCCTGGACTTCAGCAGATTTTTCCCGGGTACAGGGGTTAATCTATAAACACGCAGGCATTAGCCTGCACGATGGCAAACATGCCATGGTGTATAGCCGTCTGTCGCGGCGTTTGCGTGAAACGGGCTACGATAGCTTCGATGCCTACCTGGATTGGCTTGAGCGCCAGGGTGATGCCAATGAGTGGCAGCAATTTGTCAATGCCCTGACGACAAACTTGACTGCGTTTTTCCGCGAAAACCACCATTTTGAAGCGCTGGCCCAATTGTTGAAATCCAAGCCGGCAAGCACTCCATGGCGGGTTTGGTGCAGTGCGGCTTCAACCGGGGAAGAGCCTTATTCCATTGTGATGACCGCATTGGAGGCGTTGGGGGGGCAGGCCAACTTCAAGCTGACGGCCAGCGATATTGACTCCAAAGTGCTGGCTACGGGTGCCCATGGCGTGTACCGGATGGAAGGCGTCAAGAGTTTGAGCCAGGAGCGCCTGAAGAAGTTTTTCCTGCGCGGCAAGGACACCAATGCAGGGCTGGTACGCATGAAGCCGGAATTGCGCAAAATGATTGATTTTATTCAGGTCAATCTGATCAAGGATGACTGGCCTTTCAAGGAAGCATTTGATGTTGTATTCTGCCGAAATGTCATGATTTACTTTGATGCGCCCACGCAGCGCAAGGTGCTGGAGAAAATCCACAAGGTCATGAAGCCTGGAGGCACCTTGTTTGTAGGCCATGCAGAAAATTTCAGTGACTCAAGGGATTTGTTTGTCTTAAAGGGAAAAACAGTCTACGAACGTGTTTGATGCCGTTGCGGCAAAAAATGGACCAGATAGTGCAATAAGGGCAAAACCATGAATCCTATGCAAACAGGATTGGGAAACTCCTCGGGAGGGGGCTGGGAAAGTAAACGCAGCGCCATGCCTCGTATTGCTACGCCGAGTGTTTCTGCATTTGGAGGAAAGGCACACAGTGCCGGGCCGGTTTCTTTGGATGCGCTGGGTGAGTTGCGCCAGCGTGTCCATAAACCAGGAGAGGCATCGTTTTATTATTTTGACCACCATTTCCAATACGGTGCAGTCAAGGTTCTGCCGGGTGAGTATTACGTCACCACAGAAAATATGATGATTTGTACCGTCTTGGGATCCTGCATTGCAGCGTGCCTGTGGGATCGCAGCCTGAATATTGGTGGGATGAACCATTTCATGTTGCCGGAAGGGGATAGTACAGATACCTCGGGCCGCTATGGATCATTTGCCATGGAGGTGCTGATCAATGAAATGTTCAAGCTGGGCGCCCGCCGGGAAAGCATGCAGGCCAAGATTTTTGGGGGGGGGCAGGTGATGGCCAGTTTCACCACCATGAATGTCGGGGAGCGTAATACCGATTTCGTCACCCAGTACCTGCAGACCGAGCGGATTCCCATCGTGTCGGAAGATGTGCTGGATATCTATCCGCGCAAGGTCGTGTATTTCCCCACGACGGGGAAAGCGATGGTCAAGCGTCTGGCGCACGCCCATCCGGAAGCGCTGGTCGAGCGCGAACGTGCGACGGGCAGTGCGGTGCAATTGGCCAAGAGCAGTGCAGGCGGCAGCGTAGATTTGTTTTGATGAAAAAGGGCTGAGAAGGCATGAAGAGCAAGATCCGGGTGGTGGTGGTGGATGATTCTGCATTGGTGCGGAGTTTGCTGGCCGAAATCATCAATCGCCAAGCCGATATGGAGTGCGTTGGCACTGCCAACGATCCACTGGTGGCCCGTGAAATGATTCGTGAGTTGAATCCGGATGTGATTACGCTGGATGTCGAAATGCCGCGGATGGACGGGATCGACTTCCTGGGGCGGCTGATGCGGTTGCGGCCGATGCCGGTGCTGATGATTTCCACCCTGACCGAGCGTGGTGCCGAAGTGACGATGCGGGCCCTGGAGCTGGGCGCCGTCGATTTTGTGGCCAAGCCGCGCATCGGCGTGGCCAATGGGCTGCAGCAACTGGCTGCGGAGATTGTGGAAAAAGTCCGTATTGCGGCCAAGGCGCATGTGCACCGCATGGTGCGCCCGGCTACTGCCGGAGCAGTCACGACAGCGGCCAAGCCGGCCCCTTCCAGTGCCAGCCTGCTGGGCCGGGTTTCGACCGAAAAGCTGATTGCCATTGGCGCCTCCACGGGCGGTACCGAGGCGATCAAGGAGGTGCTGGTGCATATGCCCGCAGACGCTCCGGCGATTGTCATTACCCAGCACATGCCCCCGGGGTTCACCACCAGCTTTGCGGCACGGCTCAACAGCCTGTGCCAGATCACGGTCAAAGAGGCGGTGCATGGCGAGCGCATCCTGCCGGGGCACGCCTACATCGCTCCTGGCGGGCAGCAGTTTTCCATCAGCCGCAGCGGGGCAAACTATGTGGCCGTGGTGAACGACGACCCTCCCGTCAACCGGCACAAGCCTTCGGTGGAGGTGCTCTTCAAATCAGTGGCCCAGTTCGTCGGGCGCAACGCCTTTGGCGTGATGCTGACCGGCATGGGGGCCGATGGCGCAGTTGCCATGCGCGAGATGAAGGATGCGGGCAGCTACAACTATGTGCAGGACGAGGCCAGCTGCATTGTGTTCGGTATGCCGCGTGAGGCGATTGCCCACGGCGCTGCCGACGAGGTCTTGCCGCTGGGCAAGATTGCAGAGGCTTTGCTGGGCCGTCTGCGCTCGGCAGGCGGCGAGGTGCGCCACCGTATCTAAGCGGTGACGCTCCAATAGGGGCCAGTTCCAACGGCGGTATTCCCTGGAGGGCGCTGGTGGATCTGGCCTTTGCTGTGCTCAATATTTCCAGGTCACGTCCAGGCGCACGTTGCGGCCCGGTTCGGCAAAGCCCCGGCCGCTGGTGTTGCCGGCGGCGTCCACGTAGTAGGCGTAGCTGCCCTGGTCGTAATAGAACTTGTTGAACAGGTTGCGCACGCCGAAGGTCACGCGCACGCGGTCGTTGCCGGTGGGCAGCCAGTTGACGTAGGCGTCATGCACGCCAAAACCGGGCTTGTGCTTGGTGGCGGTGCGGCCCTCGGAGATCAGGTATTCGGTGGAGGTTTTGGCTTCCACGAAGCGGGCGAACCACTCGAAGTCCAGATTCCACGCGGGCAGGCGGTAGCCCAGGTTCAGGTTCCAGCTGCGGCCGGTGGAGACGCCCAGCCCGTAGGCTTCGTCGCCCAGGTCATAGCCGTTGAGCTTGGGGCTGGCGCTGGCCACGGCCAGGCCGCTGCGCCAGGTGCCGTTGTCCCAGGCGGCGCTCAGTTCGTAGCCGGAGGATTTCATCGTGCCCACGTTGTCCACCAGCCAGGTCGTGTTCGTGGTGGTGGTGATGAAGTTGCGGATCTGCTGGCGGAATACCGTTGCCTTGGCGCTCCAGGGACCCTGGTTGTAGTTCACGCCCAGCTCGAAGTTGTCGGCCTTTTCCGGCCGGATGTCGGGGTTGTTGCGCCAGCGGGTGTTGTCCACGTAGAAGGCTTCCTTCAGCCCCGCGCCGCGCAGGGTGCGGCCTGCGGAGGCCCGCACGCTCAGGGCGTCGGTGGCCATCCAGGTCAGCGAGGCGTTGGGGCTCAGGCCATGGCTGGTGATGTGTTGCCCGTGGTTGTCGGTATAGCTGTACCAGTCGTAGCGTGTGCCTGCGCCCAGCAGGAACTGATCGCCCAGGGGGATGCTGGTTTCGGCAAACAGCCCTTTGACGCTGCTTTTCTCGTGCCCGTTGCTGGTCGAGACGGCGGGCGGACGGGCGTTGACGGCGTCCATCTCGAAGCGGTGGAGGTTCAGCCCATAGCGCACGGTGGCGCCGGCGATGCGGCTGGCGGCCTTGAAGTTCAGCCCGCTGGAGGTGATTTCCTCGCCGAACGTATAGCCCAGCGGCTTGTTGAACTGCGGCTGCGCCGTCGTGGGGGTGCGCGTGACCTTCATGGTGTCGGAGAACAGGCCCAGTTCCATCGCGGGCAGGCGGCCCGCACCGTCGAAGCGGTAGGTGGCGGTGAGCGTGTCGCGGTCGGTTTTTTGCGGCATGAGCGAATTGCCCTGGGCCTGCCAGAAGTTGGGGCGCAGGTAGCGCGTGCCTTTGTCCTGCACGCGCTGGTAGCCCAGCGTCAGGCGGTGGCCGGGGGCCATGCGCCAGTTGAGCTTGCCCAGCTGGCTGCTCTGCGTGGAGCCGCTGTAGATCTGCCGGGTGCCGTCGCCGGCCTGGTAGTCGTCGTTTTTATCGCGGTTGGCGGAAACCAGGAAGTCCACGCTCTCGCCGGCCAGGCCATACAGCGTTGCGCCCCAGCGGTGCCCGTCGTTGGAGGCCACGCCGCCGCGTACGCTGGCGCCGATGGTCTGGCCGTCGCGCAGGAGCTGGCGGCCATCCTTGGTGGTCATGCGGATGGAACCGGCCAGCGCCCCCGGCCCGGCGCTGGCAGGGGTGGCGCCCCGGTCGATCTCCACGCTCTGGATCAGCTCGGGGTCGATCAGCAGGCGGGAC
The DNA here is from genome assembly GCA_902175065.1 of uncultured Comamonas sp. Classification (GTDB taxonomy): domain Bacteria; phylum Pseudomonadota; class Gammaproteobacteria; order Burkholderiales; family Burkholderiaceae_C; genus Comamonas. The sequence continues at coordinate 17,236 of CABIIJ010000025.1, read as the reverse complement.
TGGTGGTGGAAGGCCCGGCCGCTTTGCGCCGCGCCGTCCAGCGTGGTGTTGAGCATGGAATCCTCCATGCCCCGGATATAGAGCTTTTGCGCGATGGCCGCGCCGCCGCCGACCGACACGGCGGACTCGTCGCGCAGCATCTCGCCCAGGCTGCGGGCTGCGCGGGTCTGCACGTCATCGCTGGAGACGGCGGTGGTGACGTCGGAGATGAGCTTGCCGCGCACATCGACGGTTTGCAGGGTTTGCTCCTGCGCCAGGGCGAGGGACGCCGTAAAAAGGCCCGGCAGGGCCAGGAGCAGGGGATGGAGGCGGAGGTTTTTCACGGGCATGGTGAGGATAGATGGGGCTTGGCCAGGATGGCGCAGAAACCCGCTGCGATTGAGAACTGTTATCAAATAATCGCGTAGTATCCGCAGCCCCCCAGCCCGCTTCTTTTGCGCCGACAAGGAATATGTTTGCTGCCACAAAAACTTTTGCCTCCATCGTGAACCGCCGGGAGGTTCCGTTGTCGTCCCCGCCCCAGGCCCAGGCACTCACGGCCACGCTGCTCGACCGGCTGGGCGATGGCGGTGCGTTGGATGCGTCGGAACAGGCCGCCGGTGGCCGGGTGCTGCACGGCACGCTGTCCCTGACCGAATTGCGCGAGGGGTTCTTCCTGCACCGTACGGACGTGACCTACCTGCGCGGCATGACCAGTCGCTTTCCCCTGTCCGGCAGCGGGGTCAGGATCGTGCTCAAGCTGCAAGGCGGTGGCCGGCTGCGCATTGGCGAGCAGGCGCTGCCGCTGGCCGCAGGGCCGGGGGCGCGGGCGGCGCTGGTCACGCTGTGCGAGCCGGCGTTGTACGAGCACCGCTGCCGGGCGTCCTCGCGGGAGCGGATGCTGGTCATCACGCTGCTGCCGCCCTGGCTGGAGCAGGCGGGCCTGGGGGATTTGAATGCCAGGCCGCACCTGTCCATGGCGGCCTGGGCGCCCTCGCCCCGGGCGGTCTGCATTGCCGAACAGCTTTTGTCGCCGGGGGCGCAGGGCGGGCCGCTCCACGGCCTGCTGCAGGAGCGCCTGGCGCTGGAGCTGGTCATCGAAGCGCTGGCGCAACTGGCACCGGCCCCGGGTGCCGCCGTCGTTGCCGCTGCCGAAATGGCCAGCTTGCGGCCCGCCGAGTACCAACGCGCCTGCCGCCTGCGCGACTGGCTGGACAGCGGCGCAGCCGACGCACTTTCCCTGGGCGGCATCGCGCAGCACATGGGCTGCAACGCCAGCACCTTGCAGAGCCAGTTCCGCCAGGCCTTTGGCAAGGCCATCTTCGACCACCTGCGCGAAAGCCGCTTGCGCCGGGCGGCCAACGCCATCACGGCGCAGGGCATCACCATGGCGCAGGCGGCGGAGCTGGCGGGCTACCGCAGCCCGGCGAATTTTTCCACCGCGTTCCGGCGGCTTTACGGGTTTGCGCCGAAGAATCTGCTGGGGCGCAAAGGGGGCTGAAAGAAGTGGGTTGGTTGATAAAAATATAGCTGTTACCGCTTTTATTTCATGAATTTCAATGTGTTTTATCTTTGAAATTCAATAAATTCAAGCGGAACCAGCTATTTTTTTATTCCACTACCGCAATGCGCAGCATATTGGTCGTCCCGCTCTGCCCGAAGGGCATTCCCGCCAGGATGACGATGGAATCCCCCGGCGCTGCAAAGCCCTGTTCCCGCGCCACCTGGCAGGCTTCGGGGGCCAGGGATTCGGCATTGACGATATTGGGCGCATGGACGCTGTGTACGCCCCAGGCCAGGGCCAGCTTGCGGGCCACGGGCAGCGCGGGCGACAGACTCAGCACCGGGGCGCTGGGCCGCTCGCGGGCGGCCCGCAGGCTGGTGTGGCCGGAGGTGGTGAAGCAGCAGATGGCCTGCGCCCTGAGCAAGGTGGCGGCGCGGCGCATGGCGCAGCAGATGGCGGCGGTGGCGTCCGCCGTGGCCGCGCTGTCGGCGGCGGTGTGCGAGGCGTCCAGCAGCTGGCGGTACTGCGCGTCGGCCTCGGTGCCTTCGATGATGCGGTGCATCATCGTCACCGCTTCCACCGGGTATTTGCCTGCCGCCGATTCGGCGGAGAGCATCACCGCATCCGCGCCGTCGTAGATGGCGGTGGCCACGTCGGAGGCTTCGGCGCGGGTGGGCACGGGGCTTTCGATCATGGATTCGAGCATCTGCGTGGCGACGATGACCGGCTTGCCCAGCTTGCGGCAGAGCTTGACGATGCGCTTCTGGATCGCGGGCACCTGCTCGGCGGGCAGCTCCACGCCCAGGTCGCCCCGGGCGACCATGATGGCGTCGGCGGCGGCGACCACTTCTTCCAGCCGGTCGATGGCGGCGGGTTTTTCCAGCTTGGCCAGGATGCCGGCGCGGCCCTGGATCAGCGCCCGGGCTTCATGGATGTCCTCGGGGCGCTGCACGAAGGACAGGGCGATCCAGTCCGCGCCCAGGTCGAGGGCGACGTCCAGGTCGGCGCGGTCCTTGGCGGTCAGCGCCGAGATCGGCAGCACCACGCCGGGGACGTTCACGCCCTTGCGCTCGGACAGCTTGCCGCCGACCAGCACGGTCACGTCCGCCGACTGGGCATCGCAGCGCTCGACGCGCACGCGCAGCTTGCCGTCGTCCAGCAGCAGCTCGGCACCGGGGACGAGGGCGGCAAAAATTTCCGGGTGCGGCAGTTGCACGCGCTGGGCATCGCCCAGGGCCGGGTCGAGGTCGAAGCGGAAGGCTGCGCCCGGTTCCAGAAAAACCGGGCCATCGGCAAAGCGGCCCACGCGCAGCTTGGGGCCTTGCAGGTCGGCCAGGATGCCGATGGGGCGGGTGAACTCCTGCTCCACCGCCCGCACGGCGGCAAAGCGCTCGCCGTGGTCGGCGTGGCTGCCGTGGCTGAAGTTCATGCGGAACACGTCCACCCCGGCGGTGAACAGGGTGCGGATCATGTCCTGGCTGGAGCTGGCTGGCCCCAGGGTGGCGACGATTTTGGCGCGGCGTGAGCGGTGCATGGTGGTGCTCCTTCAGGGGCTATGAAGAAAAGTCAAGCGGTGACGAGGATGGCGCGGAAGTCGTTCACATTGGTCAACGTGGGGCCGGTGACGACGCTGGCGCCGAGCGCCTCGAAAAAGCGGTGCGCGTCGTTGCCGTCCAGGCTGCGCAAGGGGTGCAGGCCCTGGGCGAAGGCGCGATGGAGCGTGTCCGGGCCGATCTGCGCCCCGGCGATTTCCTCCATGCCGTCGACGCCGTCGGTGTCCCCCATCAGCGCATGGATGCGCGGGTGGCCCCGGGTGGCGATGGCGAAGGAGAGCAGGCATTCCACGTTGCGCCCGCCCCGGCCCTGGCCGCGCAGGGTGACGGTGGTTTCCCCGCCCGAAAGGAGGACGCACGGCGCAGCAAACGGCTGGCCGCGCTCGGCCACCTGCAGGGCCTGGGCGGCCAGCACCTTGCCGACGTCGCGGGCTTCGCCCTCGATGGCGTCGCTCAGGATGTAGGCGCTCAGGCCGTGGCGTTGCGCTACCCGGGCCGCCGCTTCCAGCGCCTGCTGGGGCGCGGCGACGATGTGGGTGGCGTGTCCGGCCAGGCGCGGGTCGTCCGGCTTGACGGATTCGCCCGCGCCGCTTTGCAGCACCTCAAGCACATGGCTGGGCAGTTGCAGGCCGTAGCGCTGCACGATGGCCAGCGCATCGGCACAGGTGCTGGCATCGCCCACGGTGGGGCCGGAGGCGATGTCCGCCGGGTGGTCGCCCGGCACGTCCGACAGCAGCAGGGTGACGACGCGGGCCGGGTGGCAGGCTGCCGCCAGCCGCCCGCCCTTGATGGCCGAGAGGTGGCGGCGCACGGTGTTCATCTCGCCGATGCTGGCGCCGCTGGCCAGCAGCTGGCGGTTGATGGCCTGCTTGTCTTCCAGGCCAATGCCGGGCAGCGGCAGGGGCAGCAGGGACGAGCCGCCGCCCGAGATCAGGCACAGCACCACGTCGTCGGCCGTCAGGCTCTCGGCCAGCGCCAGCATCCGCTGGGCGGCGTGCAGCCCGGCGGCGTCGGGCACAGGGTGGGCGGCCTGCACGATCTCGATGCGCGGGCAGGCCACCTCGTAGCCGTAGCGGGTGACGACCAGGCCGGTCAAGGGGCCGTGCCAGTGGTCTTCCACCGCCCGGGCCATGGCCGCCGAGGCCTTGCCCGCACCCAGCACGACCAAACGGCCCTTCACGTCTTGCGGCCGGGGCAGGTGCGGCGGCACGCACCGCTGGGGTTGGGCCGAGGCGATGGCCGCCTCGAACATTTCGCGCAGGATGGGGGCCGTGTGCATGGTGGTTTATTCCTTGGCTTGGATTTCGAAGTTGGAGAGCTTTTCCAGCGCCCGCACCATGGCCGAGTGGTCCCAGGCCGCACCGCCGTGCGCAATGCAGGCGCTGAACAGTTGCTGCGCGGTGCCGGTGGCGGGCAGCGCCAGGCCAAGCTGGCGGGCGGCGGTCAGCGCCAGGTTCAGGTCTTTCTGGTGCAGCGCGATGCGGAAGCCCGGATTGGGGTTGCGGGCAATCATGCGCTCGCCCAGGATGTCCAGGATGCGCGAGGTGGCCAGCCCCCCCATCAGCGCCTGGCGCACCTTGGCCGGGTCGGCCCCGGCGCGGGCGGCGAACAGCAGCCCCTCGGCCACGGCGTTGATGGTCAGGGCCACGACGATCTGGTTGGCCACCTTGCAGGTCTGGCCGTCGCCGGTGCTGCCGACCAGGGTGATGTTCTTGCCCAGCAGCGCCAGCACGGGCTGGACGCGCTCGAACACTTCGGGCTTGCCGCCGCACATGATGGACAGGGTGGCGTTCCGGGCGCCGACGTCGCCGCCGGAGACGGGGGCATCCAGGTAGTCGCAGCCCAGGGCTTCGATCCTGGCGGCGTATTCCTTGGTCTCGACGGGGGAGATGGAGGACATGTCGATCACCACCTTGCCGGCGCTCAGGCCCTCGGCCAGGCCGTTCTCGCCGAACAGCACCTGGCCCACGTCCGGGGTGTCGGGCACCATGAGGATGACGATGTCGGACGCCTGGGCCACTTCGCGGGCGTTGGCGCAGGCCCTGGCGCCGGTCTGGGCGATGGCCTCGGGCAGCTTGCCACGGGTGTGGACGGCCAGGTTGTGGCCCCCGGCGATGAGGTGGCCTGCCATGGGGGTGCCCATGATGCCCAGGCCGATGAAGCCGATGTTCAGAGGTGTGGTCATGGTGTTGTTTCCTTGAATCGATGAAAAAATTTTTGCTTGCGGGTGCGGGCTTATGCGCCCAGGGCCTTGATCCAGCCCAGGCCGTCCTCGGTCCTGCCTGCGGGCTTGTATTCGCAGCCCACCCAGCCCTGGTAGCCGATGGCGTCCAGGTGGCGGAACACAAAGGCGTAGTTGATCTCGCCCGTGCCCGGCTCGTTGCGCCCCGGGTTGTCGGCAATCTGCACGTGGCCGATGCGCGGCAGCTGCTTTTGCAGGGTGGCGGCGATTTCGCCCTCCATGCGCTGCATGTGGTAGATGTCGTACTGCAGTTGCAGGTTGGGGCTGCCCACTTCGTCCAGCAGCGCCAGCGCCTGGTTGGTGCCGTGCAGGTAGAAGCCGGGGATGTCGAAGGTGTTGATCATCTCCACCAGCAGGCGGATGCCGCTCTGCTCCAGCGCCTGGGCGGCAAAGCGCAGGTTATCCACCAGCGTCCGGCGCACCACGGCGGCGTCCACGCCTGCCGGGGCTTTGCCCGCCAGGCAGTTCAGGCGCGGCACGCCCAGGGCCTGGGCGTAGGCAATCGCCTGGGCCACCCCGGCACGGAATTCCTCCACGCGGGCCGGGTCGCAGGCGATGCCCCGGTCGCCCCCTTCCCAATCCCCGGCAGGCAGGTTGTGCAGCACCAGCTGCAGGCCGTGCTTTTGCAGTTCGGCCTGGATGTCCTCGGCGCTGAAGGCGTAGGGGAACATGAATTCCACCGCCTTGAACCCGGCCTTGGCGGCAGCGCCAAAGCGCTCCAGGAAGGGCAGTTCGGTGAACAACATGCTGAGGTTGGCGCTCAATTGCGGCATAAGAATCTCCTTTGCAAAATGAAATCGGGGGGACGTCAGTCCAACATGGCGGCGGCCATTTTCGCGGCCAGGGCGGTGGGCGCATCGGCGCTGGAATTGGCCAGGTCTTCAAACTCGGTAATGTTGTCGATCTCGGTGCCCATGGCGATGTTGGTCACGCGCTCCAGGATGACTTCGATCACCACCGGCACGCGGAACTCTTCCATCCAGGCGCGGGCCTGGGCGATGGCCGGGGCCATTTCCTCCTGGCGCTGCACGCGGATGGCCTTGCAGCCCAGCCCCTCGACCACCTTGACGTGATCGACGCCGTAGCCCTGGGGCAGCCCCTCGTTCGGGTTCACGTTGTCGAAGCCCAACTGCACGCAGTAGTCCATCGAGAAGCCGCGCTGCGCCTGCCGGATCAGGCCCAGGTAGCTGTTGTTCACCACCACGTGGATGTAGGGCAGCTTGAACTGGGCGCCGGCGGCCAGCTCCTCGATCATGAACTGGAAGTCGTAGTCGCCGGACAGGGCGACCACCTGGCGCTCGGGGTCGGCGGCGCACACGCCCAGGGCGGCGGGCACCGTCCAGCCCAGCGGGCCGGCCTGGCCGCAGTTGATCCAGTGGCGCGGGTGGTAGACGTGCAGGAACTGCGCGGCAGCGATCTGGCTCAGGCCGATGGTGGTCACATAGGTGGTGTCGCGGCCAAAGGCGTTGTTCATGCACTGGTAGACGCGCTGGGGCTTCATCGGCACGCTGTCGAAATTGGTCTTGCGCAGGTACTCGGTCGAGGTCTTGCGGGCCTGGCACTGCGTGGCCCAGTCCTGGCGGCTGGGCAGTTGGCCGGCGGCCTTGCGTTCGCGGGCCACTTCCACCAGCAGGGCCAGGGCTGCGCCCGCGTCGGAGACGATGCCGTAGTCCGGCGCAAACACGCGGCCGATCTGCGTCGGCTCGATGTCGATGTGGATGAACTTGCGTCCCGCGCAATACACCTGGGTGGAGCCGGTGTGCCGGTTGGCCCAGCGGTTGCCGATGCCGATCACGAAGTCGCTGGCCAGCATGTTGGCGTTGCCGTAGCGGTGGCTGGTTTGCAGGCCGCACATGCCCGCCATCAGCGGGTGGTCGTCGGGGATGCTGCCCCAGCCCATCAGCGTGGGGATGACGGGGATGCCTGTCACTTCGGCAAACTCCACCAGCAGCTTGTCCGCATGGGCGTTGATGATGCCGCCGCCGGCGACGATCAGCGGGCGCTCGGCCTGGGCCAGCATGTCCAGCGCCTTTTCCACCTGCTTGCGCGTGGCCCGGGGCCGGTGGATGGGCAGGGGTTCGTAGGTGTCGATGTCGAACTCGATCTCGGTCTGCTGCACGTCGAACGGCAGATCGATCAGCACCGGGCCGGGGCGGCCCGAACGCATCAGGTGAAAGGCCTGCTGGAACACGCCGGGGATTTGCGCCGCTTCCAGCACCGTCACGGCCCATTTGGTCACGGGCTTGGCGATGCTGGCAATGTCCACCGCCTGGAAATCTTCCTTGTGCAGGCGGGCCACGGGCGCCTGGCCGGTGATGCACAGGATGGGAATCGAATCGCCCTGGGCCGAATACAGGCCGGTAATCATGTCCGTGCCCGCCGGGCCGGAGGTGCCCAGGCACACGCCGATGTTGCCCGGCCTGGCGCGGGTATAGCCTTCGGCCATGTGCGAGGCGCCTTCGACGTGGCGGGCCAGCACGTGGGCGATGGTGCCGCGCTCCTTGAGCTGGGCGTACAGCGGGTTGATGGCCGCGCCGGGCACGCCGAAGGCCTGGGTGATGCCCTCTTTCTCCATGATCAGCACGGCGGCCATTGCAGCCTTCATTTTTGCCATTGTTATTACTCCTTGGACAGTGGTTGCGTATTGGCTGCAATGATGAAATGGCCCGCTCCTTTCTGGAAGGCCCGGCTTGCGCATGATGCTTATTCCATGATGGAATACAGTTCATGGAACGTATACAAGACATCCGATTGTTCGTGCGCATCGTCGATCTCGGCTCGTTCAGCAAGGCGGCGGCGGAAATCGGCATCGGCCAGCCCGCTGCCACCAAGCAGATCAACCGCATGGAGCAGCAGCTCGGCGCCCGCCTGCTGCACCGCACCACGCATGGCGTCACGCCCACCGAAATCGGCCTGCTCTACTACGAGAAGTGCCGCCTGATCTGCCTGCACGCGGACGAGGCCGGCTCCGTCGCCGCCCTGCTGCAAACTCAGGCGCAAGGCAGCCTGCGCATCAACACCTCGGTGGCCTTCGGGCGGCGCGTCATGGCGCCGCTGGTGATGGAGTTCATGCGCATCAACCCCGGCCTGCACATCGAGCTGCATTGCGACGACCGCTACGTCAACCTGATCGAGCAGGGCGTGGACGTGGCCGTGCGCCTGGGCAAGCTGGCCGATTCCAGCCTGGGCGCGGCCTACCTGGGGCTGAACCCCTGGGTGCTGGTGGCCGCCCCCGGCTACGTGCAAACGCACGGGCGGCCCGTGCTGCCGGAAGACCTGGCGCGGCACGACGTGGTGATCTACAGCTCCGTCCAGGGCGACGAACGCTGGCAGCTGCAGGGCGTGGACGGCCGCCAGGCCAGCGTCACCGTGCGTGGGCAGTTGCGCTCCAACAACCTGTCCATGCTGCTGGCCGCCGCCCGCGAAGGTTTCGGCATTGCCGCCCTGCCGCGCTACGTGGCGCACAAGGCGTTGCAAACCGGGCAAGTGGTGAGCGTGCTGGACGACTGGGCCTTGCCGCAGCAGGAAGTCCACGCCGTTTTCCCTTCGCCCCGGCTGGTGCCGACCAAGGTGAAACTGTTCGTTGCCTGGTTGCAGGGGCAGTTCGGGAACCAGTGGTGGGGGCGGGCGGATGCGTGAGGGTTGTCTTAAAAGATAGCTGTTTCCATAGATAAAAAGAAGATTTCAGATAAATTTATATCTTTAATCGTTATATTTACAGTGGAAGCAGCTATTGAAATGGAAATTTCAGCATAAAAAAACCGGCCTCGAAAGGCCGGTTTTTTTGCTTAACCCCGCTTAATGTTCACGGGCAAAGCGCTTGCCGCCGCGCGGTTCGTAGGGCTTGCCGGCAGGTTTGCCGCCGCCGAAGCTGCCGCCACCACGGCGCTCGCCGTCAAAACGGCGGCCTTCGCTGCGCTCGCCAAAGGGCTTGCCCCGGCCCGCAAAGCCTTCGCCGTCACGGCGTGGTGCAAATTCGCGCTGGGCGAAGTCGCGGCCACCGCCGAAACCCTCGCCATCGCGGCGCGGGGCAAAGTTCCGGCCTGCGCCGCCGAAACCACCGTCGCGTTGCGGCGGGCGGTCGCCAAAGCTGCGGCGTTCAGCGCCGAAATCGCGGCGTTCGCCGCCAAAGTCACGACGTTCGTCGCGGCGCTCGCCAAAACGGGGACGATCGCCACCGCCAAAGCCGCCGCCCGTGTTGCCGAAGCCGCTCTTGCGGCCATAGCCATTGCTGTTGCCGCCACCAAAGCCGCTCCGGCCCCGCGATTCGCCGCCGAAGCGGTCACCGCCCCGGCCGCCAGCACCGCCCCGGCGGCCTTCGCTGGCGCTGGGGAAGCGCTGCTGCGGCTCCAGCCCTTCGATGGTTTCCGGCTTGAATTGCTGGCGGGTGAAGCCTTCGATGTCGAACACGCGGCGGCGGTCGCGGAATTCGGCAAAGGTCACGGCCATGCCTTCGCGCCCGGCGCGGCCCGTGCGGCCGATGCGGTGGGTGTAGTCCTCGGCCTTCATGGGCAGGCCGTAGTTGAAGACGTGGGTGATGGTGGGCACGTCGATGCCACGGGCCGCCACGTCGGTGGCCACCAGAATCTGGATCTGCCCTTCGCGCAGCGCCCGCAGGCGGCGGTTGCGCAGGCCCTGGCTGAGGGCGCCGTGCAGGGCGGCGGCGGAAAAGCCCGCTTCGGCCAGATCCTGCGCCAGCCCGTCGCATTCCACCTGGGTGGAGGCGAACACGATGGCCTGGTTGATGGTGGTGTCGCGCAGCCAGTGGTCGAGCAGCTTGCGCTTGTGCTGCGCGTTGTCGGCCCAGTGCAGCTTCTGCTGGATGTTGTCGTGCTTGCTCTGGGGCGTGGCGATGGTGATTTTCTGCACGTTGACGCCGCCTTCGTGCATCACGCGCATGGCCAGTTGCTGGATGCGCGAGGCAAAGGTGGCGCTGAACATCATGGTCTGCTTGCGCTGGGCGGTCATCTGGTGGATTTCTTCCAGATCGTCGGCAAAGCCCAGGTCGAGCATCCGGTCGGCCTCATCGACCACCAGGAACTGCACCTTGTCCAGCTTGATCTGCAGGCTGCGCTGCAAGTCCAGCAGGCGGCCCGGCGTGGCCACGACCAGATCGGCGTTCTGCAGCTTGGCGATCTGCATCTGGTAGGGCATCCCGCCGACCACGTTGGCAATGCGCAGCCCCTTGCAGTGCTTGACCAGTTCGATGGCGTCGTGCGCCACCTGCTGGGCCAGCTCGCGCGTGGGGCACAGCACCAGGGCGCCGGGCACGGCGGCCTTGAAGTTGCGCGACTGCATGGGGTTCTTGCGCTTGGCGCGTTTCGGGGCCGGTTCGCCGCTGGCGGCGGCTTCGGCACGCTGGCGCTCGAACTCGGCCTGCTCGGCAGCGGCTTCGATGGCCTTTTGCGCAATCAGGGTATTGAGCACGGGCAGCAGGAAGGCGGCGGTCTTGCCCGAGCCGGTCTGGCTGGACACCATCAGGTCGATGCTGGCTTCATCCGGGTTGCCGGTGCCCATGGCCAGGGGAATGGCCTTGGCCTGCACTTCGGTCGGCTGGGTGTAGCCCAGGTCGGTCACGGCACGCACCAGGGCGGCGTCCAGGCCCAGGGCGACAAACGGGTTGGGGCCTTGTTCCTGCACGTCCTGCACGTCCTGCAGATTTTCCTGAACCATTTCCTGAACGGTTTCTTGTGTAGCGATGGACACGGCCACGTCGGCAGCAGCCTGCTGGCTCTGCTCTTGATTTTGAGTATTCATAGTGATGCAAACAACAACGCGGCCACGCCACTGCACGGCAGTGGACGTAAAAGAAGGAAATGGCTGCGTTTTGAACGGTTACGGGGAAACATCCACCGTCAAACAGTTCCGTCCGATGCGCAGGGCTGCAAGGTGCAGCGGCATCGCGGTGGGCCTTTGGCGTCCTGGTGCTGGCGGTTTCACGGAAACGGCCTTGGCACGAACTTGCCCGGTGTGTGTGATGGGAAGATGCGGCAAACTTGCCCTAGGGTTAGTCCTGATCAGGCAAGCCCGCAAGTATAGCCCGTTTACTGATTTTTGTCAGGGCACCAGAAAATGCTGGCGGTAGTGCTGCAATTCGTCGATGGATTCGAGCACGTCGGCCAGGGCCGTGTGGCGTTGGGCCTTCTTGAAGGATTTGACCACTTCGGGCTTCCAGCGCCGGGCCAGCTCCTTCAGGGTGCTGACATCCACGTTGCGGTAGTGCAGGTAGGATTCCAGTTTCGGCATGTACAGGGCCAGGAAGCGCCGGTCCTGGCCGATGCTGTTGCCGCACAGCGGCACCTTGCCCTTGGGCACGTAGCGGCGCAGGAAGGCCAGGAGCTGCTCCTGGGCGTCTTCCTCGGTCAGGGTGGAGGCTTTGACCTTGTCGATCAGGCCGCTGCGGCCATGCGTGCCCTTGTTCCAGGCGTCCATGGCGTCCAGCAGTGCGTCGCTCTGGTGGATGACCAGCACCGGGCCGGGCACGCGCACTTGCAGGTTGGCGTCGGTGACGACGACGGCGATTTCGATGATGCGCTCGGTGGCCGGGTTCAGCCCCGTCATTTCGCAATCGAGCCAGACCAGATTCAGGTCGGATTTGGGCAGATCGGGCAGGGCAACGGCGGCAGGGGTTTCGCTGGCAGAGGGCAAGAGCATCGGCAAATTGTCGCCTACACTCGCGCCACATGCCGTCTGCCAGTCTTTTTTCCCCCAGTTTTTTCCTCACCGCCGCCTTTGCCTGCGCCCTGGCGCTGCAACTGCTCGCGCAGGTGGGCCTGCTCACCCGCCAGGTGCGCCATGTGGCACGCCACCGCAGCGCCGTGCCTGCTGCGTTTGTCGAAAAAATCCCCCTGGCCGCCCACCGGAAGGCCGCCGATTACACCCTGGCCAAGGCGCAAGCGGGCCTGCTGCAACTGGCCTGGGGCGCGGTGCTGCTGCTGGGCTGGACGCTGCTGGGCGGGCTGGATGCGCTGCACCAGGGCCTGCTGGCCTGGATGGCCCCCGGGCTGGCGCAGCAGGTGGCGCTGGTGGCGGCGTTTGCGCTGATTTCCGGCCTGCTGGAGCTGCCGTTTTCCGCCTACCAGACCTTCGTGATCGAACAACGCTTCGGCTTCAACCAGAGCACGCCGGGCCTGTGGCTGGGCGATCTGCTCAAAAGCACGCTGTTGGCCGCTGTCATCGGCCTGCCGCTGGTGGCGGCCGTGCTGTGGCTGATGCAGGCCGCCGGCAGCCTGTGGTGGCTGTGGGCCTGGGCGCTGTGGACGGGCTTCCAGCTCCTGCTGATGTGGATTTTCCCGACCTTCATCGCGCCGCTGTTCAACAAGTTTCAGCCGCTGGAAGATGCCGCCCTGCAAGAGCGCGTCACCGCCCTGATGCAGCGCTGCGGCTTTGCCGCCAAGGGACTGTTCGTGATGGACGGCAGCCGCCGCTCGGCCCACGCCAATGCCTATTTCACCGGCCTGGGCAATGCCAAGCGCGTGGTGTTCTACGACACCTTGCTGAAAAAACTCGACGTCGATGAGGTGGAGGCCGTGCTGGCGCACGAGCTGGGCCACTTCAAGCACCGGCACATCACCAAACGCATGGTGGCCATGTTTGCCATCAGCCTGGGCGGGCTGGCGCTGCTGGGCTGGATCAGCCAGCAGCCGTGGTTCTACACCGGCCTGGGTGTGGCACCCTCGCTCGATCTGGCCCTGGGCGCCGGCAGCGCCATGCTGGCCCCCGGCCAGAATGCGCCGATGCAGGGCGTGGCGCTGCTGCTGTTCATGCTGGTGGTGCCGGTGTTCAGCTTCTGGCTGGGGCCGCTGTCGGCCCACTTCTCGCGCCGCGATGAATTCCAGGCCGATGCCTACGCCGCCGCCCAGGCCCGGCCTGCGGCCCTGGCCAGCGCCCTGCTCAAGCTGTACGAGGACAACGCCTCCACCCTCACGCCCGATCCGCTGTACGCTCGCTTCTACTACTCGCACCCGCCGGCGGTGGAGCGGCTGGGCCGTCTGGAAGGCGCCGCATGAGCCGCAAGCACCGCGCCGCTGCCCCCGCACCGCATGCCGCAGCGCTGGAAAGCGGCCTGATCGTCGGCAGCCATGGCCGCCATTGCGTGGTGGAAAGCGCCGACGGCAGCCGCCGCATCTGCCACCCGCGCGGCAAGAAGAACCAGGCCGTGGTGGGCGACCAGGTACTGTGGCTGCCCGCCCCGCCCGGCCAGGGCGAGGAAGGCAGCATCGAGCAGGTACAGCCCCGGCGCAACCTGCTCTACCGCCAGGATGAAATCCGCAGCAAATCCTTTGCCGCCAACATCGATCAGGTGCTGATCCTGATCGCTGCCGAGCCGGTGTTCTCCGAAAGCCAGCTGGCCCGTGCCCTGATCGCGGCGGAAGATGCGGGCATTGCCCCCGTCATCGCGCTGAACAAAAGCGATCTGGCCCAGCCCTTCGCCCAGGCGTGGGAGCGGCTGGCCGCCTACCGCGCCATCGTGGATGGGGCCGGGCAACCCCATTACCGCGTGCTGGGGCTGAACCTGGCCCGGCCCGGCGCGGAACAGGCGGCCCTGCTGCACGATGTGCTGGCGGGCAAGTCCACCCTGGTGCTGGGGCCGTCCGGCTCGGGCAAGAGCACGCTGATCAACCTGCTCATCCCCCAGGCGCAGGCGGCGACGGGGGAAATCTCCCAGGCGCTCAATTCGGGCCGCCACACGACGACGACCACCACCTGGTACTGGCTGGACGGTGCCCGGCGCACGGCGCTGATCGACTCGCCCGGCTTTCAGGAATTCGGCCTGCGCCACATTGCGCCGACGGCGCTGGCGCACCACATGCCGGACATCGGCCAGCACGCCCGGGGCTGCAAGTTCTACAACTGCACCCACCTGCACGAGCCGGGCTGCGCGGTGCTGGCCGAAGTGGGCCGCAGCATCAGCGCCCAGCGCCACCGGCTGTATGCTGAATTTTTTCAGGAGCTGTCTGCGCCCGCTATTTATTGATTTCAGGGTGTTTAAAGCCTGAAATCGTTTATTTATCAGCGGTAAAAGCTATCAAAAGCGGAAAACATCCAGCGTGCGCCGCAGCACGCCGGTGCTGCCGTCCATGCGCTCGGCGGACCGGGCGTATTCGTGCGCCATGCGGGCGTTGTCCTGGGTGACGTGGTCCAGATCGGCCAGCGCCACGTTCACCTGGGCGATGCCCGCGCTTTGCTCGGTCATGGTGACCAGCATGCCCTGCATCTCCTGGCGCACCTGCTGCACGGCCTGCACCGACTGGCCCATGGACTGGCTGGCCGACTGCATCTGCGCGGCGCTGCGGCCAATCTGCTCGGTGGACCCGGCGATGAGCTGGCGGATTTCCCCCGCCGCCTTGGCGCTGTTCTGCGCCAGATTGCGCACCTCGCTGGCCACCACGGCAAAGCCCCGGCCCTGCTCCCCGGCGCGGGCCGCTTCCACGGCAGCATTCAGCGCCAGGATGTTGGTCTGGAAGGCGATGCTTTCGATGGTGGAGATGATCTGCCCCATCTGCTGCGACGACTGCTGCAACTGCTGCACCAGCGTCTGGGCCTGCTGCATGGCGGTCTCGCTTTCGGCGGTCAGGCTGGCGCTGTGCTCCGTTTCGCGCCGGATCTGCTCGGTGGCCTGCTGGCTTTGTGCCACGGTCTGGGCCATCTGCTCCATGGCGGCGGCGGTTTCCTGCAAGTCCTGGGCCTGGCGGTCGGTGCAGCCGGACAAATGCACCGCCCCTTGGGTCAGTTCGCGGGCCACGGCGTTGAAGCCGTCGATCTCATGCTTGGCATCGCCGATCACCGCCCGCAGGTTGATGTGGATTTGCCGGATGCGCTCCAGCAGCAGTCCCAGCGGATGGGGCGCCAGGGGCGACGGCAAGGCGCCCGACAACTGGCCGCTGGCGATGTCCGAAACCAGGTTCTGAATCGTCTGCAAGGGCCGCGTCACCTGCCTGTGCAGGTAACCCAGGGCCAGTGCCGAATAGGCCAGCAGCAGCCCTGCCAGCACGCCCCACTGCCAGGGGGCCGTCCAGCCCATGGCGGGAAACAGCAGGGCCAGCACCAGCAGCGGCAATTGCAGCATCGCCTGGCGCTGCGTCAGGCTCAGGCGCTGGCATTTGCCCAGAAGATTGCGCCAGCCATGCACCCGGATGCGTCCGCCATGCAGCTCGAAGCCCGGCCGTGGCTTGGCCCGCTCGGCCACGATACGGGCATACAGCTGCTCGGCTTCGGCGATTTCCTGGGCGCTGGGCTTGGCCCGCACCGACATGTAGCCGATCGGCTTGCTGCCTTGCAGCACCGGCGTGACATACGCCCGCACCCAGTAATAGCCACCGCCCTTGCGGGCATTCTTCACCGTGCCCTGCCAGATGCGGCCATGGCCAATGGTGGCCCACAGGTCCTTGAAAATCTCCGGCGGCACGTCCGGGTGGCGCACGATGTTGTGCGGCTGGCCCATCAGCTCGGCCTTGCTGAAGCCGCTGACTTCCTCAAATGCCTCGTTGCAGTGGGTGATGCGCCCCTGCTTGTCCGTGGTGGACATGAGCAAGGCATCGGCCGGGAAATCGTAGCCATGGCCGGATGAGGCGGCTGCCCGCCCCCCCAGGGATGGATCTTGCCGATGCTGGGCAGGCGCAAGAGATGGAAGCTGCCGGGACGGGCGGTCAGAAGGAGTAGGCATAACAAACCATAAAGCTGTAAGAGCCTGTTCATGGCTCTGGGCGCATCCAGCCAGCGCGAACCGCTGTGACCACTGCGCTTACCAGCCGCGCATGCTAGAAGGTTTTGCTACTGCTCAAACAAATTGTTGCAGAACACCCACTGATTCATCAATTCTCTTGACGAACATCAAAATCACCCGAGTAAACGCCCCACGGTCAGCAGCGCCAGGAGCAGCAGCCAGACCGCTACCAGGCGCCAGACCAGCCCCACCAGGCTGTACAGGTGCTGGAACTGCGGCGCCGTGCCATTGGCCATGCCGTAGGGGCCCAGATCCACGTTCAGCGCCCCGGCCGTGGCTGCCACGATCACCCCATCGCTGTCGCCCGGGGTGTGTTCGGCGTAGCTGCGCCAGCCGGCAATGGTGTCCTCGAAGCTGCCGACCACGGCAAACCCGATTCCCGTCAGCCGTGCCGGTGCCCAGTCCCAGGCCTGCCAGACGCAGCGGGCGGCCGCTTGCAGAGGGCCGCTGGCCGGTTGCACTCCGGGGCCGGGCTGGCCCGACCAGTCACGCCCCAGGTACTCTGCCGTGCGGTACAGCACCGCCCCGGCCGGCCCCAGGCCCAGCAGCATCAAGACCGTGAACCAGAAGAACACGCCAAAAACATGGCGGTGCGCCTGCACCACGGAATGCGTCATGACCTGGCCCAGCAGCGCCTGCTCGGACAGGTCGGCAACGTCCCGCTGGCACCAGTGGGCAAAGGCGCTGCGGGCCGCAGGCAGGTCGCCCTCGGAGAGGGCATCCCGGATGGCGGTGAAATGGTGGCTGAACTGGCGGAAACCCAGGGTCAGGTACAGCACTGCGACGTTCCATAGCAAGGCCAGGGGCCAGCCCAGGCCGGACAGCAGTACCCAGTAGACTGCGCTGGCAAACAACCCCGGCACGACCAGAGCCACCCCCAGCGCCAGCCAGGGCGAAACCCCCTGCCCGCCATCGTCCAGCGAGCGGCGCACGGAAACGGCCCAGGCTTTCAGCCCCTGGTGGGCGGGGTTGTCGCGTTGCAGGGGGCGGGCCTGCTCCAGCATCAAGGCAAACAGGATGGCAAAAAAACTCATGCGCCGATCATAGCGGGCGCTGCCGCTGCCAGATGGCCCCTGACTGTGTTCTAAGCGCTTAGAACCTGTTCAAAGTCTCCCCGAGGATGTGAGAAGCTCGGGGCGTGAGAAAGAACTATCCGAGCGACATCAGTCGCGAACAATTCGAGACCATCAAGCCACTCTTGGAGAGCGCACGCAGGAAGACTGCGCCGCGCA
>CABIIJ010000024.1 GCA_902175065.1 uncultured Comamonas sp. | reverse complement strand
AGCCAGAGCCAGAGCCAGAGCCAGAGCCAGAGCCAGAGCCAGAGCCAGAGCCAGAGCCAGAGCCAGAGCCAGAGCCAGAGCCAGAGCCAGAGTTTGCGCTGACGTCGGATTGGCTGCTGGCGCCGGAACCGGAGCCGGAACCGGAACCGCCTGTGGCAGCGCAAACGGCGGCGGAAGAGGCCGTGCTGCCGGTGCTTGACGACAACCTGGCTTTCGATTTCGATCTGTCCGTGCAGGAGCCGGAAGACGATCCGCAGATCAAGCGCATTGGCGATTTGCGAGTCTCCCTGCCGCTGTACAACGTGTATCTGGCCGAGGCCGAGGAATGGTCGCAAAAGCTGTGCGACAGCCTGGACGACTGGCAGGCCGACGTGCGCCATCCCCAGCCAGAGGGCGCACATGCCTGGGCGCATTCGCTGGCTGGCAGTTCGGCCACGGTGGGTTTCACCGATCTGTCCCGTTTGGCGCGATTGTTGGAGCACGTCCTGCTGCATCTGCAGCCTTTGCCCGATGGGCAGCAGGCCCGGGTGCCGGTTCTGGTGGCTGCTGCGCAGGAAATCCGCCGCCTGCTGCACCAGTTTGCCGCCGGCTTCCTGCCCCTGCCGCAAGAAGCAGTGCAGACGCAGTTGGCCCAGTTGCTGGAGCTGCCGGTATTGCAGGAGCGCCCGGCGCAGGAATCCTATGCGGGGCCTGGGTTGGCCGATGGCAGCGATGTCGATGCCGATGCCGATGTCGATGCTGTCAGCGTTGAAGCCACCGAAGCCGCTCTTCCCGATGTGTTGTCGGTGCAAGAGACAGAAGAAAGCGTTGCAGAACCTGCGTCGGTCGAAACAGCCGGGCCTGCTGCCGCTTCCGAGCCGCTGGCGCAGGCATTGCAGGCCCAGCACGCACTGGATGCTGCCCTGGTGCGGGCCATGGCCCTGGAGGAAGAGGCCGACGAGGATATCGACGTGCTGGACATGGTCGATGCCGAGCTGTTCCCGATTTTCGAGGAAGAGGCGCAGGAGCTGCTGCCCACCTTGAGCGGTGCCTTGCGCGAGTGGAGCGCCCACCCGCAGCGCCCCCAGCCGCGGGCCGTGCTGCTGCGTGCCCTGCATACCTTGAAGGGCAGTGCCCGTCTGGCCGGGGCGATGCGCCTGGGCGAAATGGCGCACCGCCTGGAATCCACCCTGGAGCAGTTCGATGCCGAGTCGGTCACCAGCGAGGCGCTGGAGCCGCTGTTTGCCAGGCTCGATGCCATGGAGGCCGCCTTCCAGTTGCTGCGTACCGTCAGCGAGCAGCAGGAGGCAGCCGCCGCGCTGGAGCCTGTCGCCCCTGCGCCGATCGCTGCGGCCCAGCCTGCGGCTTTGGCTGCCGCCGCGCTGGCCGTGCCCGCAGCGCCGGTGGCGCCTGTCCGTGGCTCGCAGGCCATGGTGCGGGTCCGCACGCAGTTGCTCGACCGCCTGGTCAATGACGCCGGGGAGGTGATGATCACCCGCTCGCGCTTGGATGCCCGGGTCGGGCAGATCAAGGGCTTTTTGGGCGAATTGACCAGCAACCTGGAGCGTCTGCGCTACCAGTTGCGTGACATGGAGGTGCAGGCCGAGTCGCAAATGCAGTCGCGCCAGCAGCTGGCCAAGGACAGCGGCGCGGATTTCGACCCGCTGGAGTTCGACCGCTTCACCCGCGTGCAGGAGCTGACCCGCATGTTGGCCGAGTCGGTCAACGACGTGGCCACCGTGCAGCGCAACCTGCAGCGCGAAGTCACCGGTGCGGAAGACGAACTGCTGGTGCAGGGCCGCCTTTCGCGCGACTTGCAGCGCGATCTGCTGCGTACCCGCATGGTGGAGTTCGATGCGGTGGCCGAGCGCCTGTACGCCGTGGTGCGCCAGGCATCCAAGGACACGGGCAAGCAGGTCAAGCTGGAAGTGCTGGGCGGCACCATCGAAATGGACCGGGGTGTGCTGGAGCGCATGGCGCCCGCTTTCGAGCACCTGCTGCGCAACTGCGTGGCCCACGGCATCGAGGCCCCCGAGGCTCGCCAGGCTGCGGGCAAGGCCGCCGCCGGGCAGGTCAGCATTCGCGTGCAGCAGTCGGGCAACGAAGTTTCGGTGCGGTTCGAGGACGATGGCGCGGGCCTGAACCTCGAACGCATCCGTGCCAAGGCCCTGGAAAACGGCCTGATCGATGCCGACACCACCGTCGATGCCGCCCGGGCGGCACAACTGGTTTTCATGCCCGGGTTCAGTACCGCAGAACAGGTCTCCGGGGTTGCCGGGCGCGGCGTGGGCATGGACGTGGTGCGCTCCGAAGTGCTGGCGCTGGGCGGGCGTATCGAAACCTCCACCCAGCCCGGCCAGGGCACGGTGTTCGAGCTGGTGCTGCCCCTGACCACGGCCATGACCCAGGTGGTGCTGCTGCGCATGGGCGATTTCGTCGTCGGCGTGCCGGCCAGCCTGGTCGAGGTGGTGCGCCGCCTGCCGCTGCCGGAGCTGGAGCAGGCCTACCAGGATGGCGCGTTGGCGCAGGCCGACGGCAGCCATCTGCCCTTCCTGTGGGCCGGGGCGGTGTGGCGCCAGTCGCCGCGCAGCACTGACAGCACGGGCGGCAAGACCCGGCCCGTGGTCATCGTCAACAGCGCTTCGCAGCGCCTGGCGCTGCACGTCGATGAAGTGCTGGGCAGCCAGGAAGTGGTGGTGAAAAACCTCGGCCCCCAGCTGGCGCGTCTGCCCGGTCTGGCCGGAATGTCGCTGCTGCCCTCCGGGGCCGTGGTGCTCATCTACAACCCGGTGGCACTGGTGGCCGTGCATGGCGAGAAAATCCGCGCCCTGGGCCAGGGCCTGCCGGCGATTCTGGACGATGCCCAGGCCCGGCTGCTGCGCCAGCAGTCCGCCGCGCAGGACGTGCAGGCGGGCCGCCCCGTGGTGCAGGCGCCGCTGGTGATGGTGGTGGACGATTCGATCACCGTGCGCCGCGTCACCCAGCGCCTGCTGCAGCGCGAGGGCTTTCGCGTCAGCGCCGCTGCCGATGGCCTGCAGGCGCTGGAAAAACTGCAGGACGAGCTGCCCGATGTGGTGCTCTCGGACATCGAGATGCCGCGCATGGACGGCTTCGACCTGCTGCGCAACATCCGCTCCAGCGAGCGATTGAAAGACCTGCCCGTGATCATGATCACCTCGCGCATGGCGGCCAAGCACCGCGACCTGGCAATGGAGCTGGGCGCCAACCACTACCTGGGCAAGCCGTATGGAGACGAGGAACTGCTGGGGCTGATTCACGGCTACACCGATTGATCCATCGGTGGATTGCCAAAACATATAGCTGTTTCCGCAGTTGTTTCAATGATTTCAGGTAAAAAACTATCTGAAATTATTGATGATAAAGCGGTAACAGCT
The DNA here is from genome assembly GCA_902175065.1 of uncultured Comamonas sp. GTDB lineage: Bacteria > Pseudomonadota > Gammaproteobacteria > Burkholderiales > Burkholderiaceae_C > Comamonas. The sequence continues at coordinate 12 of CABIIJ010000024.1, read as the reverse complement.
ATTTTTTTATTT
>CABIIJ010000023.1 GCA_902175065.1 uncultured Comamonas sp. | reverse complement strand
GGGCGGGCAGTTGCAGCGTGACCTCGGCCAATTCGCCCAGGGGTGGCAGGGGCGCGGGCACTTCGGTGAAAGCTATTTTGGCCAGCAGCTCCTCGGTCACGCTGTCGGCGTGCGGCTCCACGCGCACCACGCGGCCGGGCAGGGGCGCATCGCCGCGCGAGCGCAAACGGATGTCTGCGGGCAAACCAGCAGCCAGCCCCAGGGCTGCGCTTTGGTCCAGGCGCAGGTGAATCCATACGCTGCCGGGCGCGACCAGCTCCAGTACGGTCTGTCCGGCCACCACGGTGCTGCCCGGCTCCACCGCGCGGGCGGTGACGATGGCCGCTTGCGGCGCAATCCACTGCAAATGCTGGCGTTGCGAGCGCAGCGCGGCAGCGTCGGCGCGGGTGCGCTGCAACTCCTGGCGGGCGGCGGCCAGAGCGGCCTGGGCCACGTCCCGTTCCTGGCGCTTGAGGTGCAGACTTTCGGCGCTGGTGGCCTGGGCCCGGGCCAGTTCGGCATAGCGCTGCACCTGGGTGGCAGCAAAGGTTTGCCGCGCCTGCGCTTCCTGCACACTGGCCTGGGCGCGGGCCTGGGCCGCATCCAGGGCGCGGATGCGCTCATCCAGATCCACCGGGTCCATCGTGCCCAGCACCTGCCCGGCCTGGACGGTATCGCCCACATCCACGGCCAGCGTCTGCACCCGCCCGGCCATGGTCGGCCCCAGGGTGTGCACTTGCCGTGCTTGTACCGTGCCCAGGCCAAACAGTTGCGGGATGAGTGCCTGGTTGTGCACCTGAACCTCGGTTACGGGGATGCGGGCCATCGGCCCGGTGCGCAGCGCTACCCACAGCAGCAATGCGCCCAGGGGCAGCAGCACGGCCAGCACCTTCAGCGGGGGGAGCTTGGGCCGTTTCATACCGCTGCGGCTTTCTGGGGCGGGGCGGTGCCAGCCGCCAAAGCCCGGGCAAACAGTGCATAGACTGCGGGCGCCTGCTGTTTCATCTGGCGCACATCCCCGGCCAGCAGGGCTTGCATCACCAAGCCCTGCACGCTGCCGATGAACAGCAGCGCCGTGGCCTGCACATCGACATCGGCGGCCACGCTGCCTTGGGCCTGGGCCTGCGCTACCAAGGCGTGCAGGCGCTGCGCGTACTGGCGCATCAAGGTTTGCGCCAGGCGTTTTGGGGCGGAGTTGTCGGCGCGTTGCAGTTCGCCGAACAACATGCGCGGCACGCCCGGGTGCTGGACGGCAAATTGCACATGGGCCATGAAGACCGCCTCCAGCGCCGCCCAAGGAGTGGGCGCCACGGCGATAGCGCGGTCGATGCGGGCGAGCAGCTTGTTGGCGACCCACTGCATCACGGCTTCGAGAATCGCTTCCTTATTCGGGAAGTGCTTGAACAGCGCCCCTTGCGTCACCCCCATGTGGCGGGCAATGGCGGTGGTGGTGATGTCGCCCGGGTTGCCGCTGGCCGCCAGTGCGACCACGGCTTCCACGGTGACGGCGCGGCGCTCGTCGGCGCTCAGGTATTTGGCAGGTGTTTCCATGGGGGAAGATAGTAACTTATTACTATATTCCCCAATAAACTGAATGGGTGTTTTCTATTGAATAAGGAGCTGTTTGCGTTGATGAAAAAAGGATTTCAGAACTTTTTATATATCAAATTGTTTATCTATCAGCGGAAGAAGCTATCAAATAAATTACCGCTCCTGCTGCTTCTGTGCGTACATCGCCGCATCGGCGTATGCCAGCAGGGCGGCGCTGGTGGTGCCATCGCGCAGCAGTTGGGCCGTGCCGATGCTGGTGCGCACTTGCAGCGCCCGGCCATTCCAGTCGATGGGCTGCTCGATGGCGCTGCGCAGGCGCTGCACCAGGGCCTGGATGCTGCCCTCTGCCGGGGCGTCCGGGGCGAGGACGACGAACTCGTCCCCGCCCAGGCGGGCCACCGTGTCGGTATCGCGCACGCAGGTCAGCAGGCGCCGGGCCACGGTTTTGAGCACCGCATCCCCGGCGGCATGGCCGTAGGTGTCGTTGACGGGCTTGAAATGGTCCAGGTCGAGCAGCAGCACGTAGCCCAGGGCGCGGGTGCGCTCGGCACGGCGGATGGCCCGCTGCAAGTGTTCCTCCAGCAGCGTGCGGTTGCCCAGGCCGGTCAGCGGGTCGTGGCGGGCCTGGCGGCGCAGCTCCTGAACCTGGGTGTTGTAGGTGGCGGCGATTTCGGCCAGCTCCTCGGCCCAGTGGGCGGGGATGGGCGTCAGCTCCTGGTGCGCACGCATGGCCTCGCGCAGGCGGTGCAGCGGGCGGCCGATGATGCGCTTGAACACCCAGGCTGCGCCCATCAGCACGGCAGCCAGCATGGCGGCAAACACCACCAGTTGCAGCCCCACGTTGTGCGTCAGCGAGGTGCGGATCGACAGCCCCGTGAACGTGATGGTCAGCGTCCCCACGCTGTAGCTGCGCCCGGTGGCGGCGTAGTACAGCAGCGGCATGGTCAGGGTGTGGAATTCCGGCCCGTGCGCCTGGGTGCCGGCCTGCCAGGTGGTGGCATTGCACTGGTCTTGCACGAGTACGCCGTGCACGTTGGGCTGCTCGGTCATGGCCTGCACCACGGCCTGGAGGGTGGTGCCGTCGCAGTCCCACAGGGGCTTGACCAGGGCGGCGCCCAGCGTCACCAGGGTCTGGCTGCGCTGCATCTGGGCCTGGGCCAGCTGGCTGCGGTGGGTGAACCAGGTCGTGCTGGCGGCGGACAGGACAAACGCCAGCACCAGCAGCGGCAGCAACTGGCGGACGAAGCGGGTATGCAGTTTGCTTGGTTGGGACATGGTCAGTCCAGGGCGGGCTGAAGCAGCAGGTGCCGGTATTTTGGGGCGATCAGCTCCGGCCCGAACCAGGGGTTTTTCAGCGCAATCACGGTGCGGCCCTGCCATGCGGCCGGTGCGGGCAGGGGGCGCAGCCTGTTCCAGAGGCGCTCGAATTCCCCGCTGTGCACGATGTGGTCAAAGCCGGTTTGCAGTGCGGCGTACAACCTGTCGGCATCGGGATGGGCGCTGACCCACAGCGCCCGGTACCACGGGTATTGCAGCAGCAGGTGTCGGTCGAGCACCAGCCCGGGGTAACGCAGCTGGAAGTGCGGCAGGAAGTAGTTGAGGGATTCCTCCAGCCCCATCGGGAACAGGTCGATCTGCCCGAGGGCCATTTGCCGGAAGAACTGCCCGTCCCGCCAGTTGGGTATTTCGCGCGTGGTGATGCCGGCGGCACGGTAGATCTGCGCATCCCACCAGCCATTGCCCTGGCCGATGACGAAACGGCGCAGACCGGTCAGATCGCGTACCCCGGCCAGTTTGTCGGCATCCTGCCGGGCCACGAAGCAGGCCCGCCAGCCGAGCAGCCCGCGCTCCAGCGGGATGGGAATGAGGCGTAGCTGGCCCTTGCGCAGCAGCGCCAGCCGGTCGGGGGTGGTAGGCAGCAGGCTCAGGTGGACATTGCCCTTTTGCCCCTCGTGCAGGTTGCGCTGCTCGGTCATGTTCGGGGTTTCCTGGAACGTCGCGGCAAAGCCTGCCGCGGCCAGGGCGGCTTCGATCAAGGCGCTGGCATGGGCCAGCGAAGGCTCGGTCTGCACCAGAAAACGCGGCGCCTCGTGCGCCGCTGCGGGTAGGCAGGCACCCGCCAGCCAGCCCAAGGCGCGACGCCGTGTATGCGATTCGGGAGGAAACATGGGCGTCGATGATAGTGAGGAGGGGGGATTACTACAGTTTGTAACTGTCAAACATCTTCATTCCGGGGGCCACGGGCCTTGCCGTCGGGATGGCAATCCAGTACGGCGGGCAGGGTTTTGCGGCGCGGGCGCCCGGACCGCGAATGCGTTCCCGGCGCGACAGCCGGTGCAGAGGATTCTTAGAAACTGTTCAAAGTCTCCCCGAGGATGTGAGAAGCTCGGGGCGTGAGAAAGAACTATCCGAGCGACATCAGTCGCGAACAATTCGAGACCATCAAGCCACTCTTGGAGAGCGCACGCAGGAAGACTGCGCCGCGCAGAGTGGAT
>CABIIJ010000022.1 GCA_902175065.1 uncultured Comamonas sp. | reverse complement strand
GAATGGGCATGGCAGGGGTCAATGCGAAGGCGGGGCAAAGGCGATGCAAGGCGGTGTTCAGCGCCCGCGCAGAAAAAGGGCGTCCAGCTCCGGCATGGTGAGCTGCCGCCATGTCGGGCGGCCATGGTTGCACTGGTCGGAGCGTTCGGTCTGCTCCATCTGGCGCAGCAGGGCATTCATTTCTTCCAGGCTCAGGCGCCGGTTGGCCCGCACGGCGCCGTGGCAGGCCATGGTCGCCAGGATTTCATGGCGGGCGCGGGCGATCAGCGTGCTGGCTTCGTGCTGCTGCAGCTCGGCCAGCACGCTGCGGGCCAGTTCCACCGCATCGCCCTGGGCCAGCACGGCGGGCACGGCCCGCACGGCCAGGGTCTTGGGCGAAAACGGCGCAATCTCCAGCCCCAGGGTGTGCAGGCTGGCGCTGTGTGCCTCGGCAGCCGCCACTTCCTGCGGCGTGGCGGCGAAGGTGGCGGGAATCAGCAGCGGCTGGCTGGCGATGGGCTGGTCGTTGCCCAACTGCGCCTTCAGGCGTTCGTAGACGATGCGTTCGTGCGCGGCGTGCATGTCCACGATGACCATGCCCTGGGCGTTTTCCGCCAGGACGTAAACGCCGTGGATTTGCGCCACGGCCCGGCCCAGCGGCCAGGATTGCGCGGCAACGGGCGGCGTGGTGGCTTCGGCAGGGGCCGCCTCAGTAGCGGGCACGGCGGCAGTGCTGGATGCCGGGCCGCTTTCCTGCACCTGCCATGCGGGCGGCGGGGCAGCTTCGCGCAGTGGTGCCCACAGCGCCTGCATTTGCGTGGGAGTGAGCGGGGCGGTGGCCGAAGGCGTTGCAGAAGGCGCAAAGGAAGGAGGCAAGGCGGCAGGCAAGGGCATCGCCAGTTGCTGCTGGGGCGCAGCCTGGGCCGGTGCATTGCCGGATGCCCCGCCGGGTGCATCGGCCACTGCTGGCGGCATGTCTGCCTGCGCGGCCAGCAGTTGGGCGCGGGGCACGGCCAGGGTGTCTTCGATGGCGTGCTTGACGGCCTGGTGGACTTCGCGGCTGTCGCGAAAGCGCACCTCGATCTTGGTGGGGTGCACGTTCACGTCCACGCGCAGCGGGTCGATCTCGACGTACAGCGCGTAGATGGGCTGCTTGTGCCCGTGCAGCACGTCCTCGTACGCGGCCTTGGCGGCGTGGCTGATCACCTTGTCGCGCACGAAGCGGCCATTGACATAGCTGTATTGCTGGTCGGCACGGCTGCGGGCGGCGTCCGGTAGGCCCGCACGGCCATACACGGTGATGGCGCCGTTGTGGAACACCCGCTGCACCGGTAGGGATTGATCGACGAACTCCTGCCCCAGCACATCCGCCAGCCGCCGCGCCAGGGCCTGGCTGCGTTCGGTGTCCGGCGGCAGGGCACGCCACTGCTCGACCAGCTTGCCCTCGTGCCAGATGGCAAAGCCCACGTCCGGGCGGGCCAGGGCGTGGCGGCGCACGCTTTCGATGCAGTGGGCCAGCTCGGTGGCGTCGGTTTTCAAGAACTTGCGCCGCGCGGGGGTGGAGAAGAACAGCTCCTTGACCTCCAGCGTCGTCCCCTGGGCGCGGGCGGCGCGGCGCAGTTCGCCGCTGCGGGCGTCCAGCAGCCAGGCGCTGTCGGTTGCCGTCGTGCGCGAGAGGATGCTGGTTTGCGACACGGATGCAACTGCCGCCAGCGCCTCGCCGCGAAAGCCCATGGTGGTCACGCTCTCCAGCTCCTGCAGGTCACGCACCTTGCTGGTGGCGTGGCGGCGCAGGGCCACCGGCAGCTCCTCGGGCGGAATGCCGCAGCCGTCGTCCTCGACGCTGATCAGCCGCACCCCGCCAGCCAGCAGGCGCACGGTGATCTGGCGTGCCCCGGCGTCCAGCGCGTTATCGACCAGCTCGCGCACCACGGAAGCCGGGCGCTCCACCACCTCGCCAGCGGCAATCTGGCTGATGAGTTCGTCGGGCAGATCCTGGATGGGGCGGCGGGAGGGGGAGGCAGGCAGGGCCGGGGTGCTGGTCATCGCTGCGATTTTATGCACCTGGGCCGCCCCTCCCGGCCACAGGCGCATGGTGAAGGTCAATGGCGGTGCTTGCCGCGCTTTTTCTGGCTGGGGCCATCGTTGCGTTTGCCGATCTCGTTGCCGATCAGGGCACCGGCAGCGGCGCCGCCGACGGTGCCCAGGGTGGAGCCGAAGACGGCATCGCCCAGCAGGCCGCCGGCCACCGCGCCTGCGCCGGTGCCGATCTGCGCGTTGGTCGGATGGCTGGCACAGCCGGCCAGGCCCAGCGCCAGGGCAGTGCTGATGATGAGGGTTGGGGTGCGGGCCATAAGACGATCCTCCTGTTGTATGCAATGGGTCGCCGTACTGTGCCAGCCTGCCAGGTAAACAAGGGTTGCCGTGCGTAAAGTTGTCCCCTGGTTTGCTAGCGTTTGTTGGGGCGCCGGTGCGCGGCGCTACAGTACGCGCTTTCTTTTGTTTGCGCCCAGGGGCCGTGTTGTGGAAATTGCCGCGTTTTTGATCGACTTCATCCTGCATATCGACAGGCATTTGCAGGATTTCGTGGTGGCCTATGGCCCCTGGGTCTATGCCCTGCTGTTCCTGATCGTGTTCGTGGAAACCGGCGTGGTCGTCATGCCTTTCCTGCCCGGCGATTCGCTGCTGTTCATCGTCGGCGCCATGTGCGGCGTGGGGCTGATGGATTTCCCCCTGGCCATGGGGGTGCTGCTGGTGGCCGCGATCCTGGGCGACCAGTGCAACTACAGCATTGGCCGCTTCATCGGCCCGAAGGTGTTCCAGTGGGAGAACTCGCGCTGGTTCAACCGCCGTGCCTTCGAGCAGGCACACAATTTTTACGAACGTTACGGCGGCGTGACCATCATCCTGGCGCGGTTCATGCCGTTCATCCGCACCTTTGCGCCCTTCGTGGGCGGGGTGGCGGCAATGTCGCGCAGCAAGTTCACGCTGTTCAATGTGGTCGGGGCGCTGGTGTGGGTGCTGGGCATCGGCACGGCGGGGTATTTTTTCGGCAACCTGCCGTGGGTGCAGGCCAACCTGGAAAAAATCATCTGGGGCCTGATCCTGGTGCCGGGGCTGATCGCCATCTACGGCAGTTGGCACGCCGGGCGCAAGGAAAAAATGGACGCCCGCCTGCGCGGGTGTGACGAGGCGAGGAAAACATGAATATTAAAAACAATAGCTTTTTCCGCTGAAAATAAAAGGATTTCAGATATAAAACTATCTGGAATCCTTTTATTTTTTGTGGAAGCAGCTACTCTTTTATTTTTATTGGTGGAAACTCCCTAAACTTGTATACAGATAATGCGTGCAAATTGACCGCTATTCTCGGCAGGACAAGGAGATACCGCCATGAGTTTTGCCCCCCTGACCAACCACCCCGAAGAAGCCGCCGTGCGCGTTCCGCTGGAGCTGTACCTGCGCGGCCACGCCGAAGACGATGCTGCGCATATGCGTGCCGCCTTCCTGCCGACTGCCCGGCTGGAAAGCATGCGTGATGGCGTGCTCACTTCGTGGGAACTGGATTTCTACTGCCAGCGTTTCAAGAACCAGCCTGCCGCCGATGAAGCCCGGCGCCGCCGGCGTATCGACAGCCTGGACATCATCGGCACCGCCGCCATGGCCAAGGTCACGCTGGAGCACGGCTTTGCCACCTTCACCGACTACTTCGTGCTGCTGAAAACCGAACAGGGCTGGAAGATTGCCAACAAGGCCTTCCATGCCCAGCCCGGGGCCTGACCGTCATTCGGACGGCGCCAGCTTGTCCGCCAGCCCGGAGCGCTCCAGCAGCGACTGTACCTGCGGCTGCATGTCCCGCAGCGCCAGGTGGGCACCGTGCTGCGCCAGGGTCTTGTGCAATTGCTCCAGTGCATCCACCCCGGTTGTGTCCAGGGAGAACAGGGCGGCCATGTCCAGCGTCAGGGTACTGCCGGCAGGCACGGTCTGGGCGGCTTCCATGAGCACGTCGAGCTTGTCCGTGGCGCCGAAGAACAGCGCTCCATGCAGCCGCCAGTGCAGGCCGTCGGCACTGGTGGCGTGAACCTTGAACAGCGTGGCCATGCGCCGCACGAACAGCACGCAGGCCAGCACCAGGCCCACTTCCACCGCCACCATCAGGTCGAACACCACGGTCAGGAAAAAGGTGCCCAACAGCAGCAGCCGGTAGTGGTTGCTGAACTGACGCAGGCGCACGAACTCGTGCCATTCGCCCATGTTCCAGGCGACGAACAGCAAAATCCCCGCCAGCACGGCCAGCGGCACATGCACGGCCAGCGGCGCGGCCAGCAGCACGATCAGCATCAGCATCAGCGAATGCACTAGGCCGGAGACGGGCGAGGTCGCGCCCGAGCGCAGGTTGGTCACCGTGCGGGCGATGGTGCCGGTGACCGGCATCCCGCCGAGGAAGGGAACGAAAAAGTTGGCCGCGCCTTGCGCCAGCAGTTCCTGGTTCGGATCGTGCTTGCGGTGGCTGGGCGCGGTGGCCAGCTGGTCGGCCACGCGGGCGCACAGCAGTGATTCGATGGCCCCCAGTGCGGCGATGGTGATGGTCGGCATCAGCAGGCGCCGGGCGCTGTCCCAGGACAGTTCGGGCAGCACCAGCGTCGGCAGCTCCTGCGGAATGCCGCCGAAGCGGCTGCCGATGGTTTCCACCGGCAGCTTCAGGACGTAGGACAGCGCCGTCAGCGCCACCAGGGCCACCACCGGCGCGGGCAGGCGGGCGAAGGTGCGCACCGTCACCCCGTCCAGGCGCTGGATGGGCGATCGCTGGTGCAGCAGGTACGGCCAGACGAACAACAGGGCCACGCAGCCCAGGCTCAGGGCCAGCGCCGCCGGGCTCCACTGCGGCAAATGGCCGCCGATGGCCTGCATCTGGCCGAAGAAATCGCCTGGCATCTTGGCAATCGGCAGGCCCAGTGCGTCCTTGAGCTGGGAGAGGGCAATCAGCACCGCAATGCCGTTGGTAAAGCCGATGATGATGCTGACCGGCACAAAGCGCACCAGATTGCCCAGGCGCAGCATCCCCATCAGCATCAGCAGCAGCCCGGCGCCGCAGGTGGCCACCAGCAGGCCGCCCACGCCATGGCGCTGCACGATGCCGTAGACGATGACGATGAAGGCCCCGGCCGGCCCGGCGATCTGGACGTTCGAGCCGCCGAGCAATGCCACCAGCGCCCCGCCGATGATCGCCGTCCACAACCCCGACTGCGGCGGCAGGCCGCTGGCAATGGCAAAGGCCATCGCCAGCGGCAAGGCCACCACGCCGACGGTGGCGCCAGCGCCCAGGTCGCCAATCAGGCGCTGGCGGTTGTAGTTTTCCAGGCTAGTAACGATGCGGGGACGAAAGTGCATAAAAGTGATCCCGGGTTTGACAGGCGTCAATCCCTCATGCTGACAAAAAGCTTACAAGCCATAATGTTGCTGGCATGGCATCAAGCAGCATGCACAGCAACTTCGTGGCAACGATCCATTATCGCGCTGGCCACGGCGGCTGCCGTTTGGTCGGAAAGGAGGTGGAATGAACAACGCAATGGCTTGGCCGATGGGCCGCACTGCCCCCCGGCACCCCGGTGCCGTATCGCACCTGGCGTGCGCTGCCTTCAGTCCCGTGCAGCAGACCCTGCTCATCCCCCTGGTGGCCCGCGCCCTGGGCGGGGCGCTCTATCCGGGCCATGCCTGCGGCGACATGCAGGCCAGCCGCCTGCTGCAAACCCTGGACATCGACAGCCAGGCCTACCTGGCCGACCGTGCCACCGTCCTCAACGTGCTGTGGCGCACACGTCTGATTCGTGACCTGGCACTGGCCTTTTTTGCGGCGCACCCCGGTGCCTGGGGGCTGAACCTGGGCTGTGGCCTGTCGCACTACTTCCAATGGCTGGACAACGGCTGCAACACCTGGGTCGATGCCGATCTGCCCGAGGTCATGGCCTTGCGCAAGAAGCTCTTGCCCGCCCAGCCGTCACGCTTGCGGGCCGCGACGGTCGACCTGCAAGCCGCCGCCTGGTGGCAGCGCCTGCGCCTTCCCAAACGGGCGCTGGCGCAGCCGTTGTTCGTGTTGTGCGAAGGCGTGCTGATGTATTTCCAGCCCGATGAAGTCCGCGCCGTGCTGCAGCGGTTTGCCGAGGTGGCCCCGGCCGGTTCGGTGCTGGTGCTGGACACCATGGCCCGCTGCGCCGTCGGCCAGGCACAGTGGCACGCCAGCGTCGGGCGCACCCAGGCGCAGTTCCATTGGGGCATCGGCCAGATGCAGGAGCTGACCGCCTGCCACCCGCGCCTGCAACTGCGCCAGGCGCACAGCGTGGCCCCCAGCCACGGCTGGATGGGCGTGGCCATGGAGGCCATGTGGAACCCCTGGGGCCAGAACGCCCCCCTGTACGGGCTGGCCGAACTGGTGGTGCAGTAGCCGGCACGGCCGTCCTGCCACGCGGGCAGTGCAGGAGGCGCACAATCGCGGCTTTCGCTTTTCCTGGATGCCCGGATGATCGTTCGCCCACCCCTGCATTGGCTGCGCATGTTGTTTGTCCTGCGCGGCTCGGTTCTGCCCATCATCGCCCCCCGGCTGGCGGCAACGACGCTGTTTGCCGTGCTCGTCACTGTGCTGCACGGCCAGGTGCTGGCCTGGAAGGTGTCGCTGAACTTTGTGCCGTTCTCGCTCATGGGGCTGTCGCTGGCGATTTTTCTGGGCTTTCGCAACAGCACCAGCTATGCCCGCTACTGGGAGGCCCGCACCCTGTGGGGCACGGTGCTGAATGCGGCCCGTGCGCTTACGCGCCAGGGGCTGTCGCTGACCAGCGATCCCGCGCTGGTCCAGGCGCTGGCGCTCAAGCTGTGTGCCTTTACCCATGCGCTCAAGCACCAATTGCGCGGCACCGACGGGCAGGCCGACATGGCCCGCTTCCTGACCCCGGCGGAGTGCCAGCGCGTGGCCCAGGCCCAATTCAAACCCGCGCTGCTGCTGCTCATGGCCAGCGAGTGGCTGCGCGACCGGCTGGCCGCAGGCCAGATACAGGCCCCCGTGGTTCCGGCGCTGGAAACCTCGCTGGAGCAACTGGGTACGGCCCTGGGCGGCTGCGAGCGCATCGCCAATACGCCGATACCGTTTACCTACGCCGTCATCCTGCACCGCAGCATCTATCTCTACTGCTTCTGGCTGCCGTTCGGCCTGCTGGATACGATCGGCTGGATGACACCGGTCATCGTCTGCTTTATCGCCTACACCTTCTTCGCCCTGGAGGCGCTGGGTGCCGAGATTGAAAACCCGTTCGACGAGGATGCCAACGACCTGGCGCTCAACGCCATGTCCCACACCATCGAAGCTTCGGTACTGGAGCTGGTCGGCGAGCCGCCGCGCACCACGGCTCCGCAGGCGCGGGACTACGTGCTGTTGTGAACAGGTTCTGAGCGGCCCGGCTACGCCAGCCAGCCGTGCTGGCGGGCAAAGTCGAGCAGCTTGCCGTTGAAATGGGCATAGCCCTCGGCATTGGCGTGCACCTGGTCGGAGCGCCACTGGGGCTTGGAAAGCACCTCGGCCCAGGCCCCTTCCAGCAGGGGCAGTTGCAGCTCTTTGGCCAGGGCGGCGTACAGCGGGTGGTCGCTCAGGCGTCCGGTGCCCGCCGCGATCAGGGAAAACTGCGGCACGGCCACCAGCAGCACCTGGGCACCGCTGTCCTTGGCCTGCTGGCAGATGCGGCGGATATTGGCCTGCGCGGCATCGGCGCTCATCTGGCGCAGAAAATCGTTGCCGCCAATGCTGACCACCACCAGGGCGGGGGTGTGTTCCTCCAGCAAATCGGGCAGCCGTTCCAGCGCCTGGGCGCTGGTGTCGCCGGAGATGCCCGCGTTGATCACGTCCCAGCCCGTGCGCTCGGCCAGCAAGGTGGGCCAGGCCTCACCGGCCTTGGCCCCGACCCCTTGGGTGAGGGAGTCGCCCAGGGCCAGCACGGTGGCTTCGGCAGGCAGCGCCTGGGCCTTGGGCCGGCGTTTGCCGCAGGCGGCCAGTGCAAAGGCCGCAGTGCTGGCCAGAAGAATGCGGCGGCGGTGCAAAAGCGTGGACAACGTCATGTGTCGGACTCCTGAAAACAAAGTGGTGGCTGAGATCGTAAACAGGTTCTAACTGACCGTAATGGTCTTGTTGGCCGACAGGGTGGCACCCTGGTCGTCCTTCCAGAACAGGTGCAGCCGGCCGCTGCGGCGGGCCTTGAAGGTGAATTCAATATAGGGGTTCTGGGCAATCGAGGTGCCCGGGTCCCAGACAAAGATCAGCGCATCGTCCAGCTTGGCCTCGAAGTGGCTCAGGATGTGGCGCGGGCGAACCTGGCCCGTGGCTGGGTCGGTACGCAGCCCCGTTTCCATGGGATGCTCGATCTGCGCCCGCACGCGCAGAATTTCGCCCGCCTTGGGGGTTTCGTTGCTGACCCAGACGCGGGGCGGTTTGTTCATGGCGGTCATGGTGTTGGCTCCTTGCTCCATTTCCAGATCAATGGAGTATGCGAGGGCGAAGCGCAGACATCACTGATGTAAGGCCAGCGCAGCCGGCAAAGCAATCTGTCGATCTGGAAATGGAATTACATGCCGCAGCCGCTGGCGGCGACGGTGATGGTCTGCTTGCCCGCCAGCACCTTGCCGCTTTTCATGCGGGCGAGCACGTGGACGGCCTGGGACTGGCTCAGGCGGATGCGCACTGCCGCTTCCGCGGTGCCGGTGTCGGCGGTAAAGCGGACACGGCAGGCCAGCGGAATGGGGTTGAGTTCGGCCAGCACCATCAGTTCTTCGCACCAGTCCTGCTCGGTGATGGGCAGGGTCACCTGTGCCTTGATCGGCACTGCGCTGGGGTTGTCGGCCAGCACGGGGATGTCCAGTTGCAGCCCTTCGGCCTGAGGTGTGGCGCTGCCGATGAACTGTGCCATGGCCTGTTTGAAGGCTGCCGGGTCAGGGGCCAGCGGGCCGACCAGCGCAGTCAGCGCCGGGGTCTGGGCCAGCGCCACGCCGGGCAGGGCCAGCGTGGCGGCAGCGGCACCGACCACCACGCGGCGGGTGAGACGAGAGGAAGAAGGTGTCATATTGCTTGCAATGCTTGGTTCGGCGGCTTAGATGCCCAGGAAGTCGCTGAAGCGGCTGTTGATCCAGGCAAAGTCTTCCTTGACCAGATCGGGCGTGCGCACATCCATGTCGATTTGCGTCTGGATGACCTTGCCGGTGGGATCGACTTCGTACTCGAACTTGACCGAGATTTCTTCCTGCGGGTCGCCATTGACCATCATGTAGCACAGGTTGTCGGGCAGCAGCGGGGTGACCTCTTGGCCGGCCACGCGCTGGGCGATGTTCTTGGCGACGATGCGGCCAATGTAGTTGGCCACGTGGGCGCTCTTGGGGTAATGGCCAAACTGGTCGGAGATGGCGCCCATCAGGTCGCCGACGAAGTACACGCGGTCATCGCCCTTGGCGGTGAAGTAGCGCACGTTCATGTCGGCCCAGCCGGTGGGCTTGCCCTCGGGGGTCTTGCCGATCAGGTCGGCAGCCCAGACCATGTCGGCGGCCTGGTGCGGGGGCATGAGGATGGCGTCGTCGAAGTCGAACTCGCCGGCGGCGGTTTTGATCTTTTTCTTGAACGGATCCAGTTCCTGCACCCGGGCATTGGGCACGTGGGTGATGATGTCCGGGTACAGCTCTTCGAAGGCCTGCTTGTAGCCCACGCCGATGGGGGCGATTTTCGGCTTGGGGTCGAGGATGAGGATCTTGCCGGGAATCCTGTTCTTCTTGATGTGCCAGGCGATCAGGCAGGCCCGTTCGTAGGGCGACGGCGGGCAGCGGTGCGGCGGCGGCGGCAGGGTCATGACCAGGGTGCCGCCCTTGAAGTTTTTCACCTTGCGCTTGAGCGCGAACATTTCCTGGTTGGGAATGTAGGCGTTGGGAAAGTGCTTGCGCGTGTAGTCGATGGCTTTTTGGTCGTTGCCAAACCAGGCCTCGTAATCGTTGCGGATGCCGCCGGACAGGATCAGGTAGTCGTACTCAATCAGGCCGTGGGCCGTGCGCACCAGCTTTTTGTCGCGCTCGAAACCGGTGACTTCGGTTTGCAGCAACTGGTAGCCGTATTTGTTGGCCGGGTGCAGCATGTCGCGGTTCACAAAATCGGTGTTCACGATGTCGATCAGCCACTTGTTGCTCATGGGGCCGGACCAGAACGTGGGGTTGCGCTCCAGCAGCACCACGTCGGAATCGGGAATCAGCTCGCGCAGATACCGGGCGGCGGTCATACCGCCCCAGCCGCCGCCGCAGATCACGATGCGCGGGCCCTTGCCCGTGCGGGGCAGGATGCGCGACTGCGGGGTCATGATGGTGGGAGCGGCCAGGGTGGCGATGGGGGCCGTGGCAGCGGCGGCGCCCAGCGCCAGGGCCGGGGGAGTCATCAGAAAGTGGCGGCGTTGCATGGTCATACTTCTTCCTTGTAGCGGGGTATGGGTTTTTTCCAGGCGACAAGCCGGTGCGTGCGGGCGTTGGCGCAAAGTTCGCGCCAGCAAAATGTGCAAAGGGGTGTCGGGTCGGACGATGTGGAACATCGTCCTTGCGTGCAGTGCGTTCCCCTCTTGGCCGCGACGCGGCACAAGCAGAGCTGTCAGCCGGGGATTCTAAGCGTGCCGGTGCGTGAGGGTTGCTGGTGCGCCGCTCCGAGCGGCCAGGGTTCCGCCCCGGTTCATACGCATGTCAGCGGCGGCCTGCCAGCAGCGCCAAGATTGCCCACGTCCCCAGCACAATCCCCGCCACGGCGGGCAGCGTGGCCCAGGCCAGGGTGGTGATGCCGGTCAGCGCCTGGCCGATGGAGCAGCCTGCCGCCAGCAGGCCGCCAAAGCCCATCAGCAGGCCGCCGATGGCGCTTTTGGCCAGTTGGGCCGGGCTGTCGAAGCCTTCCCAGCGGGCCGTGCCGGTCACGATGGCGGTGGCGCCCGCCCCCACCAGCACGCCCAGCACCATGGCCGAGGCCGGGCTCCACGCACGGCCCACGGCCACCTGCAGGTACAGCAGGCTCTCGGCCATGGGGGCGATGAAACTCAGCGACGTCAGCCTGGCTGGCTCGAACGGATCGACTTCCACGGTGGCGCTGATCCACCAGCCCAGCGCCACCAAAGCGCCGATGACCAGGGCTGTCAGCCACTGTGCGGGACTGCGGCGCAAGGCCGGATGGCGCAAAGCGTAAGCGGCCAGCAGCAG
The DNA here is from genome assembly GCA_902175065.1 of uncultured Comamonas sp. Lineage (GTDB taxonomy): Bacteria > Pseudomonadota > Gammaproteobacteria > Burkholderiales > Burkholderiaceae_C > Comamonas. Next base: position 16,157 of record CABIIJ010000022.1, on the reverse strand, counting down.
TGCAGGAACGATAGCTAGCACCGCATATGCAGTAAGCGCTGAGAGGCTATTTGCCATTAGATTTTGCTGCGCCGTGGCATGTTCCAGCGTCACCGGGGCCACGCCTTGCAGCCACTGGCGCAGCGGCGCCAGCACCCCGGTGGCGCTGGCCTGCGCCCCCAAAGCCAGAAACACCACGGTGACCAGTGCCCGCAGATTGCCCCCGGCCAGCAGCACCAGCGAGCGTGCCCCGCAGGCATTGGCCAGCACCATGCCCAGGGCAAAAATCACCCCGCCCAGGAAAACCCCCAGCGGGGAGAAGCTGGGCCGCACGATCTGGGCCTGCCCCAGGTCCACCAGCCCCAGCCATTGCAACCCTTGCGAGGCCAGCAGGGCCACGGCCAGCGCCAGGGCGAAGGCCTGTAGTGCCGGGGCGTGACCGCGCGGCTCGCTGCGGTCGTGCCCCATGCCCTGGCGCACGCCGCGCAGCAGGCAAAAGCGTCCCCAGCGGGCGGCGCAGCCAAAGGCGGCGCCCCAAAGAAAACTGGCCCACAGCAGCGTCATGGTCAGCGGTCCCAGATGTCCGTGCTGATCGCCTGGTACCAGGCGGCGCCGTAGATGGCCTCGGCCTTGCGAAAACCGGCATCGGCCTGCAGAGGGCTGACGCCGCCGGAGCCGGGCATCTCGATGAGCTTGCCCGCCTGCGCCTGGTACACGCCGGTGACCGAGATGCCGTAGTCCGTGCCTACCAGGCTGTAGCAGGTGTTGGCCAGGGAGGCCGTGGGCAGCGCCCGGCCCGTCAGTTCGGCCGCAATGGCGGCGGCAGCCAGCTTGCCCTGGGTATTGGCGGCAAAGCCCGATTTGGGCATCGGCGCGGCAATCGTCGCATCGCCCAGCACATACACATGCGGCACTTGCGCGGAGGCAAAGCTCTCCGGCTGCACCGGCACCCAGCCGCTGGCATCCGTCACCCCGGCGCGATCGGCAATGAAGCCGGCCTTTTGCGGCGGAATCACGTTGAGCACGCTGGCCTGGTGTTTGGTGCCGAAAGCGGTTTCCACCACGCGCTGGCGGGCATCCACGCGCACCACCTGGCCGTCGTCGGACTGCCTGACCCATTCGATCATGTCGCCGTACAGCGCTTTGTAGCCTTGCAGGAACAGGCCCTGCTTGGAGAAGGCGTCCTTGTTGTCCAGCAGCAGGATTTTGGATCTGGGCTTGTGCTGCTTGAAGTAGTGCGCCACCATCGCCGCCCGTTCGTAGGGGCCGGGCGGGCAGCGGAAGGGGTTGGCCGGAATCACCATCACGAAGGTGCCGCCGTCCTCCATCGCCTCCATCTGCTGGCGCAGCAGCCGGGTCTGGGGCCCCGCCTTCCAGGCGTGCGGTGCATGTTGCGCTGCGGCTTCGTCGTAGCCTTCCAATGCGTCCCAGCGCATGTCGACGCCGGGGGAGAGCACCAGCTTGTCGTAGTGCAGCGTCTGGCCAGTGGAAAGGCGCACGCTGCGGGCAGCGGCATCGACATCCTCGGCGCGGGCATGAACCACGTCGACGCCTGCTTTACGCAGGCCGTCGTAGCCGTGGCCGATGCTCTCGAACGAGCGCAGGCCCGCCAGATACAGGTTGGAGAACGGGCAGGTGTAAAAGCGTTCGGCAGGCTCGACCAGCGTCACGCGCACCTGGGGCGCCTGCGCCTTCAGATAACGTGCCGCAGTGGCGCCGCCAAAGCCGCCGCCGATCACCACCACATGGGCGGCACCGGCCCGGGCGCAGACGATGGCGGGCAGGGCCAGCGATGCAGCACCGGCCAGGGCGCTGCGCAAAACGGTACGGCGGTGCAGGTTGCTCATGGTTGCACCTCCTGGCTGAACCAGGCGGCCAGCGCCTGGATCTGGGCGTCGTCATACCCCTGCATCAGCCGGTTCATGATGGTGGCGTCGGCCGCGCGGTTGGCCTTGAAAGCCTGCATACGCTGGAGCAAGTGGCTGCCATCCTGTCCGCGCAGGGTGGGAATGCCGCCGGTGGACTGGCCCTGCGGCCCGTGGCAGTTGGCGCAGGTGCCCGCCAGCACGGCCACGTCCAGGGCCTTGAGCGTGGAGGCGGCCGGGGCCGTGGGCGTCTGGGCGGCGGCTGCCAGGGGGACGGCCAGCGCAAGCGCCAGCCATGCGGCAGGTCGTGGGACAAGGGGCAGGGGCATTCTTCTCTCTCCTATGGGGCCATCGGGGCAGGGCAGATTCTAGGGAGCCCTTTGCAACCACAGGTAAGAAGGTTCTACCCCCCGCGCATATCAACAGGAGGGGTCAATAGGTGGGAGCGCCGCCATTTCCCGCCAGCGCATCGCATCAATAGGCCACCGTGAACCGCTGCCGGATATGCAGGCCCTGGTCCAGCGCGTCGGTCAGCGCCACGGCCAGGTCGGCGGCGGAGATGTCGCCCGGCTGGCCATCGGCCTGCATCAGCGGCTCGTCCCGCCCCGTGCGGTATTGGCCCGTGCGGCCCTGGGCCTGGGCGGCAGAACCAGGATGGAAGCCGACTGCCGGACTGAGCATCGTCCACTCAAGCGTGTTTTCCTTTTGCAGTTCGGTGTACGTATCGCGTGCCGCCAGTGCCCCGGGCTTGATGGCGGCGGGGAATTCCGGGCTGTCCACCAACTGCTGGCCGTTCACGTACAGGCTGCCCGCGCCACCGACCACCAGATAGCGCCGGATGCCCGCGGCCTTGACGGCGTGGACGATGGCGCGTGCGCCCTGCATGAAGTCGTCGTAGATGCGCGGATTCGTCCAGCCCGCGTTGTAGGCGCTGACCACGGCATCGCAGCCGGCCACGGCCTGTTCCACCTCGCGGGTGTTCAGCACGTCGGCCTTGACCACGGACAGGCGGGGCTGGGCGGCGATTTTCTCGGGATGGCGAGCGAGGGCCACGACCTCGTGGCCGCGTGACAGCAGTTCCTGCAGTACGGCAGCGCCGACAAAACCTGTGGCACCGATCAGTGCGACTTTCATAATTTCTCCTTGAGAGGGCGGCTGCATCGCATGTTCCGCCGGGTTGCATCAATGTTTGACAAGCGCTTAGTCTAGGTATTTCACAATATGTGGAATAGATGGCTTTTTTTGCTAATACTTTGAAGCTGTGCTTCACGATAAAAGATGGACGATTTCAAACGCATGGCGGTGTTCGCTGCCGTGGTCGAGCAAGGCTCGATGACCGCCGCAGGCCGGGCGCTGGGCCTGAGCGCATCGGCAGTGAGCCAGCAGATTCGCCAGCTCGAAGCGGCTGGCGGCGTGACCTTGCTCACGCGGTCCACGCGCCAGTTGCGGCTGACCGATGCGGGGCAGCGCTTCTACGAGCAATGCGCGGCCATGGCCCAGGCGGCGGCGCGGGCGCGGGCCGAACTGGCGTCTGCCCGTGACGAACCCAGCGGCGAATTGCGTGTGGCGACGGTGGCCGGTTTTGCCCGTCATATCGCGCCCGCGCTGGGGGGCTGGCTGGTCGAGCATCCGCAGTTGCGGCTGCATATGGCGGTGGACGATGCGCCCATCGACCTGATCCAGAGCCGCATCGATCTGGCGATCCGCTTTGGCCGCCTGCCCGATTCCAACTGGGCCGCCAAACGCCTGGGGGCCACGCCGTGGTGGCTGTGCGCGGCCCCGGCCTGGCTGGCCGAGCGGGCGGCCGATGGGCTGTCGCCTGCGCGGCTGCTGGCTGGCGACTGGCTGGAGCTGGTCCATGCGGGCGATACCGTCCGCACCATCCACGCCCGCCGGGGCGCGGAGGCGCAGGAATGGCACCCGCAGATGCGCATCACCAGCAACAACCAGTTGTCGATCCAGCAGATGTGCGAGGCCGGGCTGGGCGTGGCGCTGCTCACCGGCCTGGATGCCGCCGAGGCCGTGGCAACCCGCCGCCTGGCGCGGCTGCTGCCCGATTGGGATTTCGGCACCCTGGACATCTGGGCCGTCACGCCCCAGCGGACAACCCAGCCCGCCAAGGTGCGCCAGGCCATTGCCGCGCTGCAAGCCTACCTGGGCCAGCTGCCCGGTGTGGTGGACGCAGCGCAGCCGTGACCGGCGGGGACATGCGGGCGATGCCGCCGAAGACGTGGCGCAGGGTGGGGCGTCCAGCTTCTGGCAGCTCTAGGGATGCTCTGCACAAATCGCCGCGCCGCCTGCATCTGCGGCCTCGGGCGGTCTGCGGCGTTGCAAATCCTCGCGATAGCTACGGCTATCGCTGCGGTTTGCGCCTTGCAGCCCATCCCGATCCGCAGCGCAGACTTACCGCTCGATTCGTGCAGAGCATCCCTAAATCACTTTTTGCAGATGATTTTTCAAAGTCTGCAGGTTCACGAAACTCAGGTCGTACATGGCGCTCAGGCCATGGGCCTGTTCATCAGTCAGGTCGGTGGAGCAAATGATGAAGCGGCTTTTGCTCAGGCCAAGGCGTTTGCTTAACCGCAGGTATTTGTCGATATCACGCCGAAATTCACCGGATTTGCATTCAATGCAAATGGGAGGCTGGCCTGCGGGCAGGCACACCACGTCCAGCTCATGCAGATCTTCGTTGGGGAAGACGACTTTGACATTGCGGGCGTAGGACACATTGCCCGCATTCTGTCCGTTCAGCGCCAGCACCTGCATCAAGGCGTACCACTCCAGCCAGCCGCCTTCAAAAAATTGGCGCACGGCGGGGGCCGACTGCAAGGTCAGGCGGGCGATTTTTTCCGGCTTCTGGTAGTGATAGCGGGCAAAAAAGGTGTGCTCGTACAGGTTGCGGCAGAACTTGGTGATGGTCTGCCCGTCTTTTTGCGAAAGCTTGCCCAGCTCCAGATTCACGTTGGTGTAGCTCTTGCGGTAGGCGTAGCGCACGCGGTCGAGCAGGTCGGCAAACAGGGGGTAGTTGTCGCCCAGTTCGGCGGCGGCCTGTTGCGCTTGCAGCGCCTTGAAGTCCCGCGTCACGGTGGCCAGGCGCTTGATCAGTTCTTCAACAAAAAACACCGTGCCATACACCGTGCTGGGCGTGCCGCAGCGCCCGCAGGGCGTTGGGGTATGCACCGGCGTTTGCGCGTCTTCGCAGACAAAGCCACATTTGTTGCAACGGTAGATGGGCATGGGGATTCAATTCCTGTATGCGGCAAGCCTGGGGGAAGGCATTCCATGCTTCCTCCCCAGGCTCATAAAAAAAGAAGCTTGTTCCGCTTATGAATAAACGATTTCGATATGAAAACTACCTGAAATCATTATTTCAAAAGCGGTAGCAGCTATTGAATGAATAGTTTGATCAATGAATCCGCATCCCCGGCTGCGCCCCGGGGAAGGGTTCCAGCACGTAGATGCCGGGCTGGGCTTTTTCGTCCGCGTGGCTGGCGGCCAGCACCATGCCTTCGCTGATGCCGAACTTCATCTTGCGCGGGGCCAGGTTGGCGACCAGCACGGTGAGTTTGCCCACCAGTTGCTCGGGCTGGTACATGCTGGCGATGCCGCTGAAGACGTTGCGCGTCTTGCCCTCGCCCGCGTCCAGCGTCAGTTGCAGCAGCTTGGTGGAGCCTGCCACGGCCTGGCAATCGACGATCTTGGCGATGCGCAGGTCGACCTTGGCGAAGTCGTCGATGGTGATGGTGGGGGCGATGGCTGCGCCGCCGGGCCGCCCCAAGGTGGAGCCAGCCCCCTCGGGGGGCAGCGAGGACGCGACAGCGCCGAGCGTGGGGGCTTGATTGTTTTCGCCACCGGGTTGGGGTGCTTCGACCACGGGCGCGGCGGGCGGCTCGAACAGGGCTTCGAGCTGTTCCATGGCCACGCGCTGCATCAGGTGCTGGTATTGGCCGATGACGTGACCGGCGGGCAGCAGGGTTTGGGCATCGGCAAATTGCAGCGGTGCGATGGCCAGGAAACCCTCGACCTGGGCGGCCACTGCGGGCAGCATGGGCTTGAGGTAGATGGTCAGCAGGCGGAAGGCCTGGATGCAGGTGGTGCAGACGTCGTGCAGCCGTGCATCCTGCCCGTCCTGCTTGGCCAGTTCCCAGGGTTTGTTGGCGTCCACGTAGCTGTTCACCTTGTCGCACAGCAGCATGATGTCGCGGGCGGCGCGGGCGGTGTCGCGGGCTTCGTAGGACTGGACGATGGCCGCTTGCGGCGCCTGCAAGGCGTCCAGCAGGGCCTGGCTGTCGGCGCCGATGCTGCCCAGTTGGCCCTGGAAGCGCTTGGCGATGAAACCGGCGGCGCGGCTGGCGATGTTCACATATTTGCCGATCAGGTCGGCATTGACGCGCAACATGAAGTCTTCGGCGTTGAAGTCGATGTCTTCGTTCTTGCCGTTGAGCTTGGCGCCCAGGTAGTAGCGCAGCCACTCGGGGTTCATGTTCAGCGCCAGGTATTTGAGCGGGTCCAGGCCCGTGCCTCGGCTCTTGCTCATCTTCTCGCCGTTGTTCACGGTCATGAAGCCGTGGACGCAGATTTTCGTGGGTGTCTTGCGGCCGGAAAAATGCAGCATGGCGGGCCAGAACAGGGTGTGGAAGGTGATGATGTCCTTGCCGATGAAGTGGTACTGCTCCAGCAGCGGGTCGGCCATGTAGGCGTCGTAGTTCTCGCCGCGCCGATTCAAAAGGTTTTTCAGCGAGGCCAGGTAGCCCACGGGCGCGTCCAGCCAGACGTAGAAGTATTTGCCCGGTGCGTCCGGGATTTCGATGCCGAAGTACGGCGCGTCGCGGCTGATGTCCCAGTCGTCCAGCCCTTCGCTGGTGGAGCCGTCGGGATTGGTGCGGGTGCCGAACCATTCCTTGATCTTGGCGGCCACTTCGGGCTGTACGTGCTGGCCGTTCTGCGTCCATTCGGTCAGAAATTCCACGGCACGCGGGTCGGAGAGCTTGAAGAAGAAGTGCTCCGAGGTTTTCAGCACCGGCTTGGCGCCGGACAGGGCGGAATAGGGGTTGACGAGGTCGGTGGGCGCGTAGACCGAGCTGCACACCTCGCAGTTGTCGCCGTACTGGTCCTTGGCATGGCAGCGCGGGCACTCGCCCTTGATGAAGCGGTCGGGCAGGAACATGTTCTTCTCGGGGTCGAAGAACTGCTCGATGGTGCGCGTTTCGATGAAGCCGGCTTTTTTCAGATCCAGGTAAATCTGCCTGGACAGTTCGTGGTTCTCCGGGCTGTCGGTGTTGCTCCAGTTGTCGAAGGCGATGTGAAAGCCGTCCAGGTACTGCTTGCGCCCGCTGGCGATGTCGGCGACGAACTGCTGCGGGGTTTTGCCGGCTTTTTCGGCGGCAATCATGATGGGGGCGCCGTGGGCGTCGTCTGCACCGACAAAGTTCACCTGGTTGCCCTGCATCCGCTGCGCCCGCACCCAGGTGTCGGCCTGGATGTATTCCATGATGTGGCCGATGTGGAAATGGCCGTTGGCATACGGCAGGGCGGTGGTGACGAAGAGCTTGCGTTGCGACATGGTGGGAAAAAACGTGAAGAAAGGGAAGAAAAAGGGAGGGCGGGCGAAACGGCCAATTCTAGGCAGTCTGCCCGCCGCTTCCGGTGCAAGGCCGGTCAGAACATGTCAGGGCGCCCAGCACACGCGGTTGCGCCCCTGGGCCTTGGCGGCATACAGCGCGGTGTCGGCGCAGGCAAAGAACTGGGGGTCGAGCGCTTCGGTCATCGGCACGAGGGTGGTGCCGCCCATGCTCAGGGTGATGTGGGCGCTGACGGCGGAATCGGGGTGCGGCAGGGCCTTGTTCTGCAGCAGGGCCTGCAGCCCCTCGGCCAGGGCCTGGGCGCTGGCGGCATCGGTTTCGGGCAACAGCAGGACGAATTCTTCCCCGCCGTAGCGGGCCACCAGGTCGCCGGGGCGGCGGGCGCCCTGGCGCAGGGCGGCGGCCACTTCCTGCAGCACGCGGTCGCCGGCGGCATGGCCCAGGGTGTCGTTGTAGCGTTTGAAAAAGTCCACGTCGGCCACGACGAGCGACAGCGGCTGGGCGTTGCGCTGGCAGCGGTGCCATTCCTTGAGCAGCATGGCGTCGAACTGGCGCCGGTTGGGAATGCCGGTCAGTCCGTCCAGCGAGGCCAGTTGCTCCAGCAGGCGGCGCTGGTGCACCAGTTGCAGCTGGTTGCGCACGCGCACCCGCACGATGGGCGGGTGAAAGGGCTTGGAGATGTAGTCCACGGCCCCCAGGTCCAGGCCGTTTTCCTCGTCGGTGGCCGAGTCCAGCGCGGTGATGAAGATCACCGGGATCAGGCGCGTGGCATCGTCGCGCTTGAGTTCGCGCAGCACGCTCATGCCGTCCATCTCGGGCATGAGCACGTCCAGCAGGATCAGGTCAGGGCGGTGCTGGCGGGCTTTTTCCAGCGCCTGCACGCCGTTCTTGGCCTGGATGATTTTGTAGGCACCGTGGAACAGTTCGGTCAGCAGCAGGCGGTTTTGCTTTTCGTCATCGACGATGAGGACGGTAAATTCAGCAGCGGCGAGGTTCATTGTTATGATTTCAGGAGTATTTGGCGCAGATCTGGCAACGATTCCAGAGCTGATTCATATTCAATATCTTCCACCAGCTCCCGCACAAGCTCCAGTTTTTCTAGCGCGGCGGGGTCGAGGGGGCTGCCCAGGGCGGCTTGCAGATCGTCCAGCACGCGCAGGGCGCTGGCGTCGTCGTCATGCAGGCACCTGGCCAGCGCATCCAGTAGCGGGGCCAGGGCGGCGCCGGGCGTGGCAGGGGTGGTCGCTGCCGCCGCTGCTGTTGTTGCAGGTGCTGGCAGCAGGGGGCGCAGCAGCGCCAGCACGCGCTCCAGTTCCTGCGCCAGGGCTTGCGCCGTGATGGCGCTGGGGGCGCATTCCTCGGCGTAGCCGTGTTCCAGCATCTTGGCGTGTTCGGCCAGGGCAGCGGCGCCCAGGGTGGCGGCGGCCGATTTGAGCGAGTGCGCCAGGCGCCGCGCCGTGGGCCAGTCCTGCGCCCGGGCTGCCTGCTGCATGGCGGTGGGGCTGTCGGCAAATTCCTGCACGAAGTTGCCCATGATGCGCCGGTACAGCTCCGGCCTGCCCAGGCATTGCGCCAGGCCGCGGGCGGTGTCGATGCCCTCCAGCACGGGGATGGCGGTGGCCGGTGTTTCGCTTGCCGTGGGCGGCGCTGCCGGGCCTGCGTCCGGGCGCGGGGCAATCCAGCGCAGCAAGGCGGCGTACAGCGCTTCCGGGTCGATCGGCTTGGTCAGGTGGTCCTGCATCCCGGCGTCCAGGCTGCGCTGGCGGTCGCCTTCCATGGCATGGGCGGTCATGGCGATGATGGGCAGGTGCTTCAGCCGTGCTTCCTGGCGGATGGCACGGGTGGCGGTGAGGCCATCCATCTCGGGCATCTGGATGTCCATCAGCACCAGGTCGTAGGGCTGGGCGAGGACTTTTTCCACGGCTTCGCGGCCATGCACGGCGATATCGACGTGCATCCCCGTGTCCTGCAGGAAGGCCAGGGCCACGGTGCGGTTGAGTTCCACGTCATCGACCAGCAGCACCCGGGCGCCGGCAATGGGGGTGAAGTCGGGCAGTGCCGGTGCGGCGCCGGCGGCCGGTCTGGCGCCCGCCGTGGCGGGATGGCTGCATTGCAGGGCTTCGAGCATGGCCTCGTGCAGCGCCGTGGGGCACACGGGTTTGGTCAGAATATGCTGCAGCCCGACCTGGGCGGCCTGGGGCGAGAGTTTCTCGTAGCTGCCGGCGGTGACCATCAGGATGCCGGGCAGGCCTGCGCCGAGGCGGGCCGCCTGGATGTGGCGGGCCACCTCGATGCCGTCCATGCCGGGCATGAGCCAGTCGAGCAGCACCAGGTGGTAGGGCGTGTCGGCGGCATTGGCCTGCAGCACGTGCTGCATACAGGCTTCGCCGCTGTCCACGGTGTCGGCGGTCATGCCGAAGCTGGTCAGGGTCGCGTGCAGGATGTCGCGGGCGCTGGCGTTGTCGTCCACCACCAGCACCCGCTTGCCGCGCAGCAGCGAGGCCGGGGCAGGGGGGGCCGAGGCCGCCTCGACCGGCAGGGCTGCGGGCGCCGGCAGCGGCAGGCGCAGCGTGAAGAAGAAGTGGCTGCCCTGGCCTTCCTGGCTTTCGGCCTGGATCTGGCCGCCCATCAGCTCGACCAGCTGGCGGCAGATGGCCAGCCCCAGGCCGGTGCCGCCGAAGCGGCGCGTGATGCTGCCATCGACCTGGGTGAACGGGGTGAAGAGCTGGCTCAGGCGCTCGGCGGGAATGCCCATGCCCGAGTCCCGCACGGAAAACACCAGTTGTACCTGCCCTTCCTGCCGATCCTGCAGGGCGATGCGCAGGACGATTTCACCGAACTCGGTGAACTTGATGGCGTTGTTGACCAGGTTCACCAGCACTTGCGTCAGGCGCAGCGGGTCGCCGCGCAAGCGCCGGGGCACATCCGGCTCGGGATGGAACAGCAGCTCCAGCCCCTTTTGCTGGGCGCGTAGCGCCATCTGGCTGACGACGCTGCGCATGACCTGGTCGAGGTCGAAGTCGATGCTCTCGACCTCCAGCTTGCCCGCTTCGATGCGCGAGTAGTCCAGGATGTCGTTGATCAGGCCCAGCAGCATTTCCGAGGCGGAGATCACCTTCTCCTGGTAGTCGCGCTGGTGGGCGGTCAGCTCGGTCTTGAGCAGCAGCTTGCTCAGGCCGACGATGGCGTTCATCGGGGTGCGGATTTCGTGGCTCATGCGGGCCAGAAAATCCGATTTGGCGCGGCTGGCCTGCTGCGCTGCTTCGGTGGCCTGCAGCAGCGCCTGGGTGCGGTGCTCGACCAGCTCCTCCAGGTTTTCGCGGTACTGCTGCAGTTCACGGTCGCGTTTTTGCAGGCGGTCGATCATGTGGTTGAGGCTGCGGGCCAGTTGCGCCAGCTCGTCGTGCCCCCGGATGCTGGCCCGGCGGGCCAGGGCCGGGTTGTCGGCGACCTGGCCCATGAGCTGGTTCAACTGCAGCAAGGGGCGGGCAATGCGCCGGGCAGCGCGGGAGGCCAGCCATAAAAACACCCCCAGTACGGCCAGCAGCGCCAGGCCGATTTCCTGGGCCGAGCGCCATGTCACCTGGTGCAGGGACTGCAGCGAGATGACCATTTCAATGCTGGCAGGGGGAGTGCTATGGGGAATGGGTGCCCAGACCAGCAGGTGGTCGCCGTCGAACTGCGTGCCGCCGCGCGGTGGCGGTGGGGGCGTGGACAGCGCCAGGGCGTGCGGCGTGCGGGTGTATTCGGCAAAAGGCCGCAGGGTTGGCAGCAGGACGATGCGTGCCCGCAGGATGGATGGATCGCCTTCCAGGGAGGACAGCAGGCGCCGCGCCTCCTCGGTGTCGCCAAACTCCAGCGCTGCCTGGCTGTTGGTGGCGATCAGCTGGGCCTGGGCGCGCATGGTGGCGCTCCACTCGCTGCGCATCAGCCGTTGCTGCTGCAGCAGCATCAGGGCAAAGGTCAGCAGCAGCACCAGCACGATGGCGGCGGTGAACCCCCAGAGCAGCTTGGCCTGGATGGTGCGGGGACGCAGGGCGCAGGGGAAAGGGATGCGGGTCATGGCAGCAGGGTTGCCAGGCGCAGCAGCTGGGCATTGAAGCGGATGCCCTGGCTGGCGGCGGCCGATTGGTTGATCACGATCTGCACCTTGCCCTGGCCTTCCGGATGGTCGGCCAGCTCGACCATGCCGCCCGCCTGGGCGAAGCCGGGAATGTCCGACACCGTCAGCATGGGGGCGGCTGCCAGGGCCTGCAGGCGTGTGGACAAGGTGTTGCGGGCGTTGGCGCTGTCGGGGAGAAAGGCCAGGTTGCACGCCTGGACATCGTTGGTGCTGCGGGGCATGTGCAACTGCACGGTATGGCCGTCGATCGGCGTTTGCGCCAGGGTCTGCAAGGCCTGGCCGAACGGATTGCTGTCCAGGATGCACAGGGTCAGGGGGGCGTTGTCCTCCAGGTACGGGAAGTAAACGAAACGTGGCAGCTTGAACAGCAGCGCTGCTTTTACCGCCAGCGCCGATGGCGCTGCCTGCACCGCCGACACGGTGGCGAGAGTGCACAGGCTGCTGCACAGCAGGAAGGCGGCGGTCTGGCGCAGGAGGCGAACGGCGGGCATGTCGGAGGCTGCCGTCAGAAGCGGTAGTCCAGCGTCAGCATCCAGCGCCGGGGCTGCTGGGGCATGTCCCAGAAGGTCATGCCGCCCCCGCCCCCGGCGGCGTAGTAGCGCTTGTCCAGCACATTGGTCACGTCCAGCCACAGCGTGGCCTTGCCGTCCAGCAGCTTGTGCCAGCCCAGGTGCAAGTCCAGCACCGCCGCCCCAGGCGTGCTGCAGCGCGTGGGCGCGGTGGGCGTGGTGCTGCACGCGGCGGGCGGCAGCAGCGCGTTGCCCGGGGCTTTCACGCGGCCATTGGTGGTGGCGCTGCTCCAGCGCAGCTTGGGGGTGATGCTGACCTGATCGCGCCAGCGCAGCGTGGTGCCCAGCTTGAGCTGGCGGCTGGCGACGTAGGGGATTTGCCAGTCGATGCCATCGCCGGTGTCGATGCGTCCGTGAATCCAGCTGGCGCTGCCCCACAGGTCGCCCGTCCAGTTCTGCCCCAGGCGGAAGCGCCATTGGGCGCTGACGTCCAGGCCCATCTGGTGCTGGCGCCCGGCGTTGGCCTTGGTTTCGGGTTTTTGCAGCCAGTAGTCGGGGGTGATGACGTCGGCGGTCGGCTGCGTGACCACCAGGCCGCTGATGCGGCTGTGGTACAGGTTGGTGCTGAAGTTCAGGTTCTGCGTGGGCCGCCAATCCCAGGTCAGGCTGAGGGAGCGGACTTTTTCCGGCTCCAGGCTGTCGTTGGCCACGCGGAAGTTGGTGCCGATGTAGCGGCCATCGGCGTCCTGGCTGCCGTCGAAGCGGCCCATGGCGCTGAGGCTTTCCTCCGGCGAAGGGGCGCGGAAGGCTTCGCCGTACAGGGCCTTGAAGACGTGGTTCCTGCCGGGTGTGAAGACCAGCCCCAGCCGGGGATTGACGCTGCTGCCGTAGACCGAATGGCGGTCCAGGCGCACTCCGGCCACGCTGGAGAGCTTGCTGCTCCACTGCGCCTGCCACTGCACATAGGCCGAGAGGTTGTGGAACTGCGTTTGCGGGATGACGAACGGCAAGGTGGTGTTGGGGTGAACCATGCCCTGGCTGCCGGAGGATTTGCCGGTGTCGTACGGCTGGGGCATGGAGGCCACCTCGATCGCCGAGTATTTCTGCCAGCCCAGTCCTGCCTGCATCTGGTGGCGCTCGCTCAGGCGCCAGCGCAGACTTTCCTCGATGCCGGTGCGCTTGCCCAGCACGTAGGAATAGCCATTTGCAAAGCCGTTATAGGCATTGTTGTAGTAGGCGCGGGGATCGACTTCCAGCTCCCCGTGGTCAATGGTCAGCGTGCCTTGCAGGTTCTCGCCCAGGCGGTGGTGGTAGCGGGCATAGGCCGTATCGTTGGTGGTCTGCCATTGGGCGCCGCTGTCGTAGCGGGCCATGGCATAGGGATCGCCCGTGCTGGTCAGGCTGTTGAAGCGGTAGCGGTAAAAACCGACCGTCAACTGCTCGCCCAGATCCAGGCGGGCAAACAGGCTGTGGCTGCGGATGCCGCCGGTGTAGTCCTCGCGGTCGGCGGCGGGCAGGACCGGTTTCTTATTGAATACGCCATCGACCTTTTGAAAATCGCCAGGATAAAAATCATCCAGAGGCGCCCGGTCGGAGCGCTGGCTGTGCCCGCCGACGCTGATGCCCAGGCGCTCGCTGATTCTGGCGCTGGTGAAAAACGAGGCTTCGCGGCTGCCAAAGCGCCCCATGCCCACGGACACCGTGCCGGTGGCCCCGTTGGCACCGGCCTCGGCAGCGTTGTCGGTCACGATGTTCACCACCCCGGCGACCGCATCGGCCCCGTACAGGGCCGCCGCCGGGCCGAACAGCACTTCGACCTGCCTGGCCTGGTACAGCGCCAGGTTTTGCGCGACGGGGAAGTTGCCGCCGCTGGGCTGGCCGATGCGGATGCCGTCCAGCATCACCAGCAGCTTGTTCGGCCCCAGGTAGCCCTGCACGGTGAACTGGTTGAACTGCGAGGATTTGGTGCCGCGCTGGAAGTTCACTCCCGGCAGGTCTTCCAGCAGGTCGGCCAGATTCTGGTAGCGCCGCTGGCGAATCTGCTCGCGCGTGAACACCATGATGTGCGCGGGCGTCTGGTCGCGCGTTTCGCTCTGGCGCGAGGCGGTGACCACCGGGGTGGCAAGCAGGTCTTCCAGCGACAGCTCCAGCAGTTGCTGCACGTCTTCCAGCGAGGGGGTTGCAGCATGGGCGACCGTCGTGCCGCAGCACAGCAGGGCCAGAGCCAGGGGGGTGAGGCGATGGTGGGGCAAGGCAAAAGTCATGGCAGCGGGCAGCGCCAAGCGTATGAAAGTGTGAGCAAGGGTAAAAAACGGCAGCCGCCGATGCTAACAGGGGGCACGCGCCGCTTGCGTTAAGCGCACAGCGTCCCAGGGGACTATCGGAGGGACTTAGACTCCGAACCGTTGTTTCTTCTCACCGAATCCTCACCATGCCCATTCTTGAGCAAGACCTGCTGGCCGCACTGGCCAGCGTGCCCGACCCCCACACCGGCGCAGATTTCGTCAGCAGCCAGGCGCTGCGCAACTTGAGCATCCAGGGCGGCGACGTCGCTTTCGACGTGGTGCTTGGTTACCCGGCGCAAAGCCTCATCGTCCCCTTGCGCCAGCAGTTGATTGCGGCGGCCCGCACCGTGGCGGGGGTGGAGAACGTCAGCGCCAACGTGTCCTGGCAAGTGCGCTCGCACGCCGTGCAGCCGGGGGTGCAGTTGCTCCCGGGGGTGAAGAACATCATTGCCGTGGCGTCGGGCAAGGGCGGGGTGGGCAAAAGCACCACCAGCGCCAACCTGGCCCTGGCCCTGGCCGCCGAAGGCGCCCGCGTCGGCGTGCTGGATGCGGATATCTACGGCCCCAGCCAGCCGCTGATGTTCGGCGTTACCGGCCAGAAGCCCGAGAGCCACGACGGCAAGACCATGGAGCCGCTGGAGAGCCACGGCGTGCAGCTCATGTCCATCGGCTTCCTGCTGGACAACCCCGACCAGGCCATGATCTGGCGCGGCCCCATGGCCGTGCAGGCGCTGGAGCAAATGCTGCGCCAGACCCACTGGCAGGAACTGGACTACCTCGTCATCGACCTGCCGCCCGGCACGGGCGACATCCAACTGACCATGAGTCAGCGCATCCCCGTCACCGGCGCCGTCATCGTCACCACGCCGCAGGACATCGCCCTGTCCGATGCCCGCAAAGGCATCCAGATGTTCGAGAAGGTCAGCGTGCCCATCCTGGGTCTGGTGGAAAACATGGCCATGCACGTGTGCAGCCACTGCGGCCATGTCGAGCACATCTTTGGCCAGGACGGCGGCAAGGCACTGGCCCGGGACAAGGGGCTGCACTTCCTCGGGTCGCTGCCGCTGTCCCTGCAAATCCGCGAGCAGGCCGACAGCGGCAAACCCACCGTGGTTGCCGATCCCGACGGCGAAGTGGCGGCCATCTACAAAAAACTGGCCCGCGACGTGGCCGTGCAGGTGGCCCTGGCCAGCACCGAACAGGCGGCGAAGGCGCCGACCATCTCCATTCATCGGAAACGGTGATGTTCTCTAAAGATAGCTGTTTGCGTTGATGAATAAAGGGATTCAGGTATGAAAGTATCTGAATTCCTTTGTTCTTATGTGGGAGCAGCTATTGTTAATTCTTGTTTGCCTGATTTTCGTGCTGCTGGCCGGGACTCGCCCCGGCGGGCGAACTCCTTTCTTGCACGCGCAAGAAAGGAGTCAAAGAAAGCGTGCTGCGCAGCTTTGGCACCGTGGAACTCGCTTCGCGCCCTGCGGGCGCTGCGCTCGGACAACCACGGTGAGTCAGATGGGATGCTGTTGGGGAGGTAAACGGCCTGCGCCTTGATGGATGCGTTTGGGCGCGGGGGCTTCTTCGCTTGCTGCGCAGCTTCAGAAGTTTTTCAGTTGGGTCTTGTTTTTAGTGAATTGGCCCAATCCGCATTGGGCGCACCTTGGCCTGCGCGTTGCTGGTTGCGGGAATTGCTGCGCCAGATGCCGCCGGCCCAGCCGAGCTGCGGCTCGGTGCGGTACCAGAACCATTGGCCATCGGCGTCCTGCGCCAGCCAGTTCCAGTCGGGGCCGGGGGCGTCGCGCCAGTCGGGGGTGGAG
>CABIIJ010000021.1 GCA_902175065.1 uncultured Comamonas sp. | reverse complement strand
GGCTGGTGGCCTGGTCAAGGTACGCAACGACGAGTGCGGTTTTTTGCTGCCTTGCCCGAAGGGTTGCCCCGCCAAGACAGCATCTGCTGCGTTGCAAATCCTCGCCGCCCCACCAGGGCGACTGCGGTTTGCGCCTTGCATCTGCCGCCCTGGCGGGGCAACGGACACCATGAAAAGAGCGTGAACAGGTTCTTAGGAAGCGTATCAGCGTCCGGGAACCGGCTTAGGCTTGTTCGCCAGCCACTTCCACGTTCACTTCCACGACCACGTCGGTGTGCAGGGCCACGTCCACGGTGGTGGCCGAAACGGTCTTGATCGGGCCGTTGGGCATACGCACCTGGGCCTTGACCACTTCAAAACCGGCCTTGGCCAGCTCTTCGGCGATGTCGGCATTGGTGACGGAGCCGAACAGGCGGCCGTCCACACCGGCTTTTTGCAGCAGCTTGACGGTGAAGCCCGTCAGCTTCTCGCCAACGCCCTGGGCAGCAGCCAGCTTCTCGGCGGCCTGCTTTTCCAGTTCGGCGCGTTTGGCTTCGAATTCTGCCTTGGCAGCTTCGGTAGCGCGGCGGGCCTTGCCGGTGGGGATCAGGAAGTTGCGGGCGTAGCCGTCCTTGACCTTGACGATGTCGCCCAGGTTGCCCAGGTTCAGCACTTTTTCGAGCAGGATGATTTGCATGTCGGCTTCTCCTTAGATCTTGTGCTGGTCGGTGTAGGGCAGCAGCGCCAGGAAGCGGGCACGCTTGATGGCGGTGTTCAACTGGCGCTGGTAGATGGCGCGGGTGCCGGTCAGACGGGCGGGGATGATCTTGCCGTTTTCGGCGATGAAGTCACGCAGGGTGTCCACATCTTTGTAGTCGATTTCCTCGACACCGGCGACGGTGAAGCGGCAGAAGCGCTTGCGCTTGAACAGCAGCGACTGGGTGTTGCGCTTGGGGCGCTTGTCTTTGTTGAATTTCTTGAACGTGGCCATTGCTGGACCTCTTTGAAAATTAATCTTGTTGCATATCCTGGATGTGGAACACCACCGACCGGCTGTTGCGCGGCGTGGCCAGAAAGCCCTGGAACCGCCAGCAGCTTTCGGGGGCCTGCCGTGCCAGCCTGTGGGCCAGATCGCCAAAGGCGACGGCTTTCAGGCAGGCCTGCACTTTGCGGGGGCTGCCGGCTTCGACCTGTTGCGAATCGTGCTGCAGCCGCAGATCCAGTGCCGCGATGCCCGATGGCGTAAAGCGCAAGGGGGCACGCTCATGGATCGAAGCGCTCAGTACCAGCCGGTTTTCCACCTCCAGACCAAACGGATCGGCTTAGGCTTGCTCGGCAGCAGCGGCTTGGGAAGCCTTGCGGGCTTCTTCGCGCTCGACGGTCTTCATCATGGTGGAAGCGCCGGTGTCGGCTTTCTTCTTCTGCACGGTCAGGTGGCGCAGCACGGCGTCGTTGAACTTGAAGGCGTGCTCCAGCTCCTGCATGATGGTCTGGTCGGCCTCGATATTCAGGCACACGTAGTGGGCCTTGGCCAGCTTGTTGATCAGGTACGCCAGTTGACGGCGGCCCCAGTCTTCTTCGCGGTGCACCTTGCCACCGCCCTGGGTGATCATGCCCTTGTAGCGCTCCAGCATGGCCGGAACCTGTTCGCTTTGATCCGGGTGGATCAACAAAATGATTTCGTAATGACGCATGAAAACTCCCTTGTGGGTAAGGCCCCCTGCTGCGCCAAAAACTAGCAGTGGGGCAAGGCAAAACCGCAGATTGTAAACCATGAATCAAAATGGCGGGATGCCGCTTTGACTTCCTGCCTGCAGCGCCTTGAAAGACGTCCAGCCCGCCCCATATGGGCAGGCAAGTCTTTTTTCACCTTCTCTTTTTCTATTGCAAGACCAATGACCGATTCCGCTCACTCCCAAGCCCCCCTGGATGCCAGCCCCGAAGAAGTAGAAGCCGCCATGGCCGCCAACATGGCCGATGAAATGGCCCGCCTGCAAGCGGAACTGGCCGAACTCAAAACCAGGAATGCCGATCTGGCCGACCAGTTCCTGCGGGCCAAGGCCGATACGGAAAACATGCGCCGCCGTACCGAGGAGGAAGTGGCCAAGGCCCGCAAATTCGGCATCGAGAGCTTTGCCGAAAGCCTGCTGCCCGTATGCGACAGCCTGGATGCCGCCCTGGCCATCCAGAACGCCAGCGCCGAACAACTGCGCGAAGGCAGCGAGGCCACGCTGCGCCAGCTGCTGCAGGCGCTGGAGCGCAACAAGGTGGTGGTGGTCGCCCCGGCCGCAGGCGAGAAATTCGACCCCCACCAGCACCAGGCGATCAGCGTGGTGCCTGCCGAGCAGGAAGCCAACACCGTCGTCGCCGTGCTGCAAAAAGGCTATCTGATTTTCGATCGCGTGCTGCGCCCGGCGCTGGTCACCGTCGCCGCCCCCAAATAACCCCGGCGTTTTTATCGCCGCATGGCTTGAAACCATCGGGTTGAGCCTTAGTTACAAGCCAACCTAACCAACACCCTTTTTCCGGAGCTATTCAAAATGGCAAAAATCATCGGTATCGACCTGGGCACGACCAACTCCTGCGTGGCCATCATGGAAGGCAACAACACCCGCGTCATCGAAAACAGCGAAGGTGCCCGCACCACGCCGTCGATCATTGCGTACCAGGAAGACGGCGAGATCCTCGTCGGCGCCTCGGCCAAGCGCCAGGCCGTGACCAACCCCCGCAACACCATCTTCGCCGCCAAGCGCCTGATCGGCCGCAAGTTCGACGAGAAGGAAGTCCAGAAAGACCTGGATCTGGCCCCCTTCCAGATCATCAAGGCCGACAACGGCGACGCCTGGGTGGAAGTGCGCGGCCAGAAGCTTGCGCCCCCGCAGATCAGCGCCGAAGTGCTGCGCAAGATGAAGAAGACCGCCGAGGACTTCCTGGGCGAGGAAGTGACCGAGGCCGTCATCACCGTGCCCGCCTACTTCAACGACGCGCAGCGCCAGGCCACCAAGGATGCCGGCCGCATCGCCGGCCTGGAAGTCAAGCGCATCATCAACGAGCCGACCGCTGCCGCCCTGGCCTTCGGCCTGGACAAGGTGGGCAAGGGCGACCGCAAGATTGCCGTGTATGACCTGGGCGGCGGCACGTTCGACGTGTCCATCATCGAAATTGCCGACGTCGATGGCGAAAAGCAGTTCGAGGTGCTGGCCACCAACGGCGACACCTTCCTGGGCGGCGAGGACTTCGACCAGCGCATCATCGACTACATCATCGGCGAGTTCAAGAAAGAGCAAGGCGTCGATCTGTCCAAGGACGTGCTGGCCCTGCAGCGCCTGAAGGAAGCAGCCGAGAAGGCCAAGATCGAGCTGTCCAACTCCACCCAGACGGACATCAACCTGCCCTACATCACCGCCGACGCCTCCGGCCCGAAGCACCTGAACCTGAAGCTCACCCGCGCCAAGCTGGAGAGCCTGGTGGACGACCTGATCGAGCGCACCATCGCCCCCTGCCGCACCGCCATCAAGGATGCCGGCCTGTCCGTGTCCGACATCCAGGACGTGATCCTGGTCGGCGGCATGAGCCGGATGCCCAAGGTGCAGGACAAGGTCAAGGAATTCTTTGGCCGCGAGCCGCGCAAGGACGTGAACCCCGACGAGGCCGTGGCCGTGGGCGCGGCCGTGCAGGGCCAGGTGCTGGGCGGCGAACGCTCCGACGTGCTGCTGCTGGACGTGACCCCCCTGTCCCTGGGCATCGAGACCCTGGGCGGCGTCATGACCAAGATGATCACCAAGAACACCACCATCCCGACCAAGTTCGCACAGACCTTCTCCACCGCCGACGACAACCAGCCGGCCGTGACCATCAAGGTCTTCCAGGGCGAGCGCGAGATGGCCTCGGGCAACAAGGCCCTGGGCGAGTTCAACCTGGAAGGCATCCCCGCCGCACCGCGCGGCGTGCCGCAGATCGAGGTGGCCTTCGACATCGACGCCAACGGCATCCTGCACGTCAGCGCCAAGGACAAGGGCACGGGCAAGGAGAACAAGATCACCATCAAGGCGAACTCCGGCCTGTCGGAAGAGGAAATCCAGCAGATGGTCAAGGACGCGGAAATCAACGCTGCCGAAGACAAGAAGAAGCTGGAACTCATCCAGGCCCGCAACCAGGGCGAAGCCGCCGTGCACAGCGTGCAGAAGAGCCTGGGCGAGCATGGCGACAAGCTGGAAGCTGCCGAGAAGGAAGCCATCGAGACCGCCATCAAGGAGCTGGAAGAGGCCCTGAAAGGCGAGGACAAGGACGCCATCGAGGCCAAGACCACCGCGCTGATGACCGCCAGCCAGAAGCTGGGCGAAAAAGTCTACGCCCAGGCCCAGGCCGAAGCGGCTGCCGCCGGCGCAGGTGCCGAAGCCGGCGCCCAGCAACAGGCTTCCAGCCAGGCCGCCGGTGCCAGCGATGACGACATCGTGGACGCCGAGGTCAAGGAAGTGAAGCAGTAATCCCTCCCATGCAGCGGCAGACCTGACCGCTGTCCGCCGCGCAGCCCTTTGCCCCGGTTTTTCCCGGTGAAGGTCTGGCGCGGCGTTTGTCATTTGGATCGGCAGCAAATTTATGGCGAAACGCGACTTTTACGAAGTGCTGGGGGTGGGCAAGACCGCCTCCGACGACGAAATCAAAAAGGCCTACCGCAAGCTGGCCATGAAGTACCACCCGGACCGCAACCAGGGGGACAAGGCCAAGGAGGCCGAGGAGAAGTTCAAGGAGGTCAAGGAGGCCTACGAGATGCTCTCCGACAGCCAGAAGCGGGCCGCCTACGACCAGTACGGCCACGCGGGCGTGGACCCCAACATGCGTGGCGGCCCGGGCGGCGCGGAAGGCTTCGGCGGTTTTGCCGAGGCGTTTGGCGACATCTTCGGCGACATGTTCGGCGGCCAGCGCGGCGGCGGCGGTGGCCGGGGCGGGCGGCAGATGTACCGGGGCAACGACCTGTCGTATGCCATGGAAATCACCCTGGAAGAAGCAGCCAAGGGCAAAGCCACCGAAATCCGCATCCCCAGTTGGGACACCTGCGACACCTGCCACGGCAGCGGCGCCAAGCCCGGCACCCAGCCCAAGACCTGCGGCACCTGCGGCGGCAACGGCTCGGTGCAGATGCGCCAGGGGTTTTTCAGCGTGCAGCAGACCTGCCCGCACTGCCGGGGCACGGGCAAGATCATTCCCGAACCCTGCACCGCCTGCCACGGCCAGGGCAAGATCAAGCGGCACAAGACGCTGGAAGTCAAAATCCCCGCCGGTATCGACAGCGGCATGCGCATCCGCAGCAGCGGCAATGGCGAACCCGGCGTCAACGGCGGCCCGGCGGGCGACCTGTACATCGAAATCCGCATCAAGCAGCACGACATCTTCGAGCGCGACGGCGACGACCTGCATTGCCAGGTGCCGGTGAGCTTCATCACCGCAGCCCTGGGCGGCGAGATCGAGGTGCCCACCCTGTCGGGCAAGGCGGCCATCGACATCCCCGAAGGGACGCAGGCAGGCAAGCAGTTCCGCCTGCGCGGCAAGGGCATCAAGGGCGTACGCGCCAGCTACCCGGGCGACCTGTACTGCCACATCGTGGTGGAAACGCCGGTCAAGCTCACCGAATACCAGCGCAAGCTGCTGCGCGAACTGGAAGAGTCGCTGAAAAAAGGCGGCTCGCGCCACTCGCCCAGCGGGGAGAGCTGGACGGACAAGTTGAAGCGCTTCTTCAGCTAAACACACAACCGCCAGAGCATCTTGCCTGGCGGTTTTTTCATGCCCTGATCGAATGAGATATTAAAAAAAGGAGCTTTTACCGCTGGTAAACAATAGGATTCAATATATTTTTATATTGAAATTCAATAAATACCAGCGGTAACAGCTATATTTTCAGGTGTTTTCTTCCTTGTGCCGCATTGCCCGGTTCCGCCCGGCATGTTTGGCTGCATACAAGGCGCCATCGGCAGCCGCCACCAATTGCTGGGCCGTCCCGGGCTGGTCGAAGGGCCATGTGGCCACCCCCACGCTGATGGTGACATAGGGGGCCGTCGGGGATGCCGCATGGGGCAGCTGCAAGGCGGCAATGGCCTGGCACAGCGCCTGGGCCTTGTCCCAGGCATCGGCGGGCCGGATGTCGGTGAGCAGACAGGCGAACTCCTCGCCGCCATAACGCGCCGCCAGGCCATGGGTGCGGCCCAGGTGGCTCTGCAAGGTGCGGGCGATCGTTTGCAGGCAGGCGTCACCGGCAAGGTGGCCGTAATGGTCGTTGTAGGCTTTGAAATGGTCGATGTCGATCATGCACAGGGCCAGCGGCTTGTGCCAGCGCTCGCCGTTGCGCCACTCCTGGGCCAGCGCTTCATCGAAGCGGCGGCGGTTCACGATGCCGGTCAGACCGTCCAGCATGGCATGTTCGCGCAGTTCGTCGCGCTGCGCCTTCAAGGTCAGGTGGGTCTGCACGCGGGCCTGCACCACGGCGCGATGGACAGGTTTGGTGATGAAGTCCACACCGCCTGCGGCCAGAGCGGCAGCTTCCTCCCCGGGGGTGGCTTGCGCCGTGATGAACAGCACCGGAATATCTGCCGTCAGCGGGTCGGCCTTCAGGCGGCGACATACTTCCAGGCCATCCATGCCGGGCATGGCGATGTCCAGCAGAACCAGGTCGGGCAAGGGACTGCTGTTTTGGCAGCAGGCCAGCGCCTGCGGCCCGCCGTGCGCGACGGTGACGGCGCAATCGGCCTGGAAGATGTCTTGCAGCACCTGGGCACTGCTGGCCTGATCGTCCACGACAAGCAGGCGCGGGGCGTGCGGCTGCGGGCTGGCCGGGGGCGGCGGCTGTTCGGCAGCTTCGGCCCATTGCGCCAGCACGGATTGCAGGCACTGCACGTCATCGTCCAGCCGGGTGGCCAGTTGCGCCAGTTGCGGTTCCAGCTCCGCCACCGGGATGTGCTGCATGACCGCACGCTGCACCTGCGCGGCCAGCTGCTGCAGCGCGGTGGCCCCCAGGGCGGCGGCCTGCCCCTGCAAGGTATGCAGATGCAGGCGGGCGGTGGAGCGGTCGCCTGCCAGCAGGGCCTGCCGGATGCGTGCCACGTCATCGTGCGACCTGGTGGTGAACATCCGGGCCAGCTTGCCGTACAGCCGCAAGTCGTGGTCGAGGCGCTCCACCGCTGCGCCCAGGTCAAAGCCCGCAAGCGGGCCGGGCAAGGCCGGCAGCCTGTCAGGCGCTGCATGGATGGCGGCCCGGCCCTGTCCCACGTATGGCAGCAGCGTGCCATCCTGAACCGGTTCGCCATGCGCCAGCAGGGTCGTCCACAGCACCTGTGCATCCACTGGCTTGGGCACCAGCGCCTGCATGCCTGCGGCCAGACACGCTTCGATGGCCTGCTGGCTGGTATCGGCGGTCATGGCAACGATGGGCAGCCGGGCAAAGCGCGGGTTGCGGCGCAACAGGCGGGTCACGGCGCAACCATCCAGGCCGGGCATCATCATGTCCATCAGCACCACGCCATAAGTGCCGTCGGCAGCCTGCTCCAGCAGGTCGATGGCGTGCTGGCCGTCTTCGGCTTCGTCGCAGCGGATGCCAGCATCGGCCAACAATTCGCAGCCCACCAGCCGGTTCAGGTCGTTGTCATCCACCAGCAGGGCACGCAGGCCTTGCAGCGGGGCCGTCGATACGGGGGCGGTAGCAGCGGCTGCGGCCACCGGCACGGCTCCAGGGGGAGCGGGCTGCACGGCCACGCGCAGCCAGAAGGTGCTGCCAGCGCCCGGCTGGCTGCGTACGCCGACGCTGCCCCCCAGCAGCTCGGCCAGACTGCGCGAAATGGCCAGCCCCAGACCGGTGCAGCCGTAGCGGCGGCTGATGGTGGCATCGGCCTGCTGAAAGGGTTGAAACAGCCCGGCAATCTGTTCGGCGTTCAGGCCGATGCCCTGGTCGCTGACCTCGGCACACAGGAACGGTTGCCCGCGCTCCTGCTCCAACCACAGGCGCAATTGCACGGCACCGCGTTCGCTGAACTTGATGGCGTTGCTGGCAAAGTTGAACAGGATTTGCCGGATGCGCAGCGGGTCCCCCAACAGCACGGGCAGGCCGGGGCTGGCTTCGGCCTGCAGGGTCAGGCCTTTTCCCCGGCCTTGTCTGCCAGCAGCACGCGCACATCCTCCAGCAACTGCTGCGGCGCGAACGGGACGGCTTCCACGGGCAGAAAACCGCCCTCGATTCTGGAGAAATCCAGAATGTTGTTGATGACCCCCAGCAGATGCTGGCCGGCATGCTGGATTTTTTCCAGGCTGCCCTGCTGCTCCGGCAACGGCGAGCGGCGCAGGCTCATCTGCGCCAGGCCGATGATGGCATTCAGCGGGGTGCGGATTTCATGGCTCATGGTGGCCAGAAATTCGGATTTCACCTGCGCCAGACGCAGGTTGGTTTCTTCCGAACGCTCCTTCGTCAACAGGATGAATCCCAGCGATACCAGCACGAGAACCACGTAGACCACCAGAGAAGTCAGGTTTTGCGCCACATCGCCGCGCAGCAGGCCATCGGCCGACGGGGGATTGAGCACGAACCACAGCCCGCGCACCAGCAGCAATAACGCCAGCGCCCCCAGCGCCACCCGGATCAGCATCGCGCCGCGCTTCTTTTGCGCCTCCTGCGACTGCTGCAACACCCGCACCACCAGCCCCATCTGCAGCGCCAGAACAAAGCTGGTGACTTGTATGCGGGCGCTGTAGTCATCGAGAAACAGCGCGATCAGCGAAGCGGTTGCCAGCACGGGCAGCGCCATCTGCAGATAGGGCAAGGGGCGTTTATAAAACTCGCGCACCGCAGCCAGCAGCAACGCAGCCGTCAGCGACAGGAAAGTATTGGCCAGCACCACGCTCAGCCAGGCGGATATCTGTCCGCGCATTGCCAGCAGGGCATACGCCAGCGCATTGGCCGTCAGCCCCAGCGCCCACAGTCCCATGCCTTCCCGCCATGTGGGCCGAACCAGCACGATGGCCAGCGCCATGGCAGCGCTGGCCACGCATACCAGCACCAGCATCGTGCGCGTATCCAAAGAGAAAAAGAACGCCATGAAGTGAAAATCCCGTTTGCCCAACGTCTGCCCATTCTGGACGCCAACGGGCCATGCCCGCCACCGAAACCGTCCGGGCGCCCGGCACGCACGGGAAATGGTATCCGGCGCAGCAGGCTATTGTTTCAGGGGGAGCTGCACAAACACCAGCCGCTGCAGGCGCGGCGATGCGGCCAGGGCGCTGGGCAGCAGGTAACGGCCACGGAACCAGGGGATGTCCACCTGGGTAAAGGGCACCTGCCAATCCAGGCCGTTGCGCTGCCATGCCTGCCAGACCAGGGTGGTGCAGTAAATGCCGTTGCCCGGCACCTGCGCCTGCACTTGAAAGGGCCGCCCCTGCTGGGCCAGCGCCCAGGCCACGGCCTGCCGGCGGGCTGCGGTGTCGGCCTGCACCACATGGTGCAGCGCAAAGGCGCGGGCGCGTTCGGGGGCCAGGAAAAAATCCAGGCTGTCCAGCACCACGGCATCCGGCTGGCCCGCACGCTCCGAAGGCGTGGCATGAATCACTTGCCAGGCCCCGCTTTCGCCCACCAGCATCCCGACGTGGCTGAACAGGCCCTGCTGGTCGATCGCCCGCACCATGTGGCTGACCGCCTCGGTACCCTGGCGGAACACCAGGTCGCCGGCCTGCGCCTGGGCCGGCAGCCGCACCTGGGCACCGGCCAGGGCGCAGATGGAAAAAAGGGCGGCACCCAGGGCCGCCCCACGCCAGCGGCACGCAGGCATTACAGCTTGATCTTCCAGCCGTCTTTTTCCTTGACCAGATTCATGTGGTCGGTGTCGGTCTTGCCGTTCTTGAACGTCACCTGCAATTGCACGCGCAAGGCCGCCTCGCCCTGCTCCTGCTGGCTGACGATCTGCACGTCCTGCAAACCGCCGTTGGCATCGATTTGCGTTTTCCCGGCAGTGACCATCATCTGCACCTTGCCCTTGACCACGATCATCTCGTTGGCCGAAACGCTTTGCAGCGCCAGAAAACCGATGGCCTTGTCGGTATCGCCTGCCGCCACGGCAGCGTAAAAGCCCTTGACCGTGGCCTCCGGGCCGCTGCCGAAACAGGCGCTCAGGCCCACTGCCAGCCCCAGCGCCAAACATGTTCTGCGTGAAATCATTGCCCGCCCTTTCCGAATCATTGCCGAGATGTTCAATAGCCGCCCTTGCGGCACAACGCCGCCATGCCGATGGCCAGCCAGCCCAGCATCAGGCTGGTGCCGCCCCAGGGCACCAAGGGTCGGAAGGTTTCCACACCGGTAAAGGTGCGCAGATAGATCAGGCCGCTGAACAGCAACACCCCCAGAGTGATGAGCAGGGCAGCAAGGTGCAGCCAGCGGCCGGCCCCCTGCCGCGCCCATACGCCCAGGGCCAGCAGCACGACGGCATGGAGCAGTTGCTGCTGCACGGCCTGTTGCAGGGTGGCGCGGGCGGCTTCCCGCGCGGCAGGGTCGGCGATGAAGCCCAGGCCGTGGCTGGCGTAGGCAGCCAAACCAACGCCGGTACTACCCAGCAGGGCAGCAGCTACGAGTATCCAGATGGCAGGCATGGCAACGACTTCAAATGCTGCGGCTGAACACCACCGCGCCATCGACCAGCGTATGGCGCACCCGGGCGGGCAGTTCGGTGCCGGCAAACGGCGTGCTCTTGGCCTGGCTGTGCAGGGCTGTGGGCGTGACCGTCCAGGCCGCTTGCGGATCGACCACGCACACATCGGCCACGCCGCCCGCTTGCAGGCGGCCCAGTTGGGCATCCACGGCCCGGCCCAGCACGTCCACCGGGGCGCTGGTGACGGTTTGCAGGGCACGCGCCAGGGGCACGCCGTCGCGCTGGCTCCAGAGGATGGCGGTGGACAGCAGCAGCTCGACGGCGCTGGCACCGGGTTCGGCCTCGGCAAAGGGCTTGACCTTGGCGTCTTCCTCCACCGGGGTGTGGTCGGACACCAGGGCGTCGATGGTGCCGTCGGCCAGGGCCGCCGCCAGGGCATCGCGGTCGGCCTGCTGGCGCAGCGGCGGAATCAGGCGGGCGCTGCTGTCGAAATAGCCGATGTCGGCATCGGTCAGCAGCAGGGAGTGGATGGAGACGTCCGCCGTCACGTTCAGCCCCTGGGCCTTGGCCTGGCGCAGCAGCGCCACACCGGCGGCGCTGGACAGGCGACACAGGTGCACGCGCGTCTGCGTGCCGCGAATCAGCTCGAAGATGGTGTGCAGGGCGATGGTTTCCGCCGCCACCGGCACCCCGGCCAGCCCCATGCGCGTGGCCGAGGGGCCGCTGGCCGCCACGCCCTTGCCCAGGTCCTTGTCCAGCGGGCGCAGCCACACGGCAAAGCCGAAGGTGTTGGCATAGGCCAGGGCGCGGGCCAACGCCTGGGTATTGGCCATGGGCACGTCGGCCTGGCCGAAGGCGACGCAGCCCGATTCGGTCAGCTCGGCCATTTCGGTGAGGGTTTCGCCCTTCAGGCCCTGGGTCAGCGCCCCCATGGGGAACAGGCGTGCCCGGTGCTGCTTTTCGGCACGGAACTTGAGCATTTCCACCAGCCCCTGCTCGTCGAGCACCGGGTCGGTGTCCGGCGGGCAGACCAGGCTGGTGACGCCGCCGGCCACGGCGGCCTGCATCTCGGTGTGCAACATGCCGGCGTGCTCGTGCCCCGGCTCGCGCAGGCGCACGGCCAGATCGACCAGGCCGGGCAGCACCCAGCAGCCGCTGGCGTCGATGGTCTGCTGCGCGGCAAAGCCCGCCGGGGCGGTGCCGATGGCGAGGATTTTGCCGTCCGCGATGGCCACGTCCGCCACTTGGTCGAGGCCGGAGGCCGGGTCGATCACCCGGCCATTGCGAAGAAGTATTTGCATCATTTTTTCAAGCATCCAGTATGGCTTCCGCGCTTTTCGGGCAAGCGCTGGCAGCTCTTGTTTTCAAGCCTCGTTGCCCGCCACGATGGACATCACCGCCATGCGCACGGCAATGCCGAAAGTCACTTGCGCCAGGATGACGGACTGCGGCCCGTCGGCCACCGCCGAGGCAATTTCCACGCCCCGGTTGATCGGGCCGGGGTGCATGACGATGGCGTCCGGCCGGGCCAGTTGCAGGCGCTCGGGCGTGAGGCCGAAGCTCTTGAAATACTCCTGGCTGGACGGCAGCAGCGCCCCGCTCATGCGTTCGTTCTGCAGGCGCAGCATGATGATGACGTCGCAATCGCGGATGCCCTCTTCCAGGTTGTGGAACACGCGCACGCCCATCTGGGCCAGATCGGACGGCACCAGGGTGCGCGGGCCGACCACACGCACTTCCGGGCAGCCCAGGGCCAGCAGGGCGTGGATGTCCGACCGCGCCACGCGCGAGTGCAGCACGTCGCCGACGATGGCCACGCGCAGGTTGGTGAAGTCTTTCTTGTAGTGGCGGATGGTGTAGGCATCCAGCAGCCCCTGGGTGGGGTGGGCGTGGCGGCCATCGCCCGCGTTCACCACGTGGACGTGCGGCGCGACGTGCTTGGCGATCAGGTACGGGGCGCCCGATTCGCTGTGGCGCACGACGAAGATGTCGGCCGCCATCGCGCTCAGGTTGTCGATGGTGTCCAGCAGCGTCTCGCCCTTGGCGGTGGAGCTGCGGCCGATGTCCAGCGTGAACACGTCGGCAGACAGGCGCTTGGCGGCAATGTCGAAGGTGGTGCGGGTGCGCGTGCTGTTCTCGAAGAACAGGTTGAACACGCTCTTGCCGCGCAGCAGGGGCAGCTTCTTGACCTCGCGGTCATTGACGCTGACGAAGTTGCTGGCCGTGTCCAGGATGTGCGTGAGGATGTCACGCGACAGCCCTTCGGGCGAGAGCAGGTGGATCAGCTCGCCGTTCTTGTTCAGTTGGGGATTGCGGGTGGTGGGCATGGGGAACGCCTGTCGGAGGTTTTAAGCTTCTTTAACGGCAAAGTGGAAACGGCCATCGTCGGCCCGCGCCAGCGCCAGTACCTGGCTGGGCGGCAAGGCCACGCGGGCGGCGGCAAAGTCGGCGGCATACGGCAGCTGGCGGCCCCCGCGATCGACCAGCACGGCCAGCCGCACGCAGCCGGGGCGGCCATAGTCGTACAGCTCGTTGATCACGGCCCGCACGGTGCGGCCGGTGTAGAGCACGTCGTCCAGCACCAGCACATCGGCCCCGTTGACGTCGAAGTGCAGTTGCGTCTGGGCGCTGCTGGCCATGCCGCGCTGGGCAAAGTCGTCGCGATGCAGGGCCGAGGAGAGCACGCTGACCGGCTGGTCCAGGCCCAGGTCCTGGTGCAACCGCTCGGCCAGCCAAGCGCCGCCCGAGGTGATGCCCGCCAGCCGGGTCTGCGGCCCCATCAGGCTGCGCACGCCGCGCAGCAGTTCGCGGTACAGGGCTTCGGCGTCCAGCACCAGGCTGGTGGCCAAGGGGGAGGTCGTGGCGGCGGGGGGGGAACTCATGCAAGACTCCTTAAAAACTGTTCCAGGATGATGCAGGCGGCAGCGGCGTCGGCATCTTTCGCGCCCAGGGAAAGGGCTTCGGTGGTGGTGTAGCGCTCATCGACTTCGTACACCGGCAGGCCGAAGCGCCCGCGCAACTGGCGGCCGAACTTCAGCGCCCGGGCGGTGTTTTCATGCGCCGCTCCGTCGGGGTGGCAGGGCACGCCGATCACCAGCGCCTGCGGCTGCCACTGTGCAATCAGCTTTTGCACCGCCGCAAAGCGGGCATCGGCGCTTTCGGCCTGAATGGTGGTCACCGGGCTGGCCGTGCCCAGCACGCGGTTGCCGCTGGCCACGCCGGTGCGCTTGGCGCCAAAGTCGAAGGCCAGAAACTGCTGCTGACTGGCGGGCAGCGCCAGCGCGATGTTCGGGGCGGTGTCGGCGCTCATGCGTTGCCGGCTTCGGTATGCAGCATCCAGGGCTGCAGGCCGAGCAGTTGCAGGGCGGCGGCGTAGCGCTCTTCCGGGGCCACGTCGAAGACGACGCCGGTATCGGCGCCGACGGTGATCCAGGCGTTCTCGCGCAGTTCGGATTCCAGTTGCCCCTCGCCCCAGGACGCATAGCCCAGGGTGACCAGCACGCGCCTGGGGCCGGCGCCGTGGGCGACGGCTTCGAGCACGTCCTTGGAGGTGGTCATCTCCAGCCCGCCGGGCACGGTCAGGGTAGAGGCGTAGACCGCCTCCTCGGCGTGCGGGGCATCGAGCACCACCGGGTCGTGCAGCACGAAGCCCCGGTCGGTCTGCACCGGGCCGCCGCGAAAGATCGGGCCGTCCGCCAGGTCGGCGCGGCCCATGGGCAATTCGATTTTTTCCAGCAGCCCCTTCAGGGTCAGGGTGCCGGGTTTGTTCACCACCAGCCCCAGGGCGCCGCGTTCGTTGTGTTCACACACATACACCACACTGCGGGCGAAGAATTCGTCTTCCAACTGCGGCATGGCAATCAGAAAGTGGTTGGCAAGGTTGAGCACAGCATCAGACATAGGGGGCGATTTTATGCCCCCCGGCCCGCCGCCCCCGGGCGTTGGCGCAGG
>CABIIJ010000020.1 GCA_902175065.1 uncultured Comamonas sp. | reverse complement strand
GGCCGGGGCTGGCACGATCTCCGGGGCTGGGGGGGGCACGGGCACGGCCGAGGCGGCGGTCGGCGCCGGGGCCGGGCTGATGGGCGGCTCAACCGGCTCAACCGGCTGCGGCGTGGGCGCTACCGGCGCGAGTGCCGGGGGGCTGGCCGGTGTCGGTGCTTCCTGCACCGGTGCGGCGGCTGGCTCGGGCGCAGCGGCAGGGGCTTTTTCGCCCAGGCCGAACATCGACCGCAGCTTGCCCATGGCCCCGCTGGGGGCGGCGGCAGGCGCGGGGGCTGCGGGCTGCTCGTCAGCGGCCGCAGATGGAGGAGGAGATTTTTTTTTAAGGAAACTGAACATTGCGCACTTCTTAGAATCAGCCGATTCTATGAAACACTTCCTACCCCTACTTTGTTTGGCCGTCAGTTTGCACGCTGGGGCCGAGAATTCCCCCGCCTCCCCCCCTCTGGACACGGCCTTGCCGCCATCGCAAGTGCAGCAATTCACGCTGGACAACGGCCTGCAGGTGCTGGTGCTGCCCGACCGCCGCGCCCCCACGGCGGTGCAGATGCTGTGGGTGCGCACTGGTGCGATGGACGAGGTCGATGGCCGCTCGGGCTTGGCGCACATGCTGGAGCACATGCTGTTCAAAGGTTCCAAGGCGTTGCCGCCGGGCGCATTCTCGCGCCGCGTGGCCGCCCTGGGCGGGCAGGAGAACGCCTTTACCAGCCGCGACTACACCGGCTACTACCAGCAGGTGCCGGCCAGCCGCCTGCCCGAGGTGATGCAGCTGGAGGCCGAGCGCTTCGCCCACAACCAGTGGCCGGACGAGGAATTTGCCAAAGAGCTGGAAGTCGTCAAGGAAGAGCGGCGGATGCGCACCGAGGACAGCCCCCGCGCCATGCTGATGGAGCAGCTCTACGCCACCATGTTCAGCGCCGCCCCGTACCGCCGCCCCGTCGTCGGCTGGATGAGCGACCTGCACTCCATGCACCCGGATGACGCCCGCAGCTTCTACCGCGACTGGTATGCGCCGAACAATGCGGCGCTGGTGGTGGCCGGTGATGTCGATCCCCAGCAGGTCAAGGCCTGGGCGCAGCAGTATTACGGCCCGATGGCCGCCCGGGCGCTGCCCGAGCGCAAGCCGCGCACCGAACCGGCGCAACTGGGCATCAAGCGCATCAGCGTCAAGCAGCCGGCCGAGCAGGCCTATGTGGCCCTGGCCTGGAAGGTGCCCGCCTTGCGCCAGGTAACGAATATGGACGCGCAGGACAAGGACGCCCTGGCGCTGCTGGTGCTCTCGGCGGTGCTGGATGGCTACGACGGTGCCCGCCTGGAGCGCCACCTGGTGCAGACCCGCCTGGCCGACAGCGCCGGCAGCGGTGCCGACGTGTTTGGCCGAGGCCCGGCGGTGTTCCTGCTGACGGGCGCCCCGGCCAAGGGCCAGACCAGCGCAGCCCTGGAAGCCGGGTTGCGTGCCGAGATCGAGCGCATTGCCCGCGAAGGCGTCGATGCCGCCGAGCTGCAACGCGTGAAAACCCAGTGGCAGGCCAGCCAGGTCTACGCCCGCGATTCCGTCATGGGCCAGGCGCAGAACCTGGGGCATAACTGGGTGGTGGGCCTGCCCGTCGATGCCGATGAGCAGCTTTTGCAGCAAGTGCAGGGCATTGCCTCTGCCGATGTGCAATCGGTGGCCCGGCGCTACTTTGGCGACGACAACCTGACCGTGGCCACCCTGGTGCCCCAGCCCCGGGCGCAGGCCGCCAACACTTCGGCCCAGCCGGAAAAGGAAGAAAAATAATGAAAAAAATAGCACTCCGTGCAGGTGTGGCAAGCGCTATCGCCACTTTTTACTTGAATTCCGCCTGGGCCATTCTGCCCATCGAACACTGGCAGCAGCCCAGCGGTGCCCAGGTCTGGCTGGTGAGCAGCCCCAACATCCCCATGGTCGACGTGCAGCTGCAATTCGACGGCGGCAGCCGCCGCGACCCGGCGGGGCAGGAGGGCCTGGCCAACGCCGTGGCCCTGATGGCGGGCAAGGGCGTGCAAGCCGGTCCGGGCGAAAAAGCCCTGGACGAGAATGCCCTGGGCCAGGCCTGGGCCGACCTGGGCGCGGGCCTGGATGCCGGTGCGGGCAACGATGGTTTCAG
Source organism: uncultured Comamonas sp. (assembly GCA_902175065.1). Classification (GTDB taxonomy): domain Bacteria; phylum Pseudomonadota; class Gammaproteobacteria; order Burkholderiales; family Burkholderiaceae_C; genus Comamonas. The sequence continues at coordinate 15,985 of CABIIJ010000020.1, read as the reverse complement.
CTACAGCCTGCGCAGCCTGACGCAGCCCGATCTGCTGGCGCAGGCCGCCACCCTGGCCAGCCGCCAGATCGCCCAGCCGCTGTGGAATGCCAAGGTGTGGCAGCGCGAGCGCCAGCGCTGGTCCGCCGCCCTGGCCGAAGCCGACACCCGCCCCGGCACCGTGACCGGCAAAGCCTTTGCCCAGGCCGTGTACGGCGACCATCCCTATGGCCGCTTCACCACCGCGCAGACGCTGGGCAGGATCGACGTCGCGGCCATGCAGGCCTTCCACCGCCAGACTGTGCTGCCGTGCCGCGCCAAGGTCAGCGTGGTCGGGGCGCTGGACAAGCCGCAGGCCGATGCCCTGGTCACGCAACTGCTGCAGCGCCTGCCCCAGTCCGGCACCTGCCCGGCCTTGCCTGCCGTGGCCGAAGTGCCGCCGCTCACCCAGGCGCAGGACATCCGCATCCCCTTTGCCGCCGCCCAGGCGCAAATCATCCTGGGCCAGCCCGGCATCCGGCGCAGCGACCCGGATTTCTTCGCCCTGCTGCTGGGCGACCACATCCTGGGCGGGGGCGGCTTTACCTCGCGCCTGATGGAGGAAGTGCGGGAAAAGCGCGGCCTGACCTACGGCATCTCCAGCAGCATGGCCCCCGGCCTGCATGCCGGGGCCTTCACCATCGGCCTGAAAACCCGTCCGGACCAGGCCGAGCAGGCGCTGGCCATTACCCGCCAGGTGCTGGCGGACTTCATCGCCAACGGCCCGACCGAGGCCGAATTGCAGGCCGCCAAGGCCAATCTGATCGGCGGTTTTGCCCTGCGCCTGGACAGCAACCGCAAGCTGCTGGGCAACGTCGCCAACATTGCCTGGAACGGCCTGCCGCTGGACTACCTGGAGCACTGGACGGACCGGCTGCAGGCCCTCACCGTGGCCGACGTGCGGGCCGCCTTGCAGCGCCACTGGCAGCCGGACCGGCTGGTCACCGTCGTCCTGGGCGCACAGGTTGCTGAAGCAGGGAAACAACCATGAGCCGCAATCGTGTCCGCACCCTGGAGGAAGCCCTGGCCATGGAGGCCCGCTTCAAGAAAATACAAGAGCGCCAACTGGCCGAAATTGCTACAGCCAAGGCATTGAAGAGTGCTAAAAACACCAACCAGCCAGCGCGAGGTGCTACCAAAGGTGGAGCTGGAGAGGTGCGCATCATCGGTGGCCAGTGGCGGCGCAGCAAGTTGGGCGTGGCCCAGCGCCCCGGCCTGCGCCCCACGCCCGACCGGGTGCGCGAAACCCTGTTCAACTGGCTGGGCCAGGACCTGACCGGCTGGCGCTGCCTGGACGCTTTTGCCGGCACCGGCGCCCTGGGCTTCGAGGCCGCTTCGCGTGGCGCCCAGCAGGTGCGGCTGGTCGAGCAGGACGCGGGCCTGGTGCAGCAGCTGGAGCGCATCAGCGCCCAGCTGGGCGCCCAGGCTGCCGTCCAGGTGCAGCGCGGCGACGCCATCGCCGCGCTCAATGCCAGCGCCCTGGGGCACTGGCACGCCATCTTCATCGACCCGCCGTTCGGCATCGACAGCCTGTTCACCCCCGCCCTGCAAGCCGCAGCGCAGGTGCTGGCGCACGATGGCTTCATCTACCTGGAAGCCCCCCAGGCCTGGGACGATGCGCAACTGGCCCCCCTGGGCCTGACGCGCTACCGCTACCTCAAGGCCGGGGCGGTACACGCCCACCTGTTGCAGAAAACCACCTAAGCAGAAAACCACCGAAGGACTTTGCCCATGCCAGCCCTCATCCGCGCCGTTTTCCCCGGCACCTTCGACCCCGTCACCCTGGGCCACGAGGACATGCTGCGCCGCGCCTGTGCCCTGTTCGGCGAAGTCATCGTCGCCGTGGCCATGGCCCACCACAAAAAGACGCTGTTCACCCTGGACGAGCGCCTGGCCATCACCCGGCAGGCGCTGGCCGACATGCCCAACGTGCGCGTGGAGCCGTTCGAGGGGCTGGTGACCGAATTTGCCGTGGCCCACGATGCCCAGGTCATGGTGCGCGGCCTGCGCTCGGGCACCGACTTCGACTACGAGCTGCAACTGGCCAGCATGAACCGCCGCCTGCGCCCGCAGGTGGACACCGCCTTCCTCACCCCCGCGCCGCAACTACAGTGCATCAGCAGCACCCTGGTGCGGGAAATCGCCACCTTGGGCGGGGACGTGAGCCAACTGGTGTCGCCCGCCGTGCTGGCCGCCTTGCAGGCGCGGCTGGGGCGTTAGCCCCTCCCTTTGCATGAAGCGCTATCAGGCCCTGGCGGCGGACATCGAACGCTCCATCCGCGCCGGGGTGTTGCAGCCGGGCGACCGCCTGCCTTCGGTGCGCCATACCTGCGAAAGCCGGGGGGTGAGCGCCTCCACCGTGTTCCAGGCCTACTACCTGCTGGAAGCGCAGGGGCTGGTGCGGGCGCGGGAGCGTTCGGGCTACTACGTCAGCGACGGCGCGGCCCGGCGGCTGCCCCAGCCGGAACAGGCCTCCCAGCCCCCGGATGCCAGCATTGCCGTGGACGTGAGCGAGCTGGTGTTCGAGGTGCTGCACGCCAGCACCACGCGCGAGGTGGTGGCGCTGGGGTCGGCCTTCCCCAGCCCCCTGCTGTTCCCGCTGGCGCGGCTGGGCCAGTCGGTAGCGGCCACGGCCCAGGCGCTCGACCCCTGGAGCACGGTGGACGATCTTTCCCAGGGCAGCCCGGACTTGCGCCGCCAGATCGCGCTGCGCTATCTGGCCGATGGCTTGCAGGTGCCCGGCGAGGAGATCGTCATCACCCATGGCGCACTGGAGGCCCTGAACCTGTGCCTGAGCGCCGTGACCCGTCCCGGCGATGCCGTGGTGGTGGAAGCGCCCACCTTTTACGCCGCCTTGCAGGCGCTGGAGCGCATGGGCCTGCACGCTATCGAAGTGCCGACCCACCCGCGCGAAGGCATCGACCTGGGGGCGCTGGAGCACGCCATCATCCGCCACGGCCCCAGGGCCTGCTGGCTGATGACCACCTTCCAGAACCCCCTGGGCAGCCTGATGCCCGAGGCCAGGAAGCGCGATCTGGTCGCCCTGCTGGCCCGCCACGGGCTGCCGCTGATCGAGGACGATGTGTACGCCGAGCTGTATTTCGGCGACAAACGCCCCCTGCCTGCCAAGGCATTCGACCAGCAGGGGCTGGTGCTGCATTGCAGCTCGTTCTCCAAATGCCTGGCCCCCGGCTACCGCCTGGGCTGGGCCGCGCCGGGGCGCTTCACCCAGGCCGTGGCGCGGCAGAAGCTGACCACCACCCTGGGGGCATCCGTCCCGGTGCAACTGGCCCTGGCCGACTACCTGCGCCGGGGCGGCTATGACAAGCATCTGCGCCGCCTGCGGCAAACTCTGGCCACGCGCAAGGCGCGGATGATCGAGGCCGTGGGCCGCCACTTCCCGCCCGGGACCCGCGCCACCCAGCCCGAAGGCGGTTATTTCATCTGGGTGGAACTGCCCGTGGGCTGCGACACCCTGGCGCTGCACCGGCAGGCGTTGCAGCACGGCATCAGCATTGCGCCGGGGCCGATCTTTTCTGCCTCACGCAACTTTGCCCATTGCCTGCGGCTGAACTACGGCCAGGAATGGAATGCCCGTACCGAGCAGGCGCTGGCCACGCTGGGGCGACTGGCCCAGGCCTTGTACTGACCCGGCAGCCGGTTTGCCCGCAAGTCCATCTGATAGGGTGTTTTGCCGCGCGACTGCTGCTTGTCTGCCTCCGGCCGGCATTCGTATAGTTGTCCGCTCTCCAGACCTTCAGGAAAGTTGCCATGACTGCCATGCTGCCAGCGGCCATTTGTTGCCCCCGCTTCATCCCCTGCGTGGAAGGTGCAAGCAATGCACGCCAGTGACAACTTCAAGGGCATCTGCTGGATGGTCGCTGCCATGGGCGCGTTTGCCCTGGAAGATGCCTTTGTCAAGGCCGCAGCGCGGCAGTTGCCCATCGGCCAGCTGCTGATGATGTTCGGCCTGGGGGGAATGCTGGCCTTTGCCGCTTTTCCCCGGCGTGGCGGGGTAGGGCTGCTGCACGTGGCCGCACGCTCCAAAGCCATGCTGGTGCGGGCGGGATTCGAGTTCATCGGGCGGTTGTTCTACGTGCTGGCCATTGCGCTGACGCCGCTGTCTTCGGCCACGGCCATCCTGCAGGCCACGCCGGTGCTGGTGGTGCTGGGTGCCAGCCTCTATTTTGGCGAGAAGGTGGGCTGGCGGCGCTGGGTGGCCGTGGTCATGGGGCTGGTGGGGGTGCTGGTCGTGCTGCGTCCTTCTGCGGCGGATTTCTCCTGGCTGTCGCTGCTGACCCTCGTCGGCATGGTCGGCTTTGCCGGGCGCGATCTGGCCAGCCGTGCGGTATCGCCCTTGTTGAGCACCCGGCATCTGGGCTTTTACGGCTTTCTGACCATTGTGGTGGCCGGTGCGCTGTACGGACTGTGGGAGGGTCGTGCCCTGGTGGTTCCCACCCTGGCCAGCGCCGCTGCCGTGGCGTCTGCGGTGGCCATTGGCGTACTGGCCTACGCCTGCCTGATGAAGGCCATGCGCACGGGCGATATCGCCACCGTCACGCCGTTTCGCTATACGCGGCTGCTGTTTGGCGTAGGCCTGGGGGTGGTTGCCTTCAACGAAACCGTGGACACCCCCATGCTGCTGGGCTGCGCCATCATCGCGGGCGCGGGGCTGTTCATCGCCTGGAGCGGGCGGCGAAGGCGGTAGAACGTCCACGCTGCTACAGCGGCAGCATTTTGTTGCTGCCGTCCCCTCAATGCCCGCCTGCCAGCAGCGGATACAGCGACAGCAACAGCAAAACGGCCATTGTCCCGTTGAACACCTGTAGCGCCCGTGGCGATTGCAGCCAGCGGCCGATCACGCTGCCGAACAGCGTCCACACGCTGATGCAGGGGTAGTTCACCACCAGCATCACCACGGCCCCCAGCATCAGGCTGGCCCAGTACGCCGTCGGGGACGTGTAGGCTGCCACCACCCCCACCGACATCAGCCAGGCCTTGGGGTTCACCCACTGAAACGCTGCGGCCTGCCAGAAGTTGAAGGGCTGGGGTCTGGCCTGCCCGGTTTGCACACGGCCTGCCGTGGCGATCTTCCAGGCCAGCCACACCAGGTAGGCTGCACCCACCCATTGGAGCAGGGTGTAGAGCCGGGGAAATTGCTCGAACACCGCGCCCAGGCCCGCGCCGACGACCAGCAGCATCAGCGTGGCGCCCACCGAAATCCCCAGCATGTGCGGCACGCTGCGCTGGTAGCCGAAGTTGGCGCCCGAGGCGGTCAGCATCACGTTGTTCGGCCCCGGCGTGATCGAACTGACGAAGATAAAAGCCGCCAGCGGCAGCAGTATTGGACTAGGGGTCAGGGAGGAGAGGTCAAAAGGCAACGGCATACAGGTGCTCCGGGAAAAACAGTGCTTGCATCCTAGAGGCTTTGACCGGTACAGTACCAATACACTTTATCTAGTCGATTCACCTACTGTATGGATAAAACCACCCCCACAGTCCGCACCGCCGCCAGCAACGCCCTGGGCTGGCAGCCCCGACGTGCCCCGGGGATGCCGCCCCTGGTCGAACAATTGGTGCAGCACTGCCTGCAACTGCTGGAGGGCCACAGCCTGCGCTCCGGCACACGCCTGCCATCGGTGCGCCAACTGGCCGACAGCGCCGGGGTGAGCCGCGATACCGTGGTGCAGGCATACGATCGGCTGGTCGCCCAGGGCGTGGCCCATTCCCGCCCCGGTGCTGGATTTTTTGTGAGCGCCCAGCGCTTGTCCCCTAAGGGGCAGAGTGCAAAAGCACTGCAAACGCCCAGCCTGTCGGCAGGTGCTGCCTTCGATACGCCGTTTTTGCTGCGCAGCATGTTCCGCCCGGCGCAGGACACGCAGTTCGACGGCAGTACCGGCATCCTGCCTGCCAGTTGGCTGGACCACGACATGCTCAACGCCGCCGTGCGCAGCGTGGGCCGCAGCGCCGGTCTGCAACTGCTCGGCTATGGCACGCCGCAGGGTTATGCGCCGCTGCGCCAGCAACTGGCCGCCTACCTGCTGGCCCAGGGGCTGGCGGTGGACCCCGAGCAGGAATTGATGACCGTCAGCGGTGTCACCCAGGGCATGGATCTGGTGCTGCGCAGCCATCTGCGCCCCGGCGATGCCGTGCTGGTGGAAGACCCCGCCTGGTTCATGGTGTTCGGCCTGCTGCGTGCCCTGGGCGTGCAGGTGCTGCCCGTGCCGCGTCTGCACGATGGGCCGGACCTGGACAGCTTGCAGCGCCTCGCCGCTGCGCACCGGCCCAAGCTGTTCATTGCCAACACCGTGGTGCACAACCCCACCGGCTTCGGCCTGAGCCTGCCCGTGGCCTACGACGTGCTGCGCCTGGCCGAGCAGCATGACTTTCTGATTCTGGAGGACGACACCTATGCCGATTTCGCCCCCCAGCAGCCCCTGCGCCTGGCCACGCTGGACCGCTTGCGCCGCGTCATGCTGGTGGGCGGCTTTTCCAAAACCCTGGCCGGCAGCCTGCGCGTGGGCTACATCGCCGCCCAGCCCGAACGCATTCGCGCCCTGACGGATGCCAAGCTGTTGAGCGGCCTGACCAGTCCTGAACTGGGCGAGCGCGTCGTCCACCGCATCCTGGCCGAAGGGCAATACCGCAAGCACGTCCAGCGTCTGCGCGAGCGCCTGGACACGACCCGCCAGCGCTGCCTGAAACGGGTCGAAAACCTGGGTTTGCAGGTGCGCCAGGAACCCCTGGCCGGCATGTTCGTCTGGGCCGATGCGTTGCAGGACACCGAGGTGCTGGCCCGCAAGGCTGCTGCGCAAGGCGTGCTGCTGGCCCCCGGGGTGCTGTTCTCGGCCACCCAGCAGGCATCGACCATGCTGCGGCTGCCGGTGTCCATGGTGGACGATCCGGCCAGCATGGCGGTGTTGGGGCGGTGTCTGTGAGAAAAATTGCCGTTCGGGGTGCTCTTCGCGCTAATTCGGCACCTGAAACACCGTCTGCTCCCGCACCGTCATGGGGTCTTTCCCCTCGGCGGTCACCACAAACTCCATCGCATGAGGCCCTGGCGCAGCGCTGCCGTAGGGGATGCGGGCGCGGACGGTCAACCAGCGTGATTCGATGGCGGCCAGGGCGATATGGCGGTCTTCTTCCTCGACCGTCAGGCCTTCCAGGCCGGTGGCGCTGATCCGGTAGCGCTGGGCGTTTTCCGTGGCATTCATGATCTGCAGGCGGTACAGGTTTTCCAGCTGGCCGCCCGGCGCAATACGGGCCAGGGAGGCGCGGTCGCGCATGACGTTGACCTTGAGGGGCGTGCGCTGGGCCAGGCTCATGGCCAGGGCCGCGCAGAAGGCCAGGGTGATGGCGGTGTAGACGAGCACACGCGGGCGCAGCACCCGGCGCAGCATCTGCGCCTTGCTCCAGCGGTTGTCCATGCCGTTTTGCGTGGCAAAGCGGATCAGCCCCCGGGGCAGGTGCACCTTGTCCATCACGCTGTCGCAGGCGTCCACGCACAGGCCGCAGCCAATGCACTCGTACTGCAGGCCGTTGCGAATGTCGATGCCCACGGGGCAGACCTGCACGCACAGGGTGCAGTCGATGCAGTCGCCCAGGGCAGCGGTCGCAGCAGCGCTGTCCCGGGCTTTGCTGCGCATGCCGCGCGGTTCGCCGCGCTGGCTGTCGTAGGTGACGATCAGCGTGTCCTTGTCCAGCATGGCGCTCTGGAAGCGGGCATACGGGCACATGTGCTTGCACACCTGCTCGCGCAGAAAACCGGCGTTGCCGTAGGTGGCCAGGCCGTAGAAGAAAATCCAGAACATCTGCCACGGCCCTTGCAGCGCCATGACTTCCACCGCCAGGGTGCGGATCGGCACGAAGTAGCCGACAAAGGTAAACCCCGTCCACAGCGACAGCAGCAGCCAGCTGCCGTGCTTGGCGCTGCGCTTGAGGATTTTCTCCAGCGTCCAGCCGCTGTGGTCCAGGCGCAGGCGGGCGCTGCGGTCGCCTTCGGTGACGCGCTCCAGCCACAGGAAAATTTCGGTGTAGACGGTTTGCGGGCAGCTAAACCCGCACCACAGCCGCCCGGCCATGGTGGTGAACAAAAACAGCGCCAGGGCGCAGACGATGAGCAGTACCGCCAGGTAGATGAAGTCCTGCGGGTACAGCACCAGCCCGAACAGGTAGAAGCGCATGGTCTGCAGGTCGAACAGCAGGCTTTGCCGATCGCCCCATTGCAGCCAGGGCACGCCGTAAAAGAACAATTGCGTGGCCCACACCATGGCCCAGCGCCAGCGGGCGAACAGGCCGCCGATGGCGCGGGGCTGGATTTTCTGGCGGGCCTCGAACAGGGGGACGGTTTGTTCAGCGGCGCCGGGGAGGGCGGGTTGTTTCCGGCGGGAATTCCGGCCGGATTCCGGGGATGGTGTGGTCATGCAGAACCTCTATGGCAGACACCGGCGTGCGCCATGGCACGCCAGGGATAGGAATAGAGGAACTATTGCGGGTTTGCCCCGGGAAAAACAGCAGCAGATGGTGCCGATTGGTGCGTAGCAGAGGGCGGTGCTAGCGCTGGCTGCTGGCGGACGCCGGCGCCTGGGGGGCATTCCCGGCCCCGCCGCACACCTTGCATTCCGGATTCTTGGCCGTATGCATCCGGCTCCATTCCATCGTGCGGGCGTCGAGCAGCAGCAGCCGTCCGGCCAGGCTCTGGCCGGTGCCGATGATGAGCTTCAGCGCCTCGGCCGCCTGCACGCTGCCGACGATGCCTACCAGGGGGGCCAGCACGCCCATGGTGGCGCATTGCACTTCCTGGAAATCGGCCTCGGGGTCGAACAGGCAGGCGTAGCAGGGGGCGTCCTCCAGGCGCGGGTCGAAGACGCTGATTTGCGCATCCCAGCGGATGGCCGCCCCGCTGACCAGGGGCACGCCGTGGCGCACGCAGGCAGCGTTCACCATCTGGCGCGTGCGGTAATTGTCGCAGCAGTCGAGCACGACGGTGGTCTGGGGCAGCAGGCGGTCGAGCAGGGCCGCATCGGCGCGTTGTTCGATGGCATCGACCTGCACCTCGGGGTTGAGGTCGGCCAGCGCCCGGGCCAGCGAGGCGACCTTGGGCTGGCCGACGCGGGCGGTGGTGTGGGCGATCTGGCGTTGCAGGTTGGTCAGGTCCACCGCATCGTCGTCGATCACGGTGATGCGCCCGACGCCGCTGGCCGCCAGATACAGCGCAGCCGGTGCGCCCAGGCCGCCGGCGCCCAGGATGAGGGCGTGGGCGGCGCAGAGGCGTTCCTGCCCCTCGATGCCGATCTCGTCGAGCAGGATGTGGCGCGAATAGCGCAGGAGCTGGTTGTCTTTCATGAAAATAATAGTGTTTTGCGCTGATGAACAAAGGGTTTCAGATAGATAACCATCTGAAACCCTTGTTTATTCAGCGGGAGTAGCTATGGAAATAGCGACGGTGCTTATTCGGCGTCCCCGGCCTCTTCATCGTCGTCCTTTTTCTCGGGTTCGCGCTCGGTCAGGGTCTTGCTGACCTGCACGGGCTGGCCTTTGAGCTGGTTGAGCGCCTGCTGCAACTGGAAGTCCTTCTCGGAGCCGAACTCGGGCAGGCGGCGCTGCTCGGGCGGTTTCTTGCTGTCTTCCTCCAGGCGCTTGCGGGCTTCCTCGCGGGCCTTTTCGCGGGCTGCGACGGCAACGCTTTCGTCCGCCTTGTCGACGGAGAGGTGTTTGTCCAGGTCGGCCTCGCGCATCCGCAGGGCGGCGTAGACGTCGCCTTCGGCAGTCTCATCGACCATGATGTCGGGCACGATGCCCTTGGCCTGGATGGAGCGGCCATTGGGCGTGTAGTACAGCGCGGTGGTCAGCTTCATGCCGGTGTCCGGCCCCAGCGGGCGCACGGTCTGCACCGAGCCTTTGCCGAAGGTCTGGCTGCCCATGAGCGTGGCGCGTTGGTGGTCCTGCAGGGCGCCGGCGACGATTTCGCTGGCCGAGGCCGAGCCTTCGTTGACCAGCACCACCAGCGGCACTTTTTTCAGCGCGGCGGGCAGGCTGGACAGCGGGTCGCTGCTGCCCCGGGCGTAGGAGCGCGGCTCGGCCTTGAAGGTGGCCTTGCTCTCTTCGAGCTGGCCGTTGGTGCTGACCACGGTCACGCCCTGGGGCAGGAAGGCGGCGGAGATGGCCACGGCGGCATCGAGCAGGCCGCCGGGGTCGTTGCGCAGGTCGAGCACCAGGCCCTTCAGCTTCGGGTCCTGCTGGTACAGCGCGGAAACCTTGCGCACGAAGTCTTCCACCGTACGTTCCTGGAACTGGCTCAGGCGCACCCAGCCGTAGCCCGGCTCGACCATCCTGGCCTTGACCGACTGGGTCTTGATTTCCTCGCGCGTGATGGTGACGGGGAAGTTGCGGCCTTCGTCCCGGCGCAGGATGGTCAGCGTCACCTTGGTGTTGGGTTCGCCGCGCATCCGCTTGACGGCTTCGTTGAGCGACAGACCCTTGACGGCAGCGTCGTCGATCTTGGTGATCAGGTCGTTGGTCTTCAGCCCCGCGCGGTCAGCGGGCGAGCCTTCGATGGGCGAGACGATCTTGATCAGCCCGTCCTCCTGCGTGATCTCGATGCCCACGCCGACGAACTTGCCGCTGGTGCCTTCGCGAAATTCCTTGAACGACTTCTTGTCGAAATACTGCGAGTGCGGGTCCAGGCTGGACACCATGCCCGAGATGGCATCGGTGATCAGCTTTTTGTCGTTCACCGGCTCGACGTAGTCGGTTTTGATGATGCCGAAGACGGCCGACAGCTGCTGGATCTCCTCCAGCGGCAGCGGAGCAATCCCGCCGCGTGCCACGGTTTGCAGCGACACGGTGGTCAGCGCCCCGGCGAGCACGCCCAGCGAGACCCAGCCGGTAATTTTCAACTTTTGCCCCATGAATCTTCCTTTGACGACGGGCCTGCGCCCAGGCGATGCCCAGGCGGCGTCAGCCCGCAGGGTTGGTTACGCTTTGCCTTGCGCGGCCACGGCCGCAGCGGCTTGGGCAGCGGCCTCGGCATCGCCCAGGTAGTAGCTGCGGATGGGTTTCAGATCGGCGTCCAGCTCGTACACCAGCGGGATGCCGTTGGGAATGTTCACACCGACGATGGCATCGTCGGCGATGTCGTCCAGATACTTGACCAGGGCGCGGATGGAATTGCCGTGCGCGGCAATCACCATGCGCTGGCCGCTGCGGATGCCGGGTGCCAGCACTTCCTGCCAGAACGGTACCACGCGCTCCACGGTATCCTTGAGGCACTCGGTCAGCGGGATCTGCTGCGGCGCCAGCCCGGCGTAGCGGCGGTCGCCGCGCTGGCCGCGCGGGTCGTCCGCTTCCAGCGCCGGGGGCGGGGTGTCGTAGCTGCGGCGCCAGACGAGCACCTGCGCATCGCCGTACTGCTTGGCCATGTCGGCCTTGTTCAAACCTTGCAGGCCGCCGTAGTGGCGTTCGTTCAGGCGCCAGTCCTTGACCACGGGCAGCCAGGTGCAGTCCATGGCGTCCAGGGCGTGCCAGAGGGTGTGGATGGCGCGTTTCAGGACGCTGGTGTAGGCCACGTCGAATTCAAAACCTTCGGCCTTGAGCAGCTGGCCCGCAGCCTGCGCCTGGGCCACCCCGGTGGCGGTCAGTTCCACGTCGGTCCAGCCGGTGAAGCGGTTTTCCAGGTTCCACGTCGATTCGCCATGGCGGATGAGCACGAGTTTGTACATAGCAGGACAGTTTTTTTAAAGTGAGTAAGCGGTGCGGGGCAGTCCGGGCGGCATGGAAAAACCGGCCCGACGCCGGTAAACGTGCCATTCTAGGTGTTGGGTGGCGACTCTGTTGCTGGCAGCCCTGGGCAAACGCCTAAAATCCGCAGTTTTGGCGCAAACGTTTGCACTTTTTTTCGTTTCCTTTTTTTCCGCTGATTTGCAAGGACTGTCGTGAGCTTTTTTATTGAAAACTGGTATCTCATCGTGCTGGCCCTGGTGTCCGGCATTGGCCTGGCCCTGCCGGTCTTGCGCGGTGGCGCAGGCATCGGCCTGTCGCCCCAGGCGGTGGTGCAGCGCATCAACCGCGACAAGGCCGTGGTCGTCGATGTGCGCGAGGCCGAGGAATACGTCGGCGGCCACATCACCAACGCCCGGAACATCCCCCTGTCGCAGCTGGAGGAACGCCTGCCCCAGGCAGTGAAGAACAAGGCCCTGCCGGTCATCCTGGTGTGCGCGACCAGCCCGCGCTCGGCCCGCGCCCAAATGGTGGCCAAAAAGCTCGGCTACGCGCAGGCCGAGGTGCTGGCCGGCGGCATGAAGGCCTGGCGCGAGGCTGCCTTGCCGGTTGTGAAAACCTGAAGCGTCCCCAACTGCCGCTGGTTGCCATCAAAAGAGGAAAGACCCCGCCATGCAAGCCGTGAAAATGTTTACCACCGCCGTGTGCCCTTACTGCATCCGCGCCAAGCAACTGCTCAAGGCCCGAGGGGTGGAGCAGATCGAAGAAATCCGCATCGACCAGGACCCTGCCGCCCGCACCGAGATGATGGAGAGCACGGGCCGGCGCACCGTGCCGCAAATCTTCATTGGCACGACCCATGTGGGCGGCTGCGACGATTTGATGGCGCTGGACGCCAAGGGCGGGCTTTTGCCTTTGCTCAATGGCTGATGCCTGCGCCAGCCCCCGCGCCTGCCGGGCGCTGGCGCCTTCTGCCGGGGCGGCATAATCCCCGGCTTTCTTAACCCGAACTGGATTGACCCCTTCATGTCCGACGAACAAGCCACCCCCCCCGTTTTCCAAATTCAGCGCGTCTACCTGAAAGACTTGTCGCTGGAGCAGCCCAACTCCCCCGCCATCCTGCTGGAGCAAGAGCAGCCCAGCCTGGACATCCAGCTGGGCGTGGAAGCCACCCCCGTGGCCGACGGCATCTACGAAGTGGCGGTGATGGCAACCGTGCAGACCAAGATCGAAGACAAGACCGTCTTCCTGGTCGAGGCCAAACAGGCCGGCATCTTTGAAATCCGCGGCATCCCGGAAGAGCAGTTGAACACGGTCATCGGCATTTCCTGCCCGCAAATCCTCTACCCCTACCTGCGCGGCAACGTGGCCGACATCATCAACCGCGCCGGTTTCCCGCCCGTACACATGGCCGAAATCAACTTCCAGGCCCTGTACGAGCAGCAACAGGCCGCCGCCCAGGCCAAGGAAGAAGGCCAGTTGCAATAAGCACCGGCCCACTGCCGCTAAAAAGCCCCTTTCAAGGGGCTTTTTTACTTTTGGATAAATCCGCCGATAGCCCATTGACTACCGGCGGAGGTTGCTACTGTTTTTTATTCCGCAAGCGCGGCTTCCGGCGCTTCGGCCCGCTCCCGGCGGGTCTGCACGGCGTGCGCCAACTGCTCCAGCACCGTAACGGTATCGCTCCAGCCGATGCAGGCATCGGTGATGCTCTGGCCGTAGGCCAGTTGGCAGACATCGTCCTGCCCGGCGCTGAATTTCTGCGCACCGGCGACCAGATGGCTCTCCAGCATCACGCCGAACACCTGGCGCGAGCCGCCCTCGATCTGCCCGGCGATGTCGGCGGCCACGTCCTTCTGGCGCTCGTGCTGCTTGCTGCTGTTGGCGTGGCTGCAATCGACCATCAGCGTGGCGGGCAGGCCGGCTTTTTCCAGGTCGGCGCAGGCGGCGGCGACGTGGGCGGCATCGTAGTTGGGCGTTTTGCCGCCGCGCAGGATGACGTGGCAGTCCTGGTTGCCCGCCGTGTTCACGATGGCCACCTGCCCGTTTTTGTGCACGGAAAGGAAGTGGTGCCCCCGGCTGGCGGACTGGATGGCATCGGTGGCGATGCGGATGTTGCCGTCCGTGCCGTTCTTGAAGCCGATCGGCGCCGAGATGCCCGAGGCCAGCTCGCGGTGAACCTGGCTTTCGGTGGTGCGGGCGCCGATGGCACCCCAGGAGATCAGGTCGCCGATGTATTGGGGCGAGATCACGTCCAGGAACTCGCTGGCCGCAGGCACGCCCAGGCGGTTGATGTCGATGAGCAACTGGCGGGCGATGCGCAGCCCTTCGTCGATGCGGTAGCTGCCGTCCAGGTAGGGGTCGTTGATCAGGCCCTTCCAGCCGACGGTGGTGCGGGGCTTCTCGAAATACACGCGCATGACCACTTCCAGCGTGTCCTTGTACTGCTCGCGCACGTCGGCCAGACGGCGGGCGTAGTCCAGCGCGGCTTGCGGGTCGTGGATGGAACAGGGGCCGACGATGACCAGCAGGCGGTCATCCTGGTTGCGCATGATGCGCTGGATGCTGCGGCGGGTGTTGCTGACCAGCGCCTCGGCAGGGGTGTCTTGGATGGGGAAGAAGCGGATGAGGTGCTCGGGAGGGGGCAACACGGTGATGTCCTTGATACGTTCGTCGTCAGTCTGGCCAGTCTTGGGGGCGGGACTGCGGTACCAGGTATCGCCGGGAGGGGAGTATTGAGCGGTCATGTCTGCCTCTGTTTGAAAAAGTGATCGTGGAAAACAAAAAACCGCCGGGCTTTTCAGCTTCGGCGGTTTTGAGGGAGGTTTGTTCGTGGGTGTTGCGAGCGCAGGCCTCTCATCCGCCTTGGACCGAGAACCAAAAGTAAAAATAGAAAGCGCTGAACATCTGCATAGCGGCAGAATGTAGCACTTCGTTTGCCGCAATGCAACATGAGAGCGGGAAGGTTGCGAAAAAAAGCTGCGTCAAATTCTGGAAAAATTCAAAAAATCACCAAATTTTCTTTGTTTTTGATAATCAACGCAAAAATCCTGCGTATTCATGCTTTTGTTTTGCGTTCTTCCCGGATCAGCAGTTGCAGCAGCACAACACCGGCAGCCAGGATGACCGTCGTCACCGCCAGCGCATCGGCGTAGCTGCCGGTGGCGCGGGCAATCATCCCGCCCATGGCGGGCGCGGCGATCTGTGCCACGCCGTAGCCCAGGGTGATGCGGGCCATGGCCTTGGACGGATTGGCGGGAAAGTGGCGGCCCACCAGCGCCAGCGTCAGGCTGACGATGCCGACAAAGGTGCCGCCAAACAGCGCGGCGCTGGCAAGGTTGAGCGCCACGCCGTCCGACAGCAGCGGCAGCAGCGCGGACAGCGCTTGCAGGGCATAGGCCAGCATCAGGGCGCGGGCCACGCTGATTTCCTGCGCGATGCGGTCCCAGACGAAGGTGGACGGCGTGGCCGCCAGCCCGACGATGACCCAGGCCCAACTGCCCCGGCCGGCGAGCAGCGGCAGTTTTTCCACGATGGCGACGGTGAACGTCGCGCCGATGGCAAAGCCGAAACCGGCGCAGAAGTACGCCAGGGTTTGCAGTGTCATCCAGCGCCCGGAGGGCGACGGGGCGCTGGCTGCTGCCGTGCTGGCGGTGGTGGGCAAGGTGGCGGGCCGGGGCATCCAGCGCCAGGCGGGAATGAAAAACACCACGCCCAGCAGGCCCAGCGCCAGCCATTGCCCATCCCACGGCAGCCAGCCGACCATGCCCGCCACGGCCAGGCCGGAGACGGCAATGCCCAGCCCCAGCCCGGAAAAGTGGATGCCCAGCTCTGGCCGCTGGCGGTGCGCCACCAGCCAGTTCAGCACCAGGGCCGACCCCAGCAGCATCCCCGCCGCGCTGGACAGCCCGGCCACAAAGCGCAGCGCCGCCCACAATGCCACGCTGGTCGTCAGCCCCATGCCTGCCGTGCAGACCACGGCCAGCAGCAGGCCGATGCGGTACAGCCGGAACTTGCGTTCCACATCGCCGATGGCCGTGGCCAGCAGCACCCCGCTCATGTACCCCGCGTAGTTGATGGCCGCCAGCCAGCCGCCCGCCAGCAGGGACAGGTCGGCCTGCGCCCGCATGATGGGCAGCAGCGGTGTGTAGGCAAAGCGGGCCAGCCCCAGCGTCAGCACCAGGGCGCAGACACCAGCGCACAGCACGCGCCAGCGGGCGGCGGCATCGTGGGGGGAAAGGGGGAGAGG
>CABIIJ010000019.1 GCA_902175065.1 uncultured Comamonas sp. | reverse complement strand
GGGGGGGGGTGGGGAGCAAGCTCAAGCACTTCGCGCACTTTCACCTGGTCTTCCGCCCACTTGAAAATCAGCGTTCCGTTGCTGGCCAGGACGCGAAAGCACTCAGCAAAGCCTTGGCGCAGGTCGTCGCGCCAGCTCTCGCCCAGCACGCCATACTTGGCACGCAACCAGGAGCGTGGGCCAGCGTGCTTGAGGTGCGGCGGGTCAAAAACGACCAAGTGGAAAGACCCATCAGCAAATGGCAGCGCCAGGAAGTCCATCACGGTGTCGGGTTGAATGTGCAGTTGTCGTCCGTCGCACAGAACATGGCTTTCACGGCGCTTGTCTCCAAAAACAGCATCTGGGTGCTGGCGGTCAAACCACATCATTCGGCTGCCGCAGCAGGGGTCGAGTACGCGGGGAGTGTTCATGAGGCTTCCAAAAAAAGCCCACCGTGGTGGTGGGCGGGTATCAAGCGGCCAAGCGCTGGGCCTGGGCCTCGGTGTAGTTCGCGGCGACGATGAGCCGCATCGGCAAGGGGCTGACGCTGTTGCCGGCCATGCGAACTTGGGCCGTTTTTGTCAGGGGCTTCCCTGCCGCCGTCCGGTCGATGACGTACCCGGGCGGGAAGTCCTGGGCGTTGTAAAGCTCGCGCGGAACAAGCATCCGTAGGGTGATGTCCACGATTACCCAGGGTTCGCCTTTGAGCCACACGGTCACAAGTGCCAGGCGGTCGCGGGTGGTGACGGTCGTCATCGGCTCGCGCAGATCGCTCCACTGTCCCCCATTGCCGTGATAGCGCATCAGGAAGGCGGCGCAGCGCATGGCCCCTGCTTCATCGTCTTGACTCAATTCGTATTGCACCAGTGTCGCGGCCATGTTTTTGACGATAAAAGGCTGCGGGTTTTTGAGCACAAAGCGCTCCATACCGTAGGCGATGCGGCGCATCGTGGCTTCTACCAAAGGCTTATCGCGGCCAAAGATGCTTTTTCCGGGGATGCTCCAGTCAATGCAATCGGCAGCGGGGCGGTGCCGCGCCTGGCCGGGCTTGGGCTTTTTGGCGTGGGTCTGCTCAGGCCAGACAATCGGCAAGCCGTCGCACCGAGCGATCATGTAGAGCCGCGTGCGGGTGCTGTGGGCACCCAGGTCTGCATTGCAGATCACGCGCCACTGCACGGCATAGCCCAGGTCACGCAGGGCCTGCACAAAGTGATTCCAGTTGCGGCCCAGGTGCTTTTTGCTGGGTACCAGGAATTGATTGCCGCGCGGCACGACTTCGCCCGGGGCGGCCACGCGCCAGGTGGTTTTGCCGGTTGCGGGGTCGGTCACTTCGTCCAGCGTGACAACGCGGCCTGTGGCCGGACAGCGCTTTGCCACTAAAGGTGACCATTGCAGCATCTGCTCGACGTTCTCCAGCGTGATGACGTCCGGGCGCACAGTCCCGGCCCAGCGAATCACGACCCAGGCCAGGGAACGGATTTCCTTGCTGCGCGGCTGGCCACCTTTTGCCTGGCTGAAATGTGTGCAGTCCGGGCTGGCGTGCAGCAGGCCCACCGGTTGACCAGCAGTAGCGGCGCGGGGATCTACCTCGAAAACGTCAGCGCAATAGTGCTGGGTCTGCGGGTGATTGATCTCGTGCATCCCGATGGCATCGGGGCTGTGATTGATTGCGATGTCTACATGCCGGCCAATGGCCTGCTCGATGCCTGTGGACGCGCCGCCGCCGCCGGCGAACAAATCAACTACCAGCTTGGCCGATAGGGCAAGGACAAATTGCGGTGTAAGCACGCAGCCTCCAAAAAAAATCCCGCTCAACGGCGGGCAATAGGTTCAGGGCGCAGAGTTTCGTGCTCCCCTGGCTCTATCAGGTACTCGCAAAAAAACGCGATGATGGGCGGTGGCTGCATCCAGGATTGATAGCGCTCATCGCCCGGTTTTGTTCGGCGAAGACAGGTTTCACAGCCTTCGCGCCAGCCTTCGTTCTCGTCATCGCTGCCTACGCCTGGACAGCGGGCAATGTCATGCGGTAGCGGCATTCAAGTCTCCGTTTCAAACCGCGTCACGACCGCTGCCCGGTTGCCCAGGCTGTAGCGACGCAGTTTTTCGGCAATGCGCCGGTCGGTGGCAATGTGGGCCTCGATAACCGTGCGCTCCGGTAGCTGCTCAAGGCACGCGCCCCAGTCGGCCAGCACGGCGCGGCAAGCGGTAATACCTGGGCCTGTCAAGCGCATTCGTGCGCTGTCCTGGTCGGCGCGGTCAAAGGCTTCGGCCACGGCGGTGATTGCGTCGTGCAGCAGGCCGCTTTCGTCCTGGGCGATGCCTTGCAGCACCAGGGTTTCGACCAGGTTGATTGCATCTGCAATCAATCGCCAGTCTTCGTCCGTGGGGTTTTGGCCGTTGGTGATGTTGGCCAGGGCAAGGTGCATCCGCGTGAGCTGGTGCCGGTAGCGGCTGGGTGGCATGGGCTTGTCGGGGTTGGCCAGCATGACGTGCCACGGTCCGTAGTGGCTGCTGGCGCGGCGGGGGGTGCGCTTTTTCATTGCCCATCCTCCGGCGCATCGTCCAGCGCTGTGGCGCTGTGGTGTATCAGGCGCCCGGTGATGCCACGGTGCATTGTTTGTTTGGGCGGCAGACGGTAGTAACTGCCTCCGGCCCATTCGATGGCTTGTACCCCTGCGATCTGTGGCAGGGCTCGTCTTGCAATTGCCCTGGTACGGGTGCGCACTTTGTAGTACGGCAGCCCCAGGGCTTTGGCCATTTCGGCCACGTTCTCTACTTTGTGGTGCTCCAGGATGTACCGATCCTGCTCCGGCGTCCATCGGTGGCGCTTGTAGTAAGTCATGCGCCGGTTTCCTTTTGCCATCCGTCCAGCCAAACGCGGCGCTCGCCGATTCGGCTGGGGTACTGCCGGTGCTGCTCGCCCTCGATTCGTGCCGGTGCCGCAAAAAGTTGCCACGGCTCAGTTCGATCTGTGGTGGCATTGGTGATGCGGGTGCGCCCGGCATGGCCCATTTCGCGCACCTGAGCGCAGATCTGCGCCTGAGTTCGGCGGAAGCGGGTTCGGGGGTCAATGATGTTCAAAGCGGGGTGGTTGGTCATGGCGGTCGGCGAAGGATAAAAAAGCCCGCTGGTGTGTTAGCGGGCGAAAAATGAGGAGCAAAACTTAGGAGCTGCTGGTCAGCAGCGCCCAAAAGACAGGAGCTGCCAGGGCCAGCAGCACAACGCACCAGCGTCGGACGTGGCGCAGGCTGCGCCGGTAGGGGCCGGTGATTTCAAAGGGCAGGGGTTTCATGCGTGTCCTTTCTGCTTGTGGTCGGCGCTTTGCGAAACGCCTTGGTCAAGTGCATCCCATCGACCGCGTGCCCGCGTTTGAGTAGGGCGCGGCAGAGTTGGGCTTGGGCGTGGTGGCTGGCGCTGGCTTGTCGGGCCAGCCCCAGGTAGCTATTGCCGCTGGCGTACACATCGGCGTCTGGCATGTGTTCCAGCCTGTGCAGGGCCTGACGCAGGGTGCGCGGGCGGGTGATGCGCCGCCAGGGAAGGATGACTTGCCCGGCGAAATCAATGCCACGCGATACCGGCTGGAGGATGGTTTTCTTCGGGTTGAGCTGTGCGTGCAGTCGGGAGCCGAGGAAGTGTTCAATGCGCTGGAGCGCTTGCGATAGCCATTGTGTTGATTCGGCCAGCAGGACAAAATCATCCACGTACCGGGTGTAGTGCCGTGCTTTGAGTCGATGCTTGCAGAACTGGTCGAGTGCATCCAGGTGGACGTTGGCGAAGAACTGCGAGGACAGGTTGCCGATGGGCAGTCCCGTATCAGCCGGCGCCGAGAACAGGCTTTTGTGAGGCGGTACCTGGGCCAGTAGGCGTGGCCCGCTTTGAACGATGACGTTCTCACGCGGGTCATGGAACAAGATGGTGTGGGCCAGCCACTGCCAAAACGGCTCATGCACCTTGACAGTGATTTGTTCCCACAGCACATGCTTGTCGATGGAGACGAAGAAGTTGGAGAGGTCGGCTTTCAAGTAGAAAGCCTTTCGGCTCCAGTTCTGCGTGATGCTGCGCATGCCTGCTTCCACATGCCGGGCCGCGTAGAGAGTGCCCCGACCAGGAATGCAGGCGCTGCTTCCGGCCACGAAGGAGGCCAGAAAACGCGGCGCAATGTGGTTGTAGAGCAGATGATGGACAACCCGGTCACGGAAATCAGCGGCCCAAACCTCGCGGGGCTTGGGCCGTGTGACGACAAAGCAGATGGATCGCCCGGGGCGGTATTGCCCAGATGCGATTTCTTCAAACAGAGCGCATAGATTGCGCTCCAGGTGTGCCTCAAAAGCCTGGCAGCTTGAACTGCTGCGCTTGTGGCGGCGGCAGTCCAGATAGGCTTGCACGAGCTGGCTGAATGTGAACGAGCTTGATGCTGCGGACGAACCGGGCGCGGGCCTCAAACGAGACGCCGTTGTTGTTCTGGTTGCCGTTGTTGAAGTTCTGATTGAACGCCCGGCCAGCGGAGTATTCGCGCTTTCCACGTCACCCCGCCGAAGGCTTGCGCCGATCAGCGGGGAAACTGCACCAGACCGGGCCAGCCCAGGGGCGGCGGTATCTGCGATGTGCCTTGCGGTGGGTAGGTCACCCAGCGGCGCGACCAGATTCAAGTTGCACACAGGCATGAGAGCCGTAACTGTCATGCTGCGGGTGCCTTTGCGTTCACGGATTTTTTGAGCCAGCCACCGCCCTGCTTGCCGATGTTGTCCAGCAGTTGCACGGACTGCGCCCACACCTTGTTGGATATGCAGCGCTTCTCGTGGCTGACCCGAAGCAATACCGTGGCCCTGTGCTGGCATTTGAGCAGGAGGCGGATGCAGTCCGCCCGCTCATGGCCTTTGGAGGCATTTGCTTCGGCCATCAGGTCGAGCATGTCCATGCAGAGAGCTACGATCTTTTCTCCAAGTGTCCGCTTGAAATGCCGAGGCATTTCCTTCTGAACCTCATAGGCCAGCGACACAAGATCGCAGCCCTTGCGATAGATCGGCAGGTGGGTGTGCAAAGCCATAAAGCATCAAAGAATTAAAGAACCAATCTGCGGACGAACCGGGCGCGGGCCTCAAACGAGACGCCGTAGCCGTTCTGGTAGCCGTCGTCGAAGCTCTGATTGAACGCCCGGCCAGCGGAGTGTTCTGTGCCCGTCCAATGCCAATGGTCGGCGTTGATCATGTCGCGCAGATTGGCATACAGAAGAGCGCTCTCAAAGCGCATCGGAAGCGCGAAATCGTTGTGCCCATCCGCTACGATCGTTTTTGCATGGGTTTTTGCGGCCTCCCAGGTGAAGCCGGTTTCCGGGGCTTCTACGGCGAGGATCAAGTGGTAGTCTGGTTCGACTGCCTGGCCACGGGCAATGCCGGCATAAATGCCGCCTTGACCGCGCCAGTACTGCCCGATACGGGGCGGCGTGGTGCTGAAGATTTCCACGGCAGTACCTTCGCGCACTCCGGCCTGAGTCTCTTGCGTATCAGCCCGGCCAATTTTTTGCATAACGCGTTCGAATGCGGCCATGGCCTCGCTGGAGGTTGTGGGAGGGGTGATCGTGATGCGGGCAGCACCCTCGATGACGATAGTTGTCATGTTGGCTCCTGAGATAAAGAATTGAAGGATTAAGCGTTGAGTTGAATCAAGCGGACGAACCGGGCGCGGGCCTCAAACGAGACGCCGTTGCCGTACTGGCCGCCGCTGAGGAAGTACTGACCGAACGCCCGGCCAGCGGAGTAGAGAGTGCTGCTTAAGTACCAGTGCGGATCGAACGCTTCTGCCTCTCCAGCGCGGAACAGATCGGCAGTCGTTTGCACCGGAGACTGCTCGGTGTAGTGATGGCCCGGAGGCACGCTGTTGGGGTTTTCGCCGTCGCGCCACGAGGCATAGTTCTCTTGTTTCTTCGGCTTGAGCAGGCGGTAGCCCAGCTCCAGCACATCGCGGGCCGGGAGCACCCAGTCGGTGTGGCCGTTGATGTTGGCTGCCAGCGCAGATTGGGCCAGGGGGCTGCCAGCGTCGGCCAGGGCCAGTGTGTTGGCGCGGCTGTCGGCATAGTCGTACGCATTGGCTTCATGCACGCCGATGGCGCCGACGATCTGGCTGGACTTGGGCGCCCACGCGATTGCGAATATGCCCGAGGCGAGACGGACTTGGCCGCCGTAGAAGCCGCCCTCGAACGCATGGCCGGGCTGGATGTCTGTTGGTAATGTGATGAGATTGGTCATGGTGTCCTTTGGTGGTGGGGAAAAAGAAAACCCGCCGTGATTGCTCAGGGCGGGGTGGTGGGGAAGGATTAACCAGCTACGCAGAAGTTACCGGCTGCTGGGCACGCTGCATGGCGTGCTGTACCTGGAGCACGCTCAGGTCGGAGAGGTTGAATGCGATGGCGCGGCAGTAAATCTGGCCGTCCTCCATCACATCAAATGTCGTGTGCGGGATGCTGGTTTCATAGGCCCAGCTCGCGCCGGTTGGCTCGGCAGGCTCCCAGATGGCCTTGATTTCCTTGGCCGTCTTGTCGCGCTCCAGCCATTCGGCAATCTCGGCCTTGTCGCCGTCATCCTTGACGCTGCCCCAGTCACGCAGCACGCCCTTGGCGTCTACCTTGATCGCGCCGCCGTCATAGCAGCCGAACTCGTCGCGGATCGCGCCATCCAGCTCAATCAGGTCATCGCTCGCGCCATAAACGATCACCACGCCACTGATGCGTGCGGCATCGGCAATCGTTTTTGGGATGGTCAGCGGGTACTCCATGCCGTTCAGTGCTTTCGCGATGGCCTGGGGCGTGTTGAAGTTGCAGACGTTGGCCTGGCTCATGCTTTCTTCTCCGGTGCCTTGAACTTGTCGAAGGCCAGCGGCTTGATGTGCTGGCCGAAGAAAATGCCCTTGGATTCGGCGGCCATCATGTCGTCGTAGGTCTTCTGCGCAACATCCGGGTAGTGATAGATGTGGCCAGGGCCGCGCGTGAATGTCAGCGCCAGCGTCTTGCTGGCCGCGTCGTAGCCCACGGCGGCAACTTGGTTGGATTGCACGGCGGTCATGGGAATAGCCTTGTATTCCTTGTCGGAGAAGGCGGCGGGGGCGATGCGTTTGATTGCCATGGTGATGGGCTCCTTATGCGGTGGTTGTGGGGGTCGCGGGTTCCAGCAGGCCCAGCGCCGCGATGGCCGCGCCGATGTTCTGGTCTGCCATCTGGCATTTGGATGCGCCGATGCGTGTGGCTTGCTGGCTCTGCAGCTCGCGCAGGCTGGTCAGGGCACAAGCCAGCATCGCAACCGTGCTGCCCACCAAGCTGTTGTGGTCATAGTCCGGCGCGTTCATGCCGCAGCGTTCTGCAATGTCATGGGGGATAACGCCGACTTTGTGAATATGGGTGATGGGTTCCTGGTCGGAGGTGTTGTGCGGCACTGCCGGCGCAGGCGCGGCGTCGAGAAGCAAGTCCAGAAATTCCACGGGACCGAGCAGGTCAAAGAACTTCGCGGTGCTGGGTGCCCGGGTGTCGGCCTTGGGTTCGGTTGCTGGCGCCGGGTCGGGTTGCTCGGGCTTTGCTGCCTTGTTCGCTTTGGACGGTGGAGACATGCCGACAAGCGATTTCAAGATAGCGATGGCGATCAGGTCAGAAAGAGGGGAATGGTTTTGCATGGTCATGGATTGCTGTGGGTCAGGGAAACAAAAAAGCCCGCTCACTGGCGGGCCGGGGTGGGTGAAAGGGTGGCTTAGACGACGTGCTCTGCAACGTGAGCACGCACGCCCTCGATGTGCGCCACAAGCGCCACGCACATCGCGTCGAAGTCGCTGGCGTCCATGTGGACAGCGCCGCGATGCTTTTCCGTGGCAATGCCCAGCGCAGCTATCGTGTTGGCACTGATGGCGAAGATGCCAAGCAGGCCGTTGATTGCGCCCAGCGTCATGGTCTGGCCAGACTCGATACGCTGCTCTATCGGCGCCTTTTCTGCTGCTGTTTTAGTAGCTTCTGGCGATTGTTCTGCAAAGGGTTTGGCCGGTTTTTCCGGTTCTTCCAGTGGCAGCGCGTCGGTCATGGGCGTGGCGTTGGCCGCGTCGTCAATGGCAGGGTTGGAGGCAAGTTGGCCGAAGCCGAATGCTTCGGCCTGCCGGGTCTGGACTTCGCGCTGCAGCTTGGCGGCTTCCTCGGCGCGGATCTGCTCGCGCTGGGCTTCCAGGCGGGCGGCCTCTGCTTGCTTGTGCGTGTTGATACGCAGCGCGGCCAGGGCCTGGAAGTCTTCGGCGGACTTGGTGCCCACGGTGGCGAAGTCGGGGAACAGGGTGATCCAGTCGCCTTCCTCGCGCTGCAGGTGCTCGCGGTTGGCCTTGAGGCGGTCGCGCTTTCCATTGGCTTCGGCCATCTGGCAGGCCAGCTCGGCCTGAATTTTCTCGTGCATGCTGTCCAGCGATCTCAAGCCCTTGATGAGCGGCGCGAACATGCCGGCCATCATCGGTATGTAGTTCGCGCCCAGCTCGCGGTTCAGCTCGGCAATGTGTTCATCCAGGGAGCGCTGGGCCTGCATCACGATCTGTTCCTTGCGTGCCTTCTTCTCCGATTCCACCAGCTTTGCCAGCTTGAGGCGCACGGCGCGGGTCTGTTCGCTGATTTCGTCAATCGTGCGAAACAGGCGGTCGATGCTTTCCGTTTGGCTCAGGGCGTGCTGTTTCGCCGCTGCAAGGCTGCTTTCCACGCCTTCGCACCACTTCACGGTCTTTTCAGCGTCAGCAAAGTCCTGATCGGTGGTCAGGGTGGTTTTGATGGCGCCAATGGTGCGCAGGGCCACGGCCTTGAAGCCTTCCAGGTTGGAGGCGGTGACCATGCCCGTAACATCAATGCGCAGTGCTGGAAGCTGGTCGGGCGCTTGTCCAACGACTTCGGGCGCGGCTTCGGCGCTGGGGTCGTAGGCTGCGACTTCCTTCTCAATCAGGCCCCAGCCGGTGACGATCTGGGCACGCAACTGCAGGTTGGGGTAATACCAGCAGTGGCGTTCTTCGATCAGGTTGCCGTGACGGTCCCACTCGCTGGCCATGAACAGCACCTTTCCGATGGTGGGGCACACCATGCACTGGTGCTCCATCTGCACTTGGTAGTCCATGGGCAGGCTTTCGCCCGTGCAGCCTTCGTGCATGGCTTCGCGCAGCGCGGCATTGAGCATTTTGTGCTCAAAGCCGATGTCTTCCATCATCGTCAGGCCGTCATAGCTTGCGCTGTAGATGCCATTCTTGCCGACCACGGGGAACAGGTCTTCGCCAATGATGCTTTCGGCCAGGGGGCGGGCGTAGGCTTCAAAGGTATGGCCCTTGTCCAGCACGCGCTCTTGCACATAGTCGGAAAAGTCGCGTTCGATGCCGCTGGCCAGTTCCTTGACCAGCTCGTGGCGGCCCTTGTGCGGGCTTCTGCCCATCATGGCCGGTGCGTCAGAGGCGTTGAAGTGCGCAGCGCGATGGGATTTCCATTCGGTCGTGCCTTGGACGAGGTTGAGGACTTCAAAGGTCATTGCTGTTCTTTCAGTTCGTTGTTGCGGGCGTCAAAGGCATCGACAAGCCGCTTGCGCTGGCCGGCATCGGTAACGGCATCAATCAGCGCGGCGCGTTCATAGAGCTGGTCGCAGGTGCTGGCGGCCTGCATGTCGGCCAGAAGCGTCTCGACGTTGACCACGGGCGCCCCCGGCACGGTCTTGGCTTCCACGTCCACGGTGTTGGCCTGGGCCTTGGCCACTGCGTCGGTGAAGGTCTGGATCTGCTCGGGCGAAAGCTTGGCCTTGGATTGCACGAAGGTCAGCATCGCGTCAAGCGTCTTGCGGCCCGAAGTGACCACCTTTACCCACTGCGGCAAGTTCTTTTCAAAGTCGGCCTGGGGGTAGAAGCTCTCTGTTGCGGATCCCTGGGCACGCGAAGCCGTTTCAGTGCGTTCGGGTGCGTTCTCGCCGGCGCCAACGACATCGGCCGCGCCCATGAAAATTTCACTGGGCTGCTGCAGCTCGTCGGGGGTGTAAACACCCAAGATCACGTCAGGCGTGTGAAGGCGTGCCCAGCGCTTTTCAGCAAGGTAGGCCAGCTGCTGTTTGGGGTCTTCAGTCCACAGCGTACTGTTGCGGGTGCGGGCCTGCGTCATCAGCAGCTCCAGCATGCGCGGCTGGCTTTCGCCCTTGAGCGTTGCCCATACCTTGACTTTCAGGCCTTGTTCGTCGGCAATGTTCCAGTCGGGGACGATGTACTTTTTAGGGTATCCGTTGTCGTCCTTCTTGGTGCGCGATTCGACTTGCTTGAACTTGCCAATAATCTTTTCCCACTGGCCTGACCATTCAAACTGCAAGCGCTCTTTGAGCAGGCCGCTGTTATTGATTACGGCGGCGACAAGCTGGGCCTCATAACCCAAGGTGCCGTTGATAAGGTGGGTCTTCTGAGCCACGGCAAAGGGGTTCATGCCCCACTGCATTGACTGCAGGGCAATGGCGAAGCAATCGCCCTTGCTGCCTTTCAAGTGCGCGGGCACGGTGGCTTTGCCGCTGGCCATTAGGTCAGCCAAGCGCTCCAGCTTGTCCATGCTTGCATCGTTCATCAGCAACGAGCCTGCTGCAGCAGTGCCCGGCATCACTTGCAGGGCGGCGGATTGGGTTTCGGTTTGCATCACGGTGGTGGCTCCGGTGTTTTAGAAGATCGGGTAGGGCGGGTTCAAGGCGAGAAATACCGCCATGGCGCCAGAGATGGCGCAGACGGACAGCCAGATATGCAGGGCGTTCATGGAAGCTCCTTGAAGCACTCCACGACACTGTGTTCAATCCACATGCCGACATGTCCGGGCGGGCATACGCCCTGGGGGATGGTTTTGAGTGGGGTGGGGGAGGAAACCGGCGTTGCCGGTGCGGCATCGGCATCTGTGCCGCAACTGGTCAGCACAGACAGGCACAGGCCCAGCAGCATTGCCAGCAGCAGGCCGTACCAGGGCGCATGAGCAGCAGGCCCGGGCGTTGTGAAGTCCTCGCGGCGGCAGTCGTGCAGCCTGCGTGCAAACTCCTTGCCGGTGTCGTTGTAGTCCGGGGGGGTTGGGATGCGGGCCATGTCAGCAACCCCCCGCGTCCACGCGCTGGCCGGCAACTTCATACGCCTGGTCATACAGCCAGTCCAGCAGAACGCGGCCCACGGCCAAGCAGGCGGCGTCCGTTGAGGTGGAACGGCCATAGCTGTGCTGGCACTTGTAGCCCAGGCTTGCATCGGCCAGTTTCTTCGCCAGCGCGATGGGCATTGCCGGGAGCCGCTCAAAGATGAAATCCTCCACAAAACCGCCTTCAGCCAGCAGATCGGTGTCGATGTAGTCGGACTTGACCAGGGCTTCAATTGCCGCTTCGCGGGCGTCTTCGGCGTCCAGCATGGCGATGTGCCGGGCCAAATCCAGATCGACCGGGCACGGCGTGGGATGGTGCAAAGGGGCAAACATGGCGGTTTCCTTTGGGCGAAAAAAAGCCCGCGCTGTGCGGGCTGTTGTGAATAGGGGTGCGCTGCTGGCCAGCGCGTTGCAGATCAATATCTGCTGCCGTTATCGGTGCTCTTGCAGACCTCGGCACCGAGCCGGGGCGGTGTCGCCAGGCATTTACCCCTGCCTGGGCCCGCTGCAATCGGGTGGTTACGGGGTGAAAATTGGCACGTGGTGTTATTTGTGCAGGGCTTCCACCTGCTGCGCGGAGTCTGGTCGCTATCCAGAAATCACGAGGCTTACGCCCCGCCGCTCTGCGCACAGCTACGGCGCATCCATAGGGTGATGGTGGCCGAATCGAACGGCGATACCCTCTAGTTATTCGCTTTCAGCCTGCCTACGGCACCCGGCTTATTTGCTACTCACTCACCATCATTGAAGCGGGCCGGGCTTGATACCGGCTTATCTGTGACGCATCCACCTTTTTCGGGAGTCCAACCCGTGTTTGGCCGCACGCTCTTGGTGGCACAGATCGCAACATGCGCAGTTGGGTGTGTCCTTCCACTCCGCCGCTTCAATGATGGCCCCAGTCTCTCCTGGGAGTCACGCCGTAGCAATCCATAGGGGCCGGGAGGCGTTGTCCCTTTGCCCGTAGCCGCGCAGGCGCGGCGGATTGGTTGATGGCGCTTGCCGTGTTCGCCCCGGCTTGCCTGGAGCCTTCCGCAAGGAGGATGCGTACTCTCAACGCTTTGCAGGCGGGCAACTGCCTGTCACGCGCCATCAAGAGGGTGGGCTGGAACCCTCACTACCAGCCGCCGCAGTACGGTTTATGGTCATTGTCGGGAGTCGAACCCTGCAACCCACCTTCTTGATGGCCCTCCAAAAGCCCTGGAGGGGTACGGGCAGCGCTGGCCGCGCCGGGCGTTTTCTACATTTTTGAATCTCCTCTGGAGCACTCGTAGCAGGCGCATTTCATGCCATTGGCACGCTGCTTTCGACCTGTAAGCCAGGCCTCATCGGCGACTGTTAGCCGGATTCGGTTCTCAACAAGCAGCCGGGTGAAAGCGGCCTTGTCATTGTGATAACCCGCGATGCGCATCGCGGCTAGGGTGTCTTCGCGCTTGCTCATTGTTTTGAGAGGCGTGACATCATGATTGCGTCGTACTGCGCGGCCTCACCGCGCCCCACAAAGAGCGGGCGCATCTGGTCAGGCGCTGACGGCATCGGTATCGACCCACTCATTGATGTCGTCGAAGGTGTCCGGGTCGTGCCATTCACACCATCCTGGATCGTCTTTATTTACGCCATCAGCATCGAAAACCTCCAGGCCGGATACGTTGCAGTAGTCCGGCTTTATCTTGTTTTCGTACTGGAAGATGTCGTAGGCCGCGAGCAACTGAATAACCCGCTGCGCCTCTTGCGGCGTGTCCACCAGAACATGAAACGGCTTCCCGGGCACCTGCGGGACGTGCCATACCCGCAGGTCGCCAACCTTCGCGTTTTTGTCCATATTTCGCTCCTTGAAATAAATCCTCAGCCCTGCACGCAAGACTGAGGATTTATCCCGGATTGGCCGCTCCGGGAAGCGTTTGCAAGGATTCCAACTTGCATGACCGTTCTTGCTCTTGGCCGTCTTCGCCTTACCCGTTTGTCCGTGTACCGCGCTTTGGCGGACTGTGAACGGCAGGGACGCCGCGCATTGCCTCGGCCATGCCCGAGGGTGCTATTGAGCCGGACGAACCCCAAACCTTGGCTGGGGAGCAACATCGGCGGTGCAAGCGAGAGTGGTCAAGGCGGCCAACTGGTTGACTTCCAGTCGGCCTAAGGGCTTTCTTCATCTGCTCGCTGCTCCACAACGAACCCCTACGGCAGCCATCGCATTGCGTCGGGATGTCACCCCTCGCAGGTAGCCGCCTTCACCACTCTCTTGTTAAAGACCGCAGGGTGTCGGCTCGATCACTTGGCACCCATCGCCTGCGAAGTAGTCAGGTGAGCGTGTTGGGGCGCCTCTCTCATTCGCCCCCATTTCGCCGACCCGGACTCGGTTAGAGGTACGTGACTTGGCAGCTATTTGGTACGGGCCGATTCCCGC
This sequence comes from uncultured Comamonas sp., assembly GCA_902175065.1. Taxonomy (GTDB): domain Bacteria; phylum Pseudomonadota; class Gammaproteobacteria; order Burkholderiales; family Burkholderiaceae_C; genus Comamonas. Next base: position 31,303 of record CABIIJ010000019.1, on the reverse strand, counting down.
TTGAATGACCTCACAGAACCGATGCCTCGGCCTGCTTTCGCTGTTGCTCACACACGCTCACCTGACTACTTCGCTGCACATCTGCTTCGCCCCCTTTGGAGCTAACCCCGCCTTTGCTTCCTGTTGGCTTCGGCCCCGTATCGCTGGGCCTGGGGTGTTTCGCGGTTTTGTGCTGCGATGGGATGAAGTATCGGCAATCCGATAAATAAAGTCAAGCGGTTTTCCGATATTTAATTTTTGCACTGATCCGATACATGTATGACCACACACCACACAGCCGCAAAAAAACCGCCTCGGTGGGCGGTTGGTTGGGGCATCATTGTTGGATGGACTTACTGCTTCAAATTTTGTTTGCGTGCCCTAAGTGTTGGCGTGTTGCTGGCCAACTCTTATCGAGTGTCTGTGCTAGTTGGTTTTTGGCTTCTATGAGCTTGATGCGCAGGCTGGATCGCGTAGAGGGGCGTTTTGGCGTGGCGCTGTCAGACCAGGTGCTGGACGCGCTGCCGCTGGCTACGACAGGGTGGGGCCTTGTAGCGCTGGCGTTTGGCTGTGTGTCAGGGCTGTACCTGATGTGGCTTGGCCGGTGGCTGGAGCGGCATGGGTAGGATGTAAAAAAAGCCCGCGTGGGGTGCAGGCATGGTGGTTATTCAACTGAAAGGATCTGCGCCCTGCGGATGTTGCCTTTGAGAGTTTTTATATGAACCTCTAAGGTGATAGTGGCGCGGTCTCTGGCTGCGGCCCATATCTTTGCGACATCATCTGGCAGGAAGTCATCGTGGTCTATCGTCACGGAAAATTCCCTGCCATCTGGTGCAGCCAGTACGCATTTTGTACGGGCATGATCTTTGGCTTCGATGGAAAAAACACGGAATGGCTCGGACAAGACCTCTGCCGAGGATTGCGTTCGCTCCGTTCTACGGGTTATCTCTTCAATCGCCTCCCGGTCATAGTGGGCTCGGTTCACGGTCACGCTTTCTGCATCAGCTGCACCTTTGATGACAGAGGTGATGCCACGGTCATTTGATTCTTCGACTGTCTTCGCAATTTTGTTTCCTTCGGCAGCTTTCCGTACGACATCCATCTGCGCCGTGTTTTCCTTGGCCAGTGCTACTTGGGTCATCTGCCCGTGCACACCGTAAACAGTAAGAGCTCCGGCCAAGATGAGGCCAACCAGAGTCATGGTTACGACTTTTTGTGTTCCAGTCATACCTTGTAGCGCATGTTTCAATACAGCCCAGTAGCCTTGCGTTTCGGCTTCTGCATTGGTTGATCCTTCTGCAATCTTAAAAACCAGCTCTAGCGATTGTCGTTGTTCTGGTGACAGCCTTCTGTAGTCTAGTGCACCTGTTAGTACAAAAGCACCTGCTCTATAAAGCTCTTGCTGGTACTCCCATAGTCCGCGAGCCAATTCCCCAGGTACTGTTCCGTGATAGTTTTCCCCAGTTATTTTTATGAATATTTTTGCGAGCTCCCCTCCGATGTCAAATGCCTCGACATCCTCTTCCGAAAACTGAACCCCGTCCTCATGAATCACCCGCAATAGTTCAATTGCGTCCTCTACGCTCTCAATTCGCATAGACATCTCCTTTTTGAAACTCTTTTTTTCGTCTGCAGGCCCTGAAAAACCATCAATCCCGGCCCCACTGAGCCGACTATGTGGCTGATGTTCAGCTTCGCCTGAACTTGCGTCTGTGCTCAGTCATAGTGCCGATGACCACAAGGTGGTGCTCATCGCTGCGCAGGATGGGGTAGTTGTCGTTTAGCGGCACCAGCTCAAACACTTCTTGGCCTGCCTCATCAATGCCTCGGACGCGGTATTTCTTGAACGTTGCCTCTTGCTTGGTGTTCCTGGCCGCAACGAAGTCTCCTGGGCGCGGCTGAACATCCGGATCGATGAGAACGCGATCGCCAGGGCGGAAGTCCGGAAGCATGGAATCGCCCTCGATCTCCAAAAAGAACGACCACTGAGACGCATCATCGTCGCCATACTCCACATCAAAGCCATCGCCTGGGGCGTATGGAGCGGCGATCTCGCACAAAGCGCCGGCCTGGATTTTTGAGATCACCGGGTAGCGGCGCATGTCTGGATCAATGCTCCTTGCATTGACATCAAAGCCATCCTTCATCGCGCCTTCGCCGGTGGCAAGCCATAGAGCCGACACCTTCAGTATGGAAGCCATGGCGGGAACATGGCTGGAGCCATTGCCGATTTTTTCCAGTTCAGCAATGGTGGATTGACCGATTCCCACCTTTTTTGCCAATTCGGCTTGCGTCAATGCGGCAGCTTTTCTTGCCTGTTTCAAGCGCTGTCCAAATTCTGTGTTCATAGCCAAGAGCATACGGAATTCCGATATCGGTTTTTCACTTGTTAAAACATCGGCAAACCGATATAGTTAGGGCCATGCAATGGAAAGACTACATCTCCACTCTTGTCTCTAAGGGTGTAACCCAGAGCCAACTTGCCAAAGAGGCCGGCTGTGGCCAGTCCACGATTTCCGATCTTGCGTCGGGTAACACAAAGGAGCCACGAAGTTCTCTTGGCATGGCATTGATGCGTATTGGGAAGCGTCATGGCATCAAGTTTCCAAAGACGATTCTTCCCTCTGCTCCTAATAAAGGAGGCGCCACTTCCTCCCAGGAGGTGAGCCATGGCTGAAAAGCCACAAGTGTTTAGCAGCCTCGTAGCACTCTGCGCTTTAGCCAAGGCCAAGCTGTTCGGTTCCATACCCAACGTGCTGCAGCAAGGTATGCCATCAACAGAACCGGAACCGTCAGACCGGCTGCTTGCAGCGCTTGAGCAGCGTTTGACCCCACAAGGCTTGACACCACAGCTTTTGCGTGAGCTGGGGTTATCTGAAACCACCACACAGCAAGCAACAGTGCAAACCCAAGGAGCAGGTGCAGTAGCCAAAACAGCAGCCTGTCCACGAACAGAAAGAGACGCATGGTGATTTTGAACGCGGTCATTGCGACTTCGCGGTCGCTGGTGTCGGCTATTTGCAGGCTGATTTTTTCGGGCACGGGGGCATTTTTCCTTTTCTTTACAGGAAGTGAACTGGGGCGCAATGGGGTTGCATATGGGTGAAAAACTGACCGAATCCATCACTGTCAAGGTGGCACCAGAGCTGCTGCGTGTGGTGCGCTTGCGTGCTGAACAACTGCATTTTGATGGGGTGGGCGAATACATACGAAGCCTCCTCGATAGCGACTTGCAGGCGGCCCTGGCCGACTACCAAGCGCTTGCAGCCATCTTTGACCAGGCTGGCGCGTTTGCCCAGGGAAACCTGGGAAACCGTGGAATCTCGGAAAACATGGGGGTGGGCAATGACTAATCCCTACCGTTGGGGCAATTCCCCGCCTGCGGCCGTTCTGCACATGCGCAGCTTGCGCAAGCGCCGTGCGCAGGCGCAGGAGTACTTCTGCCTTACCGGCGATCGTTTGCCTGATCTTCCTGAATTAGAAGTCGCGCGGCTTGGATTGCGGCGTAAGTCTGCGCCAGCGCCTGCGGCAACTGGCTCAAGTTTGCTGCTCTGGGGTCGTGATGTGCGAGGGCCGCAATGATTTGTACAGCCGCTTGCAAGTCGGAATCGTTGATTTCTTTGTTCATGTCTGCCCCTCCTGGGGATGGTTGTGTAGGAACTTCCATCGTAGCCCAGGGCGGGGCGGACACCCATTGCCCTACGCCACTGCAACCGCCTTTGAACGCAGCGTACTTTGACCCGGCATTTTTGAATTTCATTCGCAGCGCGATTGGGTCATCCATCGCGCTGTGGTTCTGCCGTATTTACGGCAAAAAAAGCCCGGCAGGCGGGCCGGGCAATGGCTTTCAAGGATAGGAGGTAGAAAGCGATGACGATTATGCACATTCCGGCTGTCATGACAATGACCAGCCGCGAGATTGCGGATCTGGTCGAAGCCCGTCACAACGATGTGGTGGCCACCATTGAGCGTTTATTCAGCAAGGGGCTTTTACGATCAAGTCGTAAAACCCGCCGCGAGGACACTGGAGGCCGCCCCATCGAGGTTTACGACCTGATTGAGCGCGACACACATCTAGTGGTATCCGGTTACAGCGATGAGCACCGCGCCCGTGTCATTGATCGCTGGCAAGAACTGGAGACTCGGCAATCCAAGCCCGCAGAGCTGTCGCGGATGGACATCCTACAACTGGCAATGCAGGCGGAACAGGCCCGCATCGAGGCAGAGAAGCAATTGGCCCTGGCCGCGCCGAAGGTCGAGTTTGTGGAGCGCTACACCCAGGCAAGCACGGGCAGCAAGGGATTCCGGCAAGTGTGCAAGCTGCTGGGCGTGAAGGAGCCGGTATTCCGCCAGTTTTTGCATGACACCGGGGTGATGTACCGGCTGGGTGGTGAATGGGTGCCCCATGCCCCGCACATTGACGCAGGCCGGTTTGAAACCAAGGCGGGCGTGGCCGAGCATGGTGATACCAGTCATGCTTACAACCAGGCCAAATTCACGCCCAAGGGAATTTTGTGGATCGCGGGTGAGTGGGCCAAGGCTCAGGCGCGGGGGGCAGTATGAGCGCAGCAATGCCTTGGTTCCGCATGTATGTGGACTTTCTGAACGACCCGAAGATGATCGCTTTGGCTTTTGAGGATCAGCGTCATTTCATCGGCCTGCTGGCCCTGAAATCTGACGGTGCCCTTGATGGTGATATTGACCCGGTGCTGCTGGATCGAATCGTGGCGCAGCGCCTGTGGATTGATCATGCGGTGATCCGCGAGGTGAAAAGGCGCTTGGTTGCCGCTGGCCTGATTTGCGAGAGCTGGCAGCCGCTGGCCTGGGACAAGCGCCAGATGAAAAGCGATAAGGACAACACCGCCGCAGAGCGACAGCGCCGCTATCGCGCTTCTAAAAAGGTAGCTGACGAAACTTGCAATGAATGGCCTGACGGGGATGTCACGGAAGCGTCACGCGTTACGTCACGGGCGCGTCACGAAAATGTCACGCGGCTAGATACAGATACAGATACAGAAAAAGAAAGAGTAGTTAACGAACTACCTTTTGTTGGGAACGCGGTAACGCAGCAAGCGCCGCCTGCGGCTGCGCCAGCACTCACTGCTGGATCGGCTTGTGCAACCCCGAAGCGTAAAACCACAAGCAGCGCGGGCACAGGGACCCGGCTGCCTGATGGCTGGCAGTTGCCCAAGAGTTGGGGGGATTGGGCGTTGGAACAGAGGCCGGACATGACCCCAGCCGACGTTCGGCGCGAGGCTGATTGCTTCGCGGATTACTGGCACGCCGTGCCCGGTGCTAAGGGGCGCAAGGCCGATTGGCTGGGCACTTGGCGCAACTGGATTCGGCGCTCTGACGGCGCAGCTCCATCGCTGCGCGGTGGGCGTGGTGGGCCGGCTAACCCGAACAAATACGCAGGGGCGGCGAGGGCGATTTTTGAGGGGATCGAGGTATGAGCTACGACCTTTCCGGCCTGGATGTGCAGCAGATGGTTGAACAGGCGCAACCCCAACAGCCGCAGCACAAGGCACAGGTGTCGTTACGCACCCGCAAGCTGTTCATGGTGCTGCAAGGGGCATACGGCAACTTGTTTTCGGCCAAGTTCAGCAATGGCGATCTGAATGAGGACGGCAGCGACAAAGGGATGCGGGCCGCGCTGCTGGTGTGGGATAGCACCCTTGCAAGGCATGCCGACGATGTTGTCGAGGCGGCTGCACAACGCATTCAGCGCGACAGCCCGGATTTCGCACCCAATTTGCCGCAATTTGAGCGTCTTTGCGAGGCGTTGGCCCCGCGTCAGACCTGGGCGCAGGAAAACCGGCTGCCAGCACTGCCGCCGCCAGAAATTGTTGTTCCCCAGCCCGTCGATTTCACGCGCAGGGGCGATGGCAAGGACTGGGCACGGTCGATTCTGGCCCAGGCTCAGGCTGGGCAGAAGAAAGCGCCAACGGTGTTGCGCTTTGCCCGTGATGCGTTGGGGATTGCGACATGAGCAAAGCCATGTACGCACTGGGTCGCCTGAAAACCGGCGTCATGAACAAGACAGAGGCCGCCTACGATGCACATCTGGCCGCGATGCAGCACGCTGGCCAAATTCAGTGGCGTAAGTTTGAAGGCCTCAAGCTGCGCCTGGCCGACAACACGTTCTACACGCCTGACTTCGCCGTGATGGCCGCCGATGGCGTGATCGAATGCCATGAGGTCAAGGGCTATTGGCAGGACGATGCCCGCGCCAAGATCAAAGTGGCCGCTGACCTGTACCCATTTCGCTTCCTGGCCGTTCGCGCGAAGACCAAAAAGGATGGCGGCGGCTGGGCTATGGAGTCGTTCGAATGAGCGTTGAAGCCGTACCACACGATCCCCAGGCAGCAGTCGAATACATGCTCAAGACCGCGCCGCGCTTTGCCAAGGCCAAGGCCCAGCGCCTGTACCTGGAGGAATACCGCAAGACCAAGAAGGCGCTGCTGATGCGTGAATCGGACGGCAAAGCCGTGGCCGACCGCGAAGCCTACGCCTACTCGCATCCGGACTACATCGAACTGCTGGACGGTCTGCGCGTGGCCATCGAGGCGGAAGAAACTTTCCGATTCAAGTTGAAAGCAGCAGAGCTGCACGTCGAGATCTGGCGTTCCAAGGAAGCCAGCAACCGTGCCGAGGGGAGGGCTACGCAGTGATCGAAAAACTCAAAAGCAATCTGCTGGCGCTGTACTGGATGCCGGCGTGGATTCGCGTTACCTGGAAGAAAGCCAGCGGTCGATTATTTATTTTCCGCAACGAGTGCAACGAGTTCCTGCGCTATCTCTGGTGGGTAAATGCTGCGTCGGAGAGCTGTAGCTATGACGTGCAGGAGCTGCTGGACTTGGCAATGGAAGAAATTTCCGCGCGCCAGCGCATGGGGGTGTGGACATGCTGACCACCCGCAAGCCCATGAAGCGCTCAGGATTCAAGCGCAAACAACCCGTCAGCATCTACAAAACCGCAGCGTTGGGCCCCAGCATGACGTTGATTGAAAAGCGCGAGGCAGAACGCGAGAAACGCCTTGCGGATATTGCAAAGTCTGCTATAGCAAACGCGCTTGAAAAGCCCGCAAATGTGGCGCTGGTTTCGATTTCCGCCCCCACCGCACCAGTGGAGAAGGAAAGCCCCCTGCGCAGCGAAGCATACCGCCGCGCCGTGGCCGGCCTGCCGTGCATCCACTGCGGCATCGAGGGCTACAGCCAGCACGCGCACGAGAACGATGGCAAAGGCAAGGGCATGAAGGTGGACGACCGCTGCGCCATGCCCCTGTGCTGCACCCGACCAGGCATCGAGGGCTGCCACGGGGCTTTTGACCAGTACCGCCTTCTGCCCGGCGGCCGCGAAGCCCACCACGCCCAGGGCCGCGCCTGGGCGAAGCAAACCCGCAATCAAATCCACGAATCAGGCCGCTGGCCAAAGAATCTTCCCCTGTGGCGCGAATGAGAGAAAGGGAGCCTATGCAGCAAAGCGACAACATGGAGAAAATCGAATCCACCACTACCAAGCCAATCCCAAGCACGGAAAGAATCTTTCAGGCCGTGCGCGAGCTTCGCGCGATGGATCAAATCGCAACGCGGGATACTGTGGCCGAGCTGACCGGCCTTAAGCTGTCCGTGGTGGATGACCGCCTGCGCAACCTGGTGGACGATGGCAAGCTAAAACGCCTGCTGCGCGGCGTGTATGAGTTGGTGGAGAGCTTCCCGGAGCCGCGTGCCATCAGCAAGACCGTGCTGCCCAACGGGGCTGTCGTCTATGACATCGGGGACGACGTTTGGACACTGAGTCCGCAAGAGGCGCGTGTCCTGGCCGAGCTATCCATGGGTGCGGCAGGCACTGCGGTGCTTATCAACAGCACAAACCAGCACCTCTACCTGGCCACCGAGCTGGCCGCGAAGGTGGAAAAGCTGGAGCGCGAAATGAAAGCGCACAAGGCGCATAAACCCAATCCCGCGCAGGGGAGCTTGCTGGATATGGTTTAGAGCCAGCGCAAGACACCGCCTACGGGCGGTTTTTTTGTGCCCAGCATAGGGTTAGGCAAATACCTCCAGCGCAGCAAGACTGCGCACATGGCCACATCACCCGCAGGCAAGAAGCCTGAACCCCGCAAGATCACTACTACGAAGAAGCCTGCCACCACTAAGTTGGCGGGCAAAGCTGCGCCTGATTGGGAGCGCATTGAGCTGGATTACCGCGCTGGCATCAAGACGTTGCGCCAGATCGCCGACGAGAACGGGATCAGCCACACGCTGGTGGCACGCAAGGCCAAGCAGTTCGGATGGACGCGCGACCTGTCCGCAAAGATTCACGCCAAGGCAGATGAGCTTGTTTCCAAGGAGGCCGTTTACAAGCCTGTAACCACGGAAACACGGATCGCCGAACGCGAGGTGATCGATGCCAATGCCCGTGCTGTAGCTGATGTCCGGCTTGCCCACCGCAAGGACATCCATCGCGCCAGGAAGTTGACGAACGCCCTGCTGGACGAGCTGGAGCAGCAGACCGACCCCGAGACGCTGGAGGCCCTGCGCGAGCTGGGCGATTTCATGCGCCGGCCGGACGACAACGGCCAGGACAAGCTGAACGACCTGTACCACAAGGTCATCAGCCTGTCCGAGCGCAGCAAGACCATGAAGACGCTGGCTGAGAGCCTGCAAAAGCTGGTGGACATGGAGCGCACCGCGTTCGGCATGGACAAGGATGTTGAGCAGAAGTCCGACGCGCTGGCTTCGCTGCTTGGACGCATCTCGGCCGGGAACAGCAGTGGCTTCGCCCCTGTAGCCGACGACCCGGAGCGCAGACCTTCGGCCATGCCAATCCGCCAGGACCAGCCAGGCGACGAGGACTGATATGACGCAGCGTGTGAGCGTCCCCCTTAACCAGATGCCGACCAGTGCAGAGGAACTGGAGCGGTGCCTTGCCGATCCTGAGTGGCGCCTGTTTTCTGGCTGCCTCTACAAGATCATGGTCAAGGGCGACAGCAAGGACGGCCAGGAGGCGGACACATTCAGCCTGCCATTCAAGCCAAACCACGCCCAGCGCCGTTTCATCAAGCGCCTATGGCATCGGAACCTGATTCTCAAGGCCCGGCAGTTGGGGTTCACGACCCTGATTGCAATTCTCTGGCTTGACCATGCCCTGTTCAACGCCGACCAGCGTTGCGGGATCATCGCCCAGGACCGCGAGGCCGCCGAGGCCATCTTCCGGGACAAGGTGAAGTACGCCTACCAGAACCTGCCCGAGGAAATCCGCGAGCGCTTCCCGTTGGCCCGCGACAGCGCGACCGAGTTGCTTTTCGCGCACAACAACAGCAGCGTGCGTGTGGCCACGTCCATGCGCTCAGGCACCATTCACCGGCTGCACATCAGCGAGTTCGGGAAGATTTGCGCCAAGTTCCCGGACAAGGCCAAGGAGGTGATGACGGGCTCCATACCGGCCGTGCCAACCACTGGCGTTCTGGTAATTGAGAGCACGGCAGAGGGCGCGAATGGGGAGTTCTACGACCTTTGCACACGCGCAGAGGCGCTGCACTACTCCCACCAGAAGCTGACCCCGCGCGACTACCGTTTCCACTTCTATGCGTGGTGTATGGAGCCGAACTACCGCATGCAGTACGACGCGGTGGAGATTACGAGCGAGCAGCACGAATTCTTCGACGCCATCGAGGCGGAAATGGGCTGCACCATCGACCTGGAGCAGCGTGCGTGGTACGTGGCGACCCAGCAAGCCGACTTTGCCGGTCGCGAGGAACGGATGTGGCAGGAGTACCCCTCCACACCGCGCGAGGCCTTCCAGCAGTCCACAGAGGGACACTACCTCACCAAGGCCATCACCGAGCTGACCAAGCGCGGAGGCATCACGACAGTGCCGGTGCTGGATCTGCCGGTGCACACGTTCTGGGACATCGGCAAGAGCGATGGATGCGCGATCTGGTTCGCCCAGCAGCTACGAGGGGAAGACCGATTCATCGGCTACTACGAGGAACACGACGAGGACTTGCGCCACTACGTGCGACACCTGCAGAGCCTGGGCTATGTCTTCGGCACCCACTACCTGCCGCACGATGCGAAGCAGGAGCGCCTGAGCGACACCAACCGCTCGACCCGGCAGATGCTGCAAGACCTCATGCCTGGGCAGCGTTTCGTGATCGTGCCGGTCATCAGCCAACTCATGACCGGCGTGCAGCAGCTTCGCAAGCACATGCGCGGCGCGTGGTTCGACAAGGAGGCCTGCGCCTTCGGGTTGGAGCGTCTGCGGGGCTACAAGAAGAAGTACAGCCAGGCCATGACCAAGTTCCTGGACGAGCCGGACAAGAGCAACGGATGCACCGAGGGCGCGGATGCGCTGCGCCAGTGGGCCCAGGCCAAGGAATCGGGACTGTACCAACCAAGCGACGACGCCTACGGAGCGAAACAAGACTTTGAAATGCCGCCACCACCTGATTGGCGCACATAAAGGTAGACCACCATGCTTAACCCAGAACAATCCACCCGAGGCGTTGACGAGATGCAGGACGGTAAAGACCAGCCGATGAGCATCGAGGAATTCGCGTCGATCGTGCGCGAGTCCCTGAACCAGCCGCCATGGCGACACAACGCGGACATTGAGGCCGATTACGCAGACGGTAACCAGCTATCCACCGACTTGCTGCGCCGCATGGCAGAGATGGGCATTCCTCCGGCCAAGGAGAACATCATTGGCCCGGCCATTGCGGCTGTGTGCGGATTCGAGGCAAAGACTCGTACCGACTGGCGTGTGACGCCGGACGGTGACGTGGGTGGGCAGGATGTGGCGGATGCGCTGAACTACCGGTTGAACTTGGCGGAGCGGCACAGCAAGGCCGACCGAGCGCTGTCGGCTGCTTTCCGGCCAGCGTGCTCGGTGGGCATTGGATGGGTTGAGGTGGCCCGCGCGGCTAATTCTATGGATTTTCCCTACAAGTGCCGGGCGATCCACCGCAATGAAATCTGGTGGGACATGAAGGCCATCGAATCCGATCTGTCGGATGCACGCTGGCTGTACCGACGCCGCTGGGTCAGCCGAACGCGTGCTGCGGGCATGTTCCCAGCGCACCGGGAATTGATCATGAAGGGCGTGGACAAGTGGATTTCTGAGTTCTCAGTGCAAGAGCTGGACGGCGGACAATCCACTGGGCTTAAGGCTGCAGCGAATGCGGAGCGTGCCTGGACGGTGCAGGAGGATGCTTACTACAACGAGGAGAACAAGACGGTGTGCATCACGGAGCTGTGGTATCGGCGCTGGGTGAACACGGTGATCCTCAAGATGGATGATGGCCGGGCTGTGAAGTACGACGAGGCCAACAGCCTGCACCAAGCTGCCCTGTCGCTGGGCCGTGGCAAGCTGATCGAGGAACTGATCCCCGTCATCCGCCGCGCCTACTGGATGGGGCCGCATTGCCTTTTTGATGGCCCAACGCCGTACCCGCACCACCATTTCCCATACGTGCGTGTGGTGGCGATGCAAGAGGACATGACCGGCATTCCGTTTGGGTTGGTGCGGGACATGATCTTTCCGCAGGACAACCTTAACAGCACGATTTCCAAGCTGCGCTGGGGCATGTCGGCCGTGGAGACGATCCGCACCAAGGGCGCTGTGGCCATGTCGGACGCGCAATTCCGGCAGATGGCTTCGCGCGTGGACGCGGACTTTGTGCTGGACGCGGAGCACTTCGCGCGGAATCCGAACGCCAAATTCGAGCGCAAGCGCGATTTCCAACTCAACGCGCAGCAATTCCAGCTCATGGCGGATTCGCGTGCCGCCGCAGCACGAGTGTCGGGTGTCACGCCATCATTCCAGGGTCAGGAAGGCACGGCCCGCAGCGGTGTGCAGGAGCAAACCCAGGTGGAGCAGTCACAGGTGTCGCTGGCCGACATGATGGACAACTTCAAGGACGCCCGCGCCATGGTGGGCGAATTGCTGCTGGCGCTGATCATCGAGGATATTGGCAAGCAGCAAGAAACCATCGTGATCGAGGGCGATGTCATCAACGAGCCGCGCACGGTGGTGCTGAACGCGCCGGAGGTCGATCCAGCCACCAATATCACCATCCTGAGCAACGACGTGATGCGCACGCGGCTGAAGGTGGCACTGGAGGATGTGCCCACGTCGAGCAGCTTCCGTGCGCAGCAACTTAACGCGCTGTCGGAGTCCATCAAAGCGTCTCCGCCCGAAGTGCAGCAGGTGATCATGCCCTTCCTGATCGATCTGATGGACTTGCCGCGAAAGAAAGAGGTGGTGCAGGCCATACGCCAAGCACAGGGCCAGGTAGACCCCGAGGCCATCCGCGAACAAGTGAAGCAGGAGCTGATGTACGACCTGAAAGAGCGCGAGATTGTTATGAAGGAGGCCGAGAGCGAGGCGCGGATCAAGCAATTGATGGCCCAGGCCGTGCAGACTGGCGTGCAGGCCGCTTTCAGTGCTATGCAGAGTGGCGCCCAGGTGGCGCAGATGCCGATGATTGCGCCTATCGCGGACGCGATCATGCAGGGCGCGGGCTATAAAAAGCCAAACCCAGGTGGAGATGACCCAGACTTCCCTGTGCCTACTGGTGTGCCCATGCCACCGCCAGTACCCGCAGGCCCGGCACCAGCAGGCGCGGAGCTGTGCGAGGTGCAGACCAACACCAGCCCGGCATTCCCACCCGTGCCCCAGCAGGCAGAGCAGGGGATTAGCGGCATCGAGACACCGACCACTGCTGACAACTTGGCGTAGGCAGCGCCCAAGTCCACAGGTCACACCAAGCCGCCCACTGAGGCGGCTTTTTCATGTCGCACAGCATAGGGCGCAGGACTTTTACCGTTTCTGGTGAAACTTTGACCCAAGCCCCACGCTGTGAAGCGCCGGGCGATACAGCCCCCTCGTGAGAGGCGGCACCTCCCGCAGCAGGAGAGCGGAAGGCTGGGGCTTCGGCCCCGGCCAACCACTCAACCGCATGCCCATACAGGCCCAGCCGGATAGCTGGGATGGAGCACGCAGAAATGGCATTGACGCCCGCAGAACTTCTTGAAAAAGCCCTGAATGGCGAATCGCTGGATGGCGAGGAAGCCACGACAGAGCAACCCAACGGTGGAAACGATGGCGCGGCAGGCGCAGACGGTGAAGCGGTGGATGCCGCGAAGACCGGCGAAGCAGGCCAAGAGCAGGGCAGTGCAGCAACACAGGAGCAGGCCACGGGTGATGAACCCGCAGGCGGCGCACCGATTGCCAGCAAGTCAGGCGCATACACCATCCCATTCGAGAAGCTGGAAGAAGCGCGAATTCGTGCCAAGACGCTTGAAGGCGAGAACGAGACGCTCCGCGCCCAAATCGCGGATCTGACCACAAAGCAGCAAGCGAACCTGGAACGTGCCGAGGAAAAAGCCCAGGACCGCGCGGATGCCGGTCAGAAGCAGACCACGGCAGACCAGAACCTGGAGGCGGCGAAGGCGGCCATCGGGGCAGGTGCTGACGTGTCTTTGTTCGGTGACTTTTCAGAGGAAGCGCTGGCCAAGGGCATTGGCGCCCTGGTGGCGCAGAACCGCGAGGCAATGCGAGCGGAGTTGAAGGCCGAGCTGGAACGTGAATTCGCCCCGCTCAAGGCCAAGCAGGCGCAGGAGGCAAGCGACAGCCATACCGGCGCGATTCTCGGCAAGCATCCCGATGCATACGAGATTGTGCAGTCGGCGGAGTTTGACGCCTGGCACAAGTCCCTGCCCAGTTTCACGCGCAGTGCAGTGGATGCGGTGCTCAACCCGGAGACGGGGGGTACTGCTGCGCAGGTGATTGAAGTTTTTGACACGTTCAAGGCGCAGACGGGCAGAGCCGCAGCGCCAGGTGCGAAGGGCGATGCGAGGGCACCGGAGGTGCAGCGCCGAGTCCCCAACTCGCTGTCGGAGGCAGCGGGCGAGCAGCACCAGGACGTAACCCAGCAGGTGATGGCTTCTGCAGGCACCAACCCGAATGCGCTCATTGAACGCATGCAGGACATGACGCCTGAGCAGGTGGATCGCCTGCTGAACAGTATTTAGCAACCCATTGGGCCGCTCGTGATGAGCCGCCCAAGTCCCATTGAAGGAGGTCATCATGACCATGAACAGCCATGTTCAGGCCGGTTCCGACAAGGCCATGTATGTGCAGTCGGCAGGCATGTTTGCCCTGGCCGAAAACCGAGGTTCTCGCCTTGGCCAACTGTCCGGCCCTCTGCCCAAGGGCGAGGGCAAGGTTGCGGAGATGATCCGCAAGCAGTCCAGCTCCGACTTTCCCATCGTCAAGTCGATGGACTTGTCGCGCGGCATGGGCGACGAGGTTGAATTCCATTTTGTCCAACCCACCAAGATGCGCCCCACCATGGGTTCGCGCATGGTTGAAGGCAAGGGCAAGGGCATGGCCTACGACAAGGCCCGCACCCGTGTGGATCAAGCCCGTATCCCTGTGAAGCTGGGCGACACCATGACGAACCTGCGTTCTGCCGTGGACTTCACCAAGCTGGCCCGCCCCGTGGCCCAGTCGCATGCCAACGCCTACCTGGATCAGTCGATCTTGACGCACCTGTGCGGCGCTCGCGGGTTCCACGACAACATCGAGTGGCGCGTGCCCACGGAGGACGACCCTGAGTTTGCCGAGATGATGGTGAACCCTGTCAAGGCTCCCACCAAGAACCGCCACTACCTTGCCGATGGCAACAACGGCATCAAGGCGTTTTCCGTGAACACGGGCGAGGTGGCGCTGGCGACCACGGATGACCTGAACATGTCCACAGTGGACGCCATCCGCACGCTGCTGGAATCGCTGCCCCTGCCGCCCCCTGCGGTGAAGATCCCCGGCGACATCGCCGCCGAAGATGAGCCACTGCGTGCGATGCTGCTGTCGCCCGCTCAGTACCACGCCTTCGCGCAGGATGACGACTTCCGCAAGTTCCAGGTGGCGGCACTCAACCGCGCCTCGAATGCGAAGAAGCACCCGGTTTTCCTGGGCGAGGCCGCGCTGTGGAACGGCATTCTGCTGCTCAAGCAGCCCAAGCCCGTGCGCTTCTACGCAGGCGACACCATCCGCTACTGCGCGAGCAACACCAGCGAAGCCGAGTCCACCTGCGTGGTGCCTTCCAGCTACGGCGCGACCCACGCGGTTGACCGCGCGATCCTGCTGGGCGGCCAGGCCCTGATGCAGGCGTTCGCTGCTTCTGGCCTGTCGGGTATGCCGTTCTTCTGGAACATGGAGGAATTCGACCACAAGGACAAGAAGGAACTGATGATCGGCGTGATCCAGGGCCTGCAGAAGATTCGCTTCGCGGTGGATCAAGGCAACGGCACGAAGCATTGGACGGATATCGGCGCCATGGCCATCGACACGGCTGTGAAGCTGATCCCCGGCGAGCGTTAAGCGCACAGCAGGGCCGTAACTGGCCCTGCCTTCATCACCTTCATCCATTCAAGTACGGAGGCCACCATGGCAACCATCAATAAGAAGAACGCGGACAACGGCGTGCAACTGGGCAACACGCCCTGGGGCAACCTGACCGCATTGCGCTACACGCTCAAGACCAACGCCACGGGCGGCGTGGTCAATGGCGACGTGGCAACAGCACCTGCCGTGAACGACGTGGTGAACCTGGGCCATCTGCCCGCTGGTTTCCGCTTCGTGGACAGCCAGGTGAACGTCATCACCGGCATGACCGCCACGCTGACCGGCGACCTGGGCTTTGCTTACAAGGACGGCGTGGACGTGACCGCGACCCCGCAGGACGCGGACTACTTCGGGGCCGGGTTGAACCTGGCCGCAGCCGCTCGCCTGCGCAATGCTACGACGAACGCGGGCATCGTCCTGCCCAAGGACGCTCATCTGACGCTCACCGTGAAGACCGTTGCCAATGCCAAAGCATCGGAAATCGAGGTGGTGATCTTCGGTATTGCCGAAGGCATCAAGTAACCAGTGCGGGCCGGGAAACCGGCCTGCCAGGAGCGACCTATGAAGTTCGTGAAGATCCGATTCGACGGCCAGACCACCTACAAAGACCGCACGCCACTCAAGAACGTGTGGGAGCCTGGCGAGGAAAAGCTGGTGTCCGAGCGTGACGCCAAGACCCTTTTGGGCTACCTGGAGTTCAAGCGTGTTGTGAAATCCGCACCTGAGAAGCCAACCAAGGCTGAGAAGCCGGGCAAGGCCGATGGCGCCGACGCGGACGAGTTGGCCAAGGCGCAGCAGGCCCAGGCCGAGGCCCAGGCGCTGGAAGAAAAGGCCAAGAAGCTGACCGAGAACACCTTGATGGAAATCGAGCAGATGGACAAAGAACAGATCGAAGCCTTTGCCCGCGCGAACTACGGCGTGGATCTGGACAAGCGCCGTTCATTGGACACGTTGCGCACGCAGGTCACGTCGCTGGTGCAGGGCTGAACCCATGGCCATGACGCTGGAAGACTTGATTGCCCGCTTCCGCGTGCTGGCCGCTGACAAGGAGGAGCCGCCGTTCTGGAGCAATGAGGATGTGGCCCGCTGGCTGTCCGATGGGCAGGTGCAGGCGTGCATTCGCGGGCGGCTGCTGCGCGAGGACACCAGGGATGCCGTCTGCCGGATTACGCTGGAGCCGGGGCGGCAGGTCTACAAACTGCACCGGGCAGTGTATGAGCTGCTGGATTTGCGCATCCGGCCCGCGACAGGGGGGCGTTCGCGCCCTTTGGCGCTGGTGACGCGCGAGTGGCTGAATGCCGAGATGCCGCACTGGCGTGATTGCGACCGGCCTGCCCGGTTTGCGATTCAGGACGAAAACAGTCTGCGCCTGGTGGGCGGCATCGAGCCAGGGGATGTGCTGCATCTGGAGTGCTACCGGTTGCCCCTGGCGGCGTTGGAGGACGGCGGTGATACGCCGGAAATCCATGAGGCCCACCATGTCGCCCTGGTGCAATGGGCGCTGTTTCAGGCGTTCAGCGTGCCAGATAGCGATGCGTTTGACCCGGCGCGGGCCAGTCTGGCTGAGGAAGCGTTTACCCGCTACTTCGGGCTGATGCCCGATAGCGATCTGCGCCGCGCCACGCGCCAGGATGTGCCACATCACAACGTGGCGGTGCTGCCGTAACGGACGCGGCGGCACAGTATAGGGTTTGAGGTTTTGCGTGTTGCGCGGAATGCTGCACGCATGGCGAAACCCTACCAGATCGGCCCATTCCTGGGCATGAACACCATCCTGCCGCCGACCCAGCTTGAGCAGTTCGAGCGCGGGCGGCGGTCGGGAGACTTTATGCGCTCCCTGGACAACGTGGATGTGACCGATGCGGGCACGGTTCGCACGCGCCAGGGCTGGGTGCGCAAGATGGGCGGTATTGCTTCGCGCAGCCTGTACGGGCTGCCGGACGGCACGGCCCTGGTGGCTGATTACGACAAGCTGTACCGTTTGGCGTTCGATGGGCAGGAGCTGACACGTACCGAGGTTTTGAGCGGTATCAACCCTGGTGCCAAGGTCAGTTACGCAGACGCGCCGGATGGGGTGTATCTGTCGGATGGCTTCGCGTTGTGGCGCTGCCAGGGCGGCGAAGTACGCCCGGCCAGCCTGCCGCATCCGAATTTTTCTCCCGATGTTTCTGCGTCCGCTGGCGGTTCGCTGCCTGCTGGTTTGTACCAGGTGGTGGCCACGTACCAGGGGGCAGACGGGAGTGAATCTGGTGCGACGCAATCGGTGCAGGTGGATGTGCCTGAGCATGGGTTGCTGCAAGTGCAGGTGCCGGACAGTCTGCCCGATGCGGTGGCACAGGTGAATGTGTACGTGAGTGCCTGCAATGGGGATGTGCCGTACTTCGTGGGGGCGGGCAGCCAGAGCATCAGCTTGCCGCCTGATGGTGGCGGGCAGTGCCATACACGCCATTTGCGGCCCATGCCTGGTGGGCAGTTGGTGCGCTACCGCAATGGCCGCGTGCTGGTGGCGCTAGGGAACACGCTGCATGTGAGCGAACCGTTTGCGCATGGGTTGTACGACCCTGTGGGCGGCTATTTCCCCTTCGCGGCGGCAATCAAGGTGCTGGAGCCGGTGGCCGCTGGTGTGTACGTGGTGGCCGACAAGACGTATTTCATGCCCGGCGATTTTGAGGGGGTGCGCGAGGTGGCCCCCTACGGCGCGGCTTTTGATTCCAGCGCCAAGGCACCCGATGGCACTTTGTACTGGTTCAGTGACCGGGGGATTGTGCAGGCCGACGACGAGGGCAGCGTGCAACCCCGGCACGACAGCAAGGTGGCCGTGCGCCCGGCGCAGATAGCGGCGGTGCTGGTGCGTGAGCAGGATGGTTTGCAGCAGGTGCTGGCCGCGCCGCGAGAGGGCGGCGGCTCCAGCAGCTTGGCCGGTGCCCACAGTTTCATGGATGCCCAGGTAATCAGACAAGGAGAGCGCGATGCGTGACCAGGGACAGGCAGGTTTTATCTACACGGTGGAGGCGTTCGATCGCCACGGCAACCCGGTGGGCGAGAAGGAAACCGTCCATAACA
Source organism: uncultured Comamonas sp. (assembly GCA_902175065.1). Lineage (GTDB taxonomy): Bacteria > Pseudomonadota > Gammaproteobacteria > Burkholderiales > Burkholderiaceae_C > Comamonas. Next base: position 12,850 of record CABIIJ010000019.1, on the reverse strand, counting down.
AGATGCCGGTGGAGTTCCTCGACTACATGCTCAATGCAGCACACAAGGGCGGTACGCAGTTCACGGATTGGTATGTGGGCCTGTATTCGGGCAATTACTCGCCCACGGGCAACGAGACGATGGACACGCTGCCCTCGGCCTGCAACGAGTTCTCCGGCTATGACGGTGTGATGCGGCCCAAGGCGGTGTTTGGCAATGTGGTCAACGGGCGGCTGGATAACCAGGATAGCCTGATCGAGTTGACATTCACCCAGGATGTGGCCGTGCGCGGTGGATTTCTGACGACTGGCCAGGGCAAGGGCGCGACGACGGGCATTTGTGCCAGCGTGGTGCGGTTCAACTCCCCGCGTCAGCCGGGCGTGGGCGGTGTGCTGCGGATTTCCGTCGGCCAGGAATTGATTGGCTGAATTTTCTGAAAGGACTGAAAAATGATTCGACTCTCTACCGGTCTGGCTGATGCCATGGTTGGCGATCAAGGGATGCGCAGTGCATTCGAGAACGAGGGCATGGTGCTCAATATCTACGCTGGCACGCCTCCGGCCAGCGCGGATGCAGAACTGGCTGGTGCTGCGCTGCTGGTGCAAATCTCTGGCGGTGGCACCGGCAACGATCTGAGCTTTGAAGGCCCGGTCAATGGCGTGCTGCTCAAGGACAGCAATCAGCAGTGGCTGGGCACGGTGGCCGTCGATGGCACGCCAACGTTCTACCGCTTGCAAAGCAAAAGCGACGATGGCAGTGCCAGTGCGACGGCCATCCGGGTGCAGGGAACGGTGGGCGTTGCCGGTGATTTGAAGCTGGGCACAACCGCGTTGACGGCGTCCAACCCGCAGTCCATCGACTATTACCAGTTGCGCCTGCCGCTGGCTTATGGGGCGTGATGTGTCGAATCCTTTGCGCATCAGGCTAATATTCGTAAATGATTATAACGAGACTAATATAGCTATTCTTAAACCTTCATCAACAGTAACATACACTTACAATGGAGGAAGCCAAATAGAAATAGCAACAAAGCCTAATGTAAATGGCGATCAGCTCGGAGTATTAGTTATTCATGAACCTATTGGGACTAATGTTGTTTTAGAGTTTTATGGAAATGCGGAAAGTATAGGCGTGTCGTTGTGGGGGTCGGAACATGTCAACGCAGTTGAATCATGGGGAGATTTTAAATACGACAGACTGACTGTCACAAAAGGTTTTGGTATAACAAGTGTCCCAAATAATGCCCCGAATGTGACGGATATGTCACGTATGTTTGAAGATGCATATTTATTCAATCAGGACATCAGTGGATGGGATGTGTCGAATGTGACGGATATGTCACATATGTTCTCCGGTGCTGAATCCTTCAACCAAGATTTATCTGGTTGGTGTGTTCGTAATATTCCCAATGCGCCAGAGGGATTTGATTATCTTGCAGATTCATGGATACTCCCTCGACCGGATTGGGGGACATGCCCTGGGGACATGCCGGTCAAGCCGAGGGAACGTTTCTGGAAAAACCATACTTTGACGCGGGAAGTGTGGCGTCAGGTGGCAGCATAAAGAGGATGTCGTGGACAAACAGCCTTTGACGCTACAAGTCGCATTTGGTCGACCAGACGTACTCAAGTTTTATTCAGGTGACGTGAGCGAGACGTCCAGATGGGTCACGGTTGACGGTGGCCCCCCTATACCGTTCTACCCTAACAACTTCGTAGAAATCCCCCGTGGAGAGTATGACGATTATTCACGCCTGGTCGTCAGAGTTTACGGTGATTTCCCCGAAGGATTTTCGTTCTACTCCCAGGGGCAGTGGCAGGACATTGAAGAAGTGATCCAGTGGGGCGAATATGAAATCTCCCGTTTCACTCTCGCCACGCCGTTCGGGATGACGCGAGTGCCCGACGTCTCGCCACCGAATACCAAAAACCTGAGCTATCTATTCAATGGCGTGGTGAACGTTCCCCACAATATTGCGCAATGGGACGTTTCTCATGTCGAGGACATGAGTGGAATGTTCACACACTCTTACGGCTTCAATGTCGATATTTCGGGATGGGATGTCTCCAGCGTCAAATCCATGAGCGGGATGTTCCAAGGTACGTCGTTCAACCAAGACATAAGCCAGTGGGATGTATCCGCCGTAGAGCATATGAACTACATGTTCAAAGATACTCCGTACTTCAATCAAGACCTCAGTGGTTGGGATGTGCGCCGTATTACCGAGGAGCCGGAGGAATTTTCAAACGGTGCAAATTCCTGGACTTTGCCCAAGCCTGTCTTTGGAGGCGGGGGAGATTCTTCCGAATCCTATCAATGGGAGCTGGAGAAGACATCCCAAATGGTGTCTTACGATCCTGGATACCCGCCGACACCTGAAGTCCCTGGCTATTGGGCGGATATTTGGCTTGGCGAGACATGCCGGTCAGAGATCGTATGGGAGCTTGTGGAAATCGAGCGCGGGCGCGACTTGGTTACAGGGGAATACTGGACTACCAACAAATACGGTTATGTCACTCGCGTGGTCTGCGACCAGAGGTGGACTAAACGCTGGGTGCCCGGTGTCCCCGCCAAACCCGGCAAGCTGCCCGCGACCGAGTGGGATATGTACCCTGGGTGGAATGCGGGGGCGCGGTCGATCGACAGTGCGTACCCTACGGTGCCAGAAAGCAGGTGGAGTGATCTGGCAGAGCCAGCCATCCCTGCCTTCCAGTTCACGGTCAGCCCTGATGCAGTCGGAGTTGTCGTCGGACTGTCCAATGTCGAATCCCCTGCCCACCCAGACCATATCCTGGTGGGCGTGCGAGTGGAGAGCGGGATGGCACGGGTGGTCATACCCGATGGTGCAGATTGGGAGGATGCCCCGCCGTGGAGCGGTGTGCAGAAAATCACCAAAGGCGACAAGTTCACCATCGAGATGTATACGGACGGCCTGCGGATAGGCGGTCTTGGTGGCTGGGGCTGGCTGCCCATGGGTGTGACTGGGAGCCTGCACCTGGGAGCGGTGATGTACCTTGGCAATGACAAGGTGCTGACGGCCGATCACACCCCGGCGCATGGCGTGCAGTACGACGCAGACTTGCCCATGGTGGTGGGTGAAGCGTGGAGTGGTGATCTTGTGTGGCAGATGGCTGATTTGCCAGCCGTGGACGGTGGGGGTGGGATTTTCTCGGGCAGTGCGGGGGTGCTGCCGGCTATGCACGGGTACGGCATTCTGATGCCCAGGGGTGCGGCCTATGGCTATGGGGAGTTGCCAACCGTAACCTCCACGGGGGTCATGGATGCCCAGGAGAATGTCCCGAACAACCCCACTGGTTACCAAGTAGGCGCGGAGCTGTCCCCGGTGATCGGCGTCGGCATCGCCCGTGCGGGACAGAATGCACGCCAGGACGAGGGTGGTGATTTACCTTCGATGCAGTCCATCGGTGGCGCAGGTATTGCGCCGGGGATTCAGGATGTGGGCCTGCTGCCTGCTTTGACCACTTACGCATTTGCCGATCCCCCCGGTGTTCCATGCTACGTAGGGTCTGCGGCGGTTGGCTGGAATGATCTGTATGCGCACACCCATCTGGTGGCCGTGATTTCCAGCCGGGGGGCGCTCAAGGCACTGCTGGACGTGCAGCAGATGGTAGGGGTTGCGGTTGATTCCAAGGCTCAGGGCGCGGCCCACTGGCAGCTTGATGCTGCGCTGCTGGCTTTCATCGATTCGGTGGTGCAGGGCGCGGCCAGTGTGGGCGGTCGAGGACAGGCTGTATCAGGCGATCCAGGCAGACTGGTGGATTTTGACGCCGGCGATCAGGTGTGGGTACTCAATGCCCGCACCGGTGCAGTGAGCCGCTACCAGAACTACAGCTTCAACAGCTTTGCCTTGATCGGTGGGCACTACTTCGGTGCGGATGAAGGCGGCATTTATCTGCTGGAAGGCGAGCGGGACGGAGAGGCGCCCATCCACTCCCGCATCCAGACCGGGCAGATGGATTTGGGCAGCAGGCAGCTCAAGCATGTGAGCAATGTGTACCTGGGGGTGGCCAGCCATGGGGTACTGAGCGTGACGGTGCAGGCCAACGGACAGCAATACACCTACCAGGCGCGGCGTAGTGACCGGCACAGCCAACAGCAGCGGGTGGATACCGGCAAGGGGCTGCGGGCAACGCTCTACGGCTTTGAACTGGTGAACCGACAGCCGTTTGAACTCGATTCGGTGGACATCAACGTGGCTCAGTCTGGACGGAGGATTTGAGCATGTCCAAATTCCCCAAGATTTACGGACAGGACAACGGCAGGCTGGGAGAGGCCAAAGGCAAGCTGCGCACGTTGAAGGCGACGATGACGAGCGTACCGTTCGCCAGCGCCTCTGCTCATGGTGCGTACCGAGTATCAAAGGCAGGCGAGCATGATGCCATTGAGCTTCTTGGCGGGGAGGACGGTGCGCCAGAGCGGGTCAGGCTACATTCCGTCTTGATTAATCCTGACAGAAGAAGCCGCTCAAATGTCTTCGGGGAGTCTCCTAAGAAAATGAGACATCGCCATAAAAATAATAATAGGATTTATAGCTATGCGGATGCGAACGGGGCATTGAACTCTGGCACGATTCGGACGCAGGATGTGAACATAACGACATCCATGGAAATAAAGCCGGGGGAGACGTTTCAACCTGTCGCCGCGATCAGTCGCCGCACACTCGCCGTTCTAGTGTGCCCCGTACCGAAGCGCCGAGTACTGTCCGGGGGGCGCTTAAAATCAGCCGAACTCCCCGCGATGATGAACGCTACCCCACCCGAAGCCAGGGCGTCCAGGCCGGATTACCCTTCGGCTGGAGTGTTCATCCCTCAGTTGGTGGGGTTTTTCCCGACAGGCGGGAGATTGTCTGATAAATGCGCCGTGGCCGTCTGTATCCATGAAGAAGGCGGGGAGGATTACTGGAGGAGACCAGTTATGTCCCCCGTGTTGTGTGTACTCGATAGCGAGGGGGTGTTCACGCAGCGCGGATTTTCCCTCCCGCCTGGAGCATCGGGCTGCTCGATGATCGCCGGTACTCCCATACCACTAGCCCCTGGACGTTTCGCCGTTCTGGTTTGTCAGCGCATACACCCTTCTTTTACGGAGGTCGGCCCTGGCGGGCGGCTGTGGCTCTACATATTTAAAGATTTCGGCGGAACCGTCGAGATGGTGCGCGACGTGGGATTGCCCCCAGAGATGTTGGACTTGATGGAGTTCGATACGGCGTATATGGCCAGCGCTGCAATCCGTGGCAACCGCCCGGAAGGGTATTTTGAGTATTCGACCGACTACTCCATAACAAATATGGCCCTGTGGAATATGGTGAACGGTAGCGGGGTATCGTTGGACGACGGAAGTTTTCTATGGGTGGCAAATTTTTACCGCAGCGGCGGGAGTAGCAGTGTTCCATACATGCGGCGCGGCGTACATGCGTGGGTTATTTCTGAGAGCGGGGAATTTTTGCACCATCACGCCCTCTGGGATCCAGGTGTTCTATGGCAGCCGCCTGCTGGCGGCAGTATTTTCAGGACGGTAAACACTTCATGGTCAGAATTTACACCTGTTAATGGCGGCGCAGTGATTATTAGGGTGCGGGCAATCCGCGATACATCCATCAGGCCATATAACCCTGTCAAATTTTTTATAACGCATGACCAGGGAAGGAGTTTTGAGGAACTCTCGATGGATGGTGTTGATGCGGAGTTAATGAATGATACGGTGGGGCGTATCAGTGTATTGGACAGAGTCGGTGATGGAGTATATTCACTATTGCTGCCCACATTGAATGGCGATGAAATCGTTTATTACCACTCTTTAGATAATGGGCAATCATGGTCACGGGCAGGGCGGGCGAAGACTAAAGCCCTATCACCGTGGTTTACAAGCGCATACTGGGATTCAGTGAGGACAGGAAGTGATTCCCCCGGTACTTTTGGTACTGATAACGCATTTGTCCACGGGGGGTCGCAGGTATTCGTCATGAGCGATCCTCGGGGGATGCGCGTGCCTTGCGATCAGATTCGCCCCTGGATTTACTACCCTGAATACAAACGCCCCGAGAGGATCTGAAAATGGCATATATACCCGGTGATTCGACACATCCATCGGTCATCGTGACCGATGCCTGGCAGCGTGCCCGCCAGATGTCGGACAAGTACGAGCTGGAGATCAAGAAGAACTTCGACGACGCGATGCGCCAGGGCGGGGCATCGGCGCGGATGAATCCGGCGACCCTGGGCTTCAATGCGTCGGTGCAGGCCCCGCTGGTGGACATCCCGTTTCTGGCCGAAGGCGCATCCACCGAGATGTTCAACCAGTGGTGGGATGCGATGATGGACAAGCTGGCGACGCTGTACGCCGGGTACATTGATCGCTACTTTCCCAACGAGTGCCAGTATCTCGAACATGCACAGCGCTGGATTTGCGATGCCATCACCCAGGGCGGCACGGGCATCAAGCCGGGTGTGGAGGCGCAGATTTGGGAGCGTGACCGTGCCCGGTTGCTGCGTGAGGGGGCCAGGGCCGAGCAAGACTTGGTGCGCCAGTTTGCGGCGCGGGGCTTTCCGATTCCACCAGGGGCGCTGCACGCCGGCATTGCCCGGGTGCAGGAGGATGTACGCGACAAGACGGCGCAACTGAGCCGGGACGTTGCCATCAAGCAAGCCGAGATGGAGGTGGAGAACGTGCGCTTTGCCGTGCAGCAGGCCATTGGCCTGTACGGTGTGGCGATGGATGCGGCCAGAAACTACATGGCTGCGCTGGCAGGAACGGCCGGCACCCCGGCGCAGTTGCTGCCCAGCGTGACGGATAGCCAGTCGCGCCTGATTTCTGCGGCGTCGGACTATTACCGCAGCCGGATTACGGCCAAGGAGCTGGAGTTGAAAGCGGCGATGCCCAATGCGGAGTACCAGCAGCAGGCCAATGTGAAAAACCAGGATGCGCAGATGCAGACCATTCGTAACCAGGTGGACGTGGCCATCGAGGCCGCGAAGGCATTGAGCACGCAGGTGTCTGCATTGCTCAATGCTCTGCATACCAGCGCCAGTATTTCGGGTAGTTCGAGCTATGGCGTGGGCTTTAGTTACAGCGGCGAAGTGTCGCGGGACGTGGAGCCGCAGACTTAGCTGGTTTGATCGGTGGCGACTTGTGCGCCGCCCAGCATGGGGTTTGCTTGAAGGTGGCGCTTCCTGAACACTGCATGTAGTGAAATTTCAGGAGCGACCTATGGCAGCCTCACAGGCCATCAAAGCCAAATCCATCCAAAAGCCGCTGGCACGGGGCTTTGGCCCCGGTGTGATGCCTATGCGGCAGCAGCCCGGCCCTGGCTTGGGTTTTCGCCCGGGCGCGATGGCGCAGGACGCCCAACAGCCGGCCGCTGGCCTGGGGTTCAACCCGGGTGCGATGGCCCAGGCCCAGGCATTGAACCAGCAGCCCGACAGCATCCCGGCGATGATGAAGCCCGGCGAGTACGTGCTGCCGCCCGATACCGTGGCAGCCATGGGTGGCCCTGGGGCGCTGGATGCAGCCGTGGCGCAGACCCATACGCCGGGCAATGAACAGGCTGTTGTGCCCAGGGGGTTTGGGCCAAGGATGTTTTTTGCCAATGGTGGGCTGGTGGCGCCGGATGATGAGCAGCGCAAGCCGGGTAGTGTTGGATTGTCTGGTGGGGCCGCGCCTGCATCCACGCCTGCCATGGCCCCGGCTGCCGCGCCGACACCACGGGCGCAGTTCGTTGCTGACCAAAATGCCAAGCTGGCCACCGCCAATGCCGGGCTGGCCGAGCGCACGCAGCAGATGAATGCCCGGTATCGACCTGCGCCGAACAGCACGACCAATACCTTTCCTGGCAATCGGTTGCCGGGGGCGAGTGGTGCGGCCAGTGTGCTGCCTGCTGCGTCCGGCGCAGCGCCTGCGCAGCCATCTCGCGGGGTTGTCGGGTTTCTTGCTGACACTTTCCCAGGCACGACTGCTGCCGTTCAAGGTTCGATGGACGATGCAAAAGAGGCGTATCGCCGGGGAGGGGTAGGGGCCGCTTTGGGGCAATCTGCCCGGTCGGCTGCAACACCGTTGATTGGCCTTGCCGATGATGTTTACAGCAGTGCGGCAAAGGTGGTGCGCCCTGTGGCTGATACTGCATTGCAAGCGGGCAAGACTTTTCTGACGGGTGACGTATCGTCGATTAACCCATTGCAGCAGGGCGCTGTGGCAGGGCCAGAAACCTCCCCGGGCGCTACGCCGCAAACACAATCACTGGTCAATGCCGAGGAAATGCAGCGCCGCGCGGCAGCCCAGGCCGTGCCCACCCAGCCCCAGGTGCGCGGCCTGCCCGGTGTCTACCAGCATGGCCCTGGCCAATACAGCGACAACGCCCAGGGCATGGGTTTTGCCCCAGGCTTCACCGGCCAGCCTAGCGCCCAGAACATGCAGGCGGCCAATGCCCTGGCGGGCCAGCAGCAGGCGCAAAGCCTGGGACGGGTGGCCGCGCAACAGCAGGCCCAGCAGCAGGAGGCCGTCCAGCAGCCACGCGGTTTTGCCGCGCCGCAAATCAGCCACAGCGGCAACGATTTCACGGCCCGGCAGAATCTGCGCGGGTTGAAGATGGATGCCGAGTGGGCGATGCAACGTGCCCCGCGCAAGAAGTACGCCATGCAAGATCCGGCAGTGATGGCCTACCAGGCGGCATTGCAGGGCGACATGGCCGCACGCTACGGCGGGCAGGCGGCGCTGGAGGCCAAGACCAACGACACCAACGCCGGTTTGCAGCGTGAGCAGATGCAGCAGCAAGGGGCGAATCAGCGGGATGCGGGCCGCCTTGCGCTTGAGCAGCAACGCGCCGGCATGGATGCCCAGGTGCGGGGCTTTGATGTTCGCACTGCACAGCGCCGGGAGAATGCCCAGGAAGCATGGCAAAAGGCTACGCCCGAGCAGCGTTCGGTGATGCGGGAGATGTACCCGGATTTGTTTGGTAGCAAGGAGGCCAAGCCGTTCCAACTGGACGTGGTGCGCGGTTCAGTAGATCCCGCGACAGGCAAGCGCGACGGGGATTACGCCGTGGTGTTTGACCCGAATACTGGGCTGTATCGGCCTATGCAGATCGGGGGGGAGGCGGCTGTGCCAACTGCTGCCCCGCAAGAAGTGTCCAAGCGTGTTATTGGGCAGACCTACACCATGCCAAATGGCAAGAACGGTACGTGGACGGCAAATGGTTGGGTGCTTGCAGACTAACGGCGTGCAGGAGGAAAGCCGACTTCTTCATCGGTGAGATAGCGGACTGGCTCATCGTAGAGTCGGCGACACGCCGCCCCGATGATGTACGCCGCCCGCTGACTGCGAGTGTCCCCGGCTTTCTTGGCGGTGCATTCGGCCCCGCTGTTGTAGCCAAAGATCCCCCGGCCTGAACCTTGCTGAACGGCCTCCAGCCCACCGGGGTGCTTGCTTTGGCACACCTGCATGGCAGCGTGCGCGGCCACGTCGTTCTGCGTGCCCGGTAGGGCATCGAGCAAACAGGTGGCGTAGTTGGCAGCGAAGGCTGGAACGGTGGCCAGCAGGAGCAGGGCAGGGATGGTGCGGCGCATCCGGGCAATGTAGCAGATGCCTCTGCACAGTATAGGGTTGGGCATTTCGGGCGTGAATGGGAACACTGATGCCCCATGTCCTCCCCTGTCAAACACTCCATCGCGATCATTCAAGGCACGACCCAGCGCGAGCCCTTTGTGCGCCGGTATGTGGACTATGCCGTCAAGGGCAGCGACTGCGGCGGGTATGTGGATGCCTGCACCGGCGCGGCGGTGCCGCCCGAAGATTTTCACGATGAGGACTACACCGGCTGTACGGCCCGGATGCAACTGCGCGAGGACGTGGACAGCGCCACCGTGCTGTGGGAGATGTCCACGGATGACGGGCGCATTGAGCTGGCCGGGAACACGCTGACGCTGGTGTTTGATGCTGCTGACTCTTCTTCGTTTGCGTTTGATTCTGCCATCGGCCACGTCGAAGTGACGCGCCCCAATGGCGATGTGGAGCGCCAGTACGAGATCAAATTTAAGGTCAGCCGGGAGGGCACGCGGTGAGCCGTGGCACTACCTTGGTGACAGCACCAGCGACACCTACAACGGTTGTGGTGACTGAGGAGCCACAGCACGTTGTTGTAGTGCGCGGCATTCCTGGCCCGGCTGGACCGCATGGGCCGCCCGGCGCGACGGTGCTTTATACGGTTGGCCCTGACCCCATTAGCGGGCACTGCGCAGTAGCTTTGAATGCAGATGGGGTGTTGGTACTGGCTGACTGTGCGGACGCGACGTTTTTTGGTTGCGTCCTTGGCATCACGGAGCACGCCTATCAAGCCAATGCCGAGGCGGCAGTGCAGCCGCTGGGCATTGTTGAACATGCTGGCTGGAGTTTTTCCCCTGGGCCAGTGTTTGTCGGCGCTCATGGCGCATTGACGCAGACGTTACCCGCAGAGGCGGTTTTTTCCCAAATGGTTGGCATGGCACTGGCACCGACGCGGCTGCTGGTGGATGTTCAGCCGCCCATTTTTTTAACTTGAGAGGTATTGAATCATGGCAGCCAAATCGTTTATCCGCCTTGTCGGCGGTGTGTTTCGTGAAGTGTTTGGTGTGCAGTCCTCGGCCGGTGCAGCCAATGCCGGGGATGTCGTGGCACTGGACGATACCGGGCGCATTGACACCTCGATGATGCCGGTGGGCATTGGTGCAGATACGGCAGAGATTGCGGCCAGCGAGAGTATCGCGGCGGGTGATTTTGTGAACGTGTGGAGCGACGGCGGAACGCCCAAGGTGCGCAAGGCAGACGCATCGAGCGCGGGCAAGGATGCTCACGGCTTTGTCCTGGAAGCAGCCAGTGTCGGCAATCCGGCGACGGTGTATTTCGAGGGGACGAATACGCAGGTGTCCGGCCAAGTGGCAGGTATTGTGTATTTGCAGACTGTGGCGGGTTCTGGCGGTAATGTGGTGCCAAATGCCTCGGGTAATGTGGTACAGCAGATTGGTATTGCCACGTCTGCCACAACGGTGAATTTTGAGCGCGGCACACCCGTGGTGCTGGCGTAAATGGCAGACTGATGGCGCAGCATAAACCTCTGATATTAAGCCAAGGGACTGTGCGTGAGTTGCCCGATGGTGACTCGTTAAATGGCTTGGTAAATAGCGACGACCAACGCCTTAGCGACGCCCGTGAATGGACGGCATCTGTCGTACCCCAGGCCGAAGCCGAAGCAGGAACATCCTCTACTGCGCGTAAGTGGACTGCGCAGAGAGTGCGGCAGGCCATCAATGCGTGGTGGCAAATAGTAGCCAGCGGTTTTGGCCGCAATTTTGTCCAGGCAAGTAATGCAGCGGCGGCAAGAAATAGTTTAGAACTCGGGACTGCAGCAACTGCTAATGTCACCACTTCTTCCACTGATACGATCGCTGGTCGAGTTATGAAGGTTGGGGATTTTGGGGTTGGCGTAGCACTTGCGCCAAATATGCCAAGTGCGCCATTGCTTGTCAATGGTACTTTTACTGGGATTACGACAACTAACGGTTATGCCAATGCTCCTTTTGGCAATATTGGGTATATCTACACTCAAGCTCGTCAAACCGGGTATTTATCGCAGTTTGCTCTATCGCTGAATGGCTCACGATTAGCGTTTCGATCATTTCCAGAAGCGTCCGCTGAGACTGTACCTTGGGCGGAGGTTGCATTTTTGGGTAGCCCAGCATTCACAGGCACTCCCTCTGTGCCGAATCTGAAATTCGGTAATGTGGCGAGTGCTGACATAAATACGCTGGATTATTATGAAGAAGGAACGTGGACTCCGATCTTATACGGCAAGACAACCGCAGGAACGAATACTTATCATTCAGAAAATGGAGGTTCTTATACAAGAATCGGAAACGTAGTTTATTACACTGCTATTATCAGATTAACAACTACATTAGGAATGGCCGGGCAAGTAGCTTTAGCAGGTTTGCCTTACATAAATAAAGTAGGGCAATTGAATAGGGGCGGTGTAGTTGTTGGCGGGTTTGATGGTGTTGTCGCTGGGTATACTGGATATATTAGTGGCGTTCATAACTCAGCAGCAGCTTCAATCGACCTGTTAAACGGGCGTGTTGGTGTATTTGACGCAGCTAATGTAACTGCAACTTTTAGATTATTTATTTCAGGGTTTTATTTTACAAATTAAAAGGTATATATTATGACAATCGAAAAACAAACCCATCTCCATTCCGTTGAAATCCTCTTATCCGCAGGGGCTGTTCAGGCAGCGTGGCATACAAATATCGTTGAGGACGGACAAGTAATTGCAGGCCCAACGATTCATCGCTGTGCTTACAAAGTTACATCCGCAGATGTTTTGCCTGCGGATGTTCTGGCGCATGTGTCTACCGAAACACTGGCCGCGCTGATTGAGCATTGCCGCCAGGAAGCAGAAGCCGAAAACGAAATCTGAAATCGCTATGAATGCTGCGTGATACAGCAAACCACTCTCCACCCGCTTGCAGCAATGCAGCGGGTTTTTTCATCTGCACAGCATAGGGTTTGTTGACTTTTTCATCGGGCGCGAGAGTAGCGCCCATGATGACCCCTGATGAAATCCTGCGCCAAGCCGACCAACAGATTGCGGCAAATAAAGCCTCTGGGCAATCTGCGGCTTCTGGCGATTCCAAGAATGGTTCCTGGCGCGATCCATGGAGCAAAGAGCAACCTGCCCCTTCGGTGCTGCCTGATCGCGGCGGCGAAGAGCCTTCTGCCCGTGGCTTTTCTGGCGCGGCGCGGGATTTGGGAGTGTGGGCGGCAAAGGGCTTGGTATCGGTGCCCGAGGCTGCCGTTGGTTTGGCCGACATCCCCACGGGCGGGCGGGTGG
>CABIIJ010000018.1 GCA_902175065.1 uncultured Comamonas sp. | reverse complement strand
GGTTCATCTCGTCCAGGAACTCGCGCTTGCGAGTCCTCTTGGTTTTGCGCTCGAATCCGCTCTCGCCCAGGCTCATCTGTTTCATACCGCCACTGTCTCACATCGGGCGCTGGCGCCGAGGTTGTGCAGACCTTCCCTAGTAGTGGCTGGAACCACTTGAGCATGGACTTGTCCCAGGCCTGGGTTCTCTTGTACGTCGTCTCGGCAAGAAAACGCTCGGCAGCTTCGTCCCAAGTGCGCCGAGGCTTCACGCCCAACTGCTCCTGCTCCCAGCGTTCAGTTTTCAGCTTGTCGTGGAGTTTTTGGGCCTGCCGTTTGTTGGCAGTTCCGGTGCTGCAATAAAACGGCTTTAGCTCCCCCTTGATAGCCGGTAGTTTTATCCACCAGTAGGGCGTATCTTTGCGTTTGTAAAGGGTCATGCCGCACCCCCTCTCAGCTCCCAATCGAGCATGGCCGGGGCCTTCTTCACGTGGTAGCTGTAGGGGTCAATACGTGCCGGAATGCCAGGACGCAAAAGCTTATCCACCACTGCCGCATAGTCCCCTTGCATGACCGTCATCATCAGATTGATCAGCTTTCCGCAGGCGCGTTTGCCGTTCTCGACCGCTGCATCAAAGGCAATTTGGGCTGCCTTGGTCACCGTCTTGATGGTGCTTTGCTCTTCATTCAAAAACGCAAGGCAGGGATAAGCGCCCGCCAGGTAGTGCCCCGGCCTGACAAGAATGTCATAAGGGATATAGCGATCTTGCGCCCGCCATTCAACCTCAACGCGAACCCAAGGACTATTCGGGTCACCGAGCTGCTTTCCCTTCTCATAGAACCGGCAAAGCTTGCCACTGCCCCGACTGCCTATATAAAGCGTTCGCCCTTTAGTAGAGGCTTCACCAAGTAGCCAATCCCCATCCAGCCTATGGCTAGGTTTTCTTCCCCCCGCGTTAAAGCCCTGTTCTTCGTACTGCTGGACGGCCCAGGCAATCGACACCAAGCGCCCTGCATGGTCATCGTAGGCAAGGTCTACGCGCTTGATACTGGCCTTATGGCGCTCCAACCAATCTGCCAAATCAGCCCACCGCGAAATCATCGAACAGCCCTTACCCTGGACGCTGAAATAAACGCGATCGTTCTGGCTCTCACCTCCCCAGGCAATCACCCCGGCACCATCGCCAAAGCGGGTCGAGTAGCGAAAGCCGAACAAACCTTTTCGGTGCTCTATTGGCCCAATCTCCAGGAACTGCCCCATTTCCTCCAACAGCCAATGAAATGATTTTTCTTCGGGCGGGACGACCGAAAAAGCGAGGGTGTCCACGAAGGCGATTGTTTCCGGTACATCCTGAACTGGCTCCATATGCCGAAGCATTAACAGCCTAGAACCGGTATGCAGCAGCTCTACAGGCTCCCCCGTTTCCGAATCGAGGCCAGCATATTCCGGTTTGTTTGAAGTTTGCTTTCTCCCCGTAGTTACTACACGGGGCGCAAGACGCGCGGCGGACACCTTCCCCGGCGGGGCCCCATCCGCCGCGCTATTTTCATTCGGATAATGAGCATTCAAACCAAAAGACATACAAACTCCAAGAAATGGGGTTCGCAAAGCAGAAAACCATGCTGCAACGAACCCTTAAAGAAGAAGGATTCGTAACAGCATGGTTTGCGTTTCGGGTCTTTGGGTGCCTTACTGGATGCGCCGGAGCGTTAAAGCCCCATTCCAATGAGCGCCAGCGGTCTTTGGGTTTTCCCGTGCAGCTCGTCCGGTTCCACTGAGCCAAGGTGTTAGTTACGTTTTTTATGCTATACGAATCCTGATGGGTTAGCAAGCATCAAGGCGCAAGATCATCAACCGCCCGGAACTGGTACGTAACGCGGCGACGCTCCCGGTCGCAATGAGCATCCAGCTTGAAGCGCTGCCCTATGACCTGAACCAAAATCGGATCATCAGAGAGCAAATCTGCAATGCGCATAACGTAGAACTCTTCCGCCGCTGGACTCATTCTTTTCTCAGGCTTTTTCTTCATTGCGCAGCCCCCACCAAATCAAGCGGCAGAGCCTCGCAGGGGCGACCTCCCCAGGTGGTTCCCACCTGGAGAGGCTTTAATAAGAATGCATATTTCATCTGTAACTCCTATGTAGTAAAAGAACCACGGTTAGAGCTACATCCCCTTAAGAAAATGAAAGAAAATCAACCCAGTAGGCTTTCGTAATGAGAAGGTCGAGGGTTCGATTCCTTTCTCCGGCACCAATGACAGTCCCTGATTCGCAAGAGTCAGGGGCTTTTTGTTTTTCGGGCACGGCCATCAATTCGTAACTACACGCAAATAATCAAACCAAATACATCCCCGCATCTGACGCCTGGTTCGCCGTTGTCATGCCGCGAAGGATTACTCAGCCAGTCGCTCCCTGCCACAGCCGTCACCAGGCAACATGCCTACCAGCCTTTTATCGCACTGTCCAGCTCGGCTATTTACCTAAGATATTGACAACAATGAACATTTAGGATTTCACAGGCAGCATGTGCTGCTTACCATGGATAGGAGATAGGAATGTTGAAAAAACTATTCGCTCTGTGCTTCGTGTTGTTCTCTACTTGGGCGTGGGCGGCGCTGGATGTCAACAAGGCCAGCGAGGCCGACCTCGTACAAATCAAGGGCATCGGCCCGGCGATCGCCAGCAATATCGTGGAAACCCGAAAGCAGGGCGCATTCAAGAATTGGGATGATCTGATTGCCCGCGTCAAGGGGGTTGGATCCGGGAATGCAGACAAGTTTTCTCAAGGCGGACTGACCGTCGATGGCAAGCCGTACAAAGCAGCCCCAGGACCCGCAACGCCAGCCAAACAACAAAAAAACATAGCAAAGACTGCTGCAGAAACCGCTACCGGAGCGAAAAAATAGTCCAAATTTCCCGACTCTCGTCGGTTATCCTCTTGCCCGCCGGTCTGCGGGCTTTTTTTCGCCCTAAACTCTCCCCTCTTTCGCTTGCCTCTTCAAAAAAGCCTTTCATGCCTTTGATTTTGCTGATCATCCTGCCCTTCGTGGGCAGCCTGCTCGCAGCGGTGCTGCCGGCCAATGCCCGCAATACCGAATCGACACTGGCCGGCATCATCAGCCTGGCCTGCACCATCCAGGCAGCCTTGCTCTTTCCGCAAATTGCCGATGGTGCCGTGCTGCGCCAGGAGGTCATCTGGCTGCCGGCCCTGGGCCTGAACTTCGTCGTGCGCATGGACGGTTTTGCCTGGATGTTCAGCATGCTGGTGCTGGGCATTGGCTCCCTGGTCGTCCTCTACGCCCGCTACTACATGTCTCCGGCCGACCCGGTGCCACGCTTTTTTTCCTTCCTGCTGGCCTTCATGGGCGCGATGGTCGGGGTGGTGCTCTCCGGCAACGTCATTCAATTGGCCTTCTTCTGGGAATTGACCAGCCTGTTTTCCTTTCTGCTGATCGGCTATTGGCACCATCGGCGTGATGCCCGCCGGGGGGCACGGATGGCACTGACCGTCACCGGCACCGGGGGGCTGTGCCTGCTGGCCGGGATGCTGATCCTGGGCTGGATGGTCGGCAGCTACGACCTGGATGCGATTTTGCAGGCGGGTTCAAGCCTGCACGACCATCCTTTCTACACACCGATGCTGGTATTGGTGCTGCTGGGGGCGCTCACCAAAAGCGCCCAGTTCCCGTTTCACTTCTGGCTGCCCCACGCGATGGCTGCGCCGACCCCGGTTTCCAGCTACCTGCATTCGGCCACGATGGTCAAGGCCGGGGTGTTCCTGATGGCACGGTTCTGGCCCGTCCTCAGCGGCACGGACGAGTGGTTCTGGATCGTCAGCAGCGCGGGGGCCGCCACCTTGCTGCTGGGGGGATACCTGGCGCTGTTCCAGAACGATCTGAAAGGGCTGCTGGCCTACTCCACCCTCTCCCACCTGGGGCTGATCACCTTGCTGCTGGGTCTGAACAGCCCTTTGGCGGCCGTGGCAGCGGTGTTTCACATCATCAACCACGCGACCTTCAAAGCCTCCCTTTTCATGGCGGCAGGCATTCTGGACCACGAAAGCGGGACGCGGGACATTCAGCGGCTCTCGGGGCTGCGGCACATGATGCCCATGACCGCCACCCTGGCCTGTGTCGCCAGTGCAGCCATGGCCGGGGTGCCCCTGCTCAACGGCTTTTTGTCCAAGGAAATGTTTTTTGCCGAAACGGTGTTCCTGGATGCTGCGCCATGGGTACGCATCGGCCTGCCGCTGGTCGCCACCCTGGCGGGCATGTTCAGCGTGGCGTATTCCCTGCGCTTTACCGTGGAGGTATTTTTCGGCCCTCCCGCCACCGACTTGCCGCGCAAGCCCCATGAACCGGCCCACTGGATGCGCGTGCCGGTCGAGCTGCTGGTGCTGATCTGCCTGATCGTCGGCATTTTTCCCGCCTGGGCGGTGGGCGATATCCTGCGCACCGCAGCGTACCCCGTGGTCGGCGGGGCGCTGCCCGACTTCAGCCTGGCGATCTGGCACGGCATCAATACCCCCCTGATCATGAGCATCATTGCCCTGCTGGGCGGCATTGCCTTGTTCAGCACGCTGCGCTGGTTGCGCGAACGCTCCGTGCTGGGCCAGAAAGCCCCGGTACTGCACCGCTTCAGCGGCAAACGCGCCTTCGAGAACCTGCTGGCCCGCGCCAGCTTGCTGGCCCGCAACCTGCGCCGCCTGCTCAATACCCAGCAGTTGCAATGGCAGATGCTCTGGCTGGTTCTGCTGGCTCTGGCCGCCGGTGCCCTGCCCTTGCTGCTGCGAGGGGTGCAGTTGGGCCAGCGCAACGACCTGCCGCTGTCCCCGGCCTTTGCCCTGCTGTGGGTGCTGGGCGGGCTGTGTGCGCTGGGGGCGGCATGGAAGGCCAAGTTCCACCGCATGGCGGCCCTGATCATGATGGGCGGCGCCGGTCTGGTGACCTGCATCACCTTCCTGTGGTTTTCGGCGCCGGATCTGGCCTTGACCCAGTTGGTAGTGGAAATCGTCACCACCATCCTGATTCTGCTGGGCCTGCGCTGGCTGCCGCGCCGCGACCGGACCCTGGCCCCGGCTGCAACCTACCGCGCAGCCCTGCGGGCCCGCCACCGCCGCTTGCGTGACCTGCTGCTGGCCATCGCTGCCGGTGCCGGCTGTGCCTGGCTGGCCTTTGCCATGATGAGCCGCCCCTTTGCCCAAAGCACCTCCACGTTCTACCTGGAGCGGGCGCTGTCCGAGGGGGGCGGCACGAATGTGGTGAACGTGATGCTGGTCGATTTCCGGGGGTTCGACACCTTTGGCGAAATCGTCGTACTGGGGGTCGTGGCGCTGACCATTTATGCCCTGCTGCGGCGCTTCCGCCCGGCAGGCGAGACCATGGACCTGCCCGAGCAGCAGCGCTTTCTGGCCGGCGACTTGCAGACCGACCTGCTCAACCCGCGCAATGCCCAGGACACGGCCGTCGGGTATTTGATGGTGCCCGCCGTGCTGGTGCGCCTGCTGCTGCCGTTTGCCACCATGGTGTCCGTATTCATCTTCCTGCGCGGACACAACGAACCGGGGGGCGGCTTCGTCGCCGGTCTGGTGTTTTCCGTGGCGCTGCTGCTGCAGTACATCGTCTCGGGCACGCAATGGGTCGAGGCCCACCTGCCCCTGTTCCCGCGCCGCTGGATCGGCGTGGGGTTGCTGCTGGCCATCGCCACCGGACTCGGCTCTGTCACCGTCGGCTACCCCTTCATGACCAGCCACAGCTTTCACTGGACGCTGCCCCTGCTGGGCGAAATCCATCTGGCCAGCGCCACATTTTTCGATATGGGCGTCTTTGCCCTGGTGGTAGGCGCCACCTTGCTGATTCTGACGGCCCTGGCCCACCAATCCGTGCGTTCGCACCGCTACCACGCACGGCTGCA
Source organism: uncultured Comamonas sp. (assembly GCA_902175065.1). Taxonomy (GTDB): domain Bacteria; phylum Pseudomonadota; class Gammaproteobacteria; order Burkholderiales; family Burkholderiaceae_C; genus Comamonas. The sequence goes on along the minus strand of CABIIJ010000018.1, from coordinate 126,043 downwards.
GGAAGAACAAACCTCGCCGGAGAATTAACCCTATGGAAACCGTTTTAGCCCTGGCCATCGGCGTGCTGGCAGGTTCCGGCGTCTGGCTGCTGCTGCGTCCGCGCACCTTTCAGCTGGTCATTGGCCTGTCGCTGCTGTCGTATGCCGTGAACCTGTTCATCTTCAGCATGGGCCGCAAGGGCCTGGCCATTGCCAAGGAGCCGGTGCTGCGCCCAGGCGTGCCGGAAGACCTGCTCCATTACGCCGACCCCCTGCCCCAGGCCCTGGTGCTGACGGCCATCGTGATCGGCTTTGCAATGACGGCGCTGTTCCTGGTCGTGCTGCTGGCCTCGCGCGGCATGGCGGGCACGGACCACGTCGACGGCATCAAGGCGCGGGACGCCCAGGAGATGCCTTGATGCAGGGAATATGGCAATGGCTGGGCACATGGATGCCCCACCTCATGCTGGCGCCGATCGTGCTGCCCATGGCCACGGCAGCGCTGATGCTGCTGCTCAACGAGGAGCAGCAACGCACCAAAACCATTCTCAGCACCGGCTCCATCGCCCTGGGGCTGGTGGTCGCCATTGCCCTGCTGCAATGGAGCGATGACAGCGCCACCCCCAGCGTCTACCTGACCGGCAACTGGATGGCACCATTCGGCATCGTGCTGGTGCTCGACCAGCTCACGGCCCTGATGCTGGTGCTCACCAGTGCCATTGCCCTGGCCGTCAGCATCTTTGCCATGGCCCGCTGGTTCAAGGCCGGCGTGCATTTCTACGTGCTGTTCCAGTTCCAGCTGATGGGCCTGGCCGGCGCATTTCTGACCGGTGACCTGTTCAACCTGTTCGTCTTTTTCGAAATCATGCTGGCCGCCTCCTACGGCCTGCTGCTGCATGGTTCCGGCCGGCTGCGGGTTCAGGCCGGACTGCACTATATTGCCATCAATTTAGTAGCATCGTCCCTATTCCTGATCGGCGCTTCGATGCTGTACGGCCTGACGGGGACGCTGAACATGGCCGACCTGGCGCAGCAAATTCCCCTGGTGACCGAGGCCGACCGCGCCCTGCTGCACACCGCCGCCGGGATTCTGGCCACCGCCTTCCTGATCAAGGCCGCCGTCTGGCCGGTGAATTTCTGGCTCGTGCCCGGCTACAGCGCCGCGACGGCGCCGGTGGGCGCCTTGTTTGCCTTGATGACCAAAGTGGGCGTCTACACGCTGCTGCGCCTGTGGACGCTGATGTTCTCCAGCGAAGCCGGGGCTTCGGCCCTGTTCGGGGGGCAGTGGCTGATCGCCGGGGGCATGGTGACCATGGCGGTGGGCAGCATCGGCATATTCGCCGCCACGCGGCTGACCCATCTGGCCGGGTACGCCGCCATCATTTCCTCGGGGACGCTGCTGGCTGCGGCCGGATTCGGCCACCCTGCGCTCACGGCCGGCCTGCTGTACTACCTGCCCAGCTCGACCCTGGCGGTGGCCTGCCTGTTCCTGCTGGCCGATGCCATTGACCGCTGGCGCAACCACGGTGCCAGCATGGTCGATCTGGACGATGAGGAAGCCCCCTTCCTCAGCCATGAGCTGATCGCCGCCGACCACACCAATCTGGACGACGAGGAACAGGCCCTGATCGGCCGCCCGATTCCCGCGGCGGCGGCATTTTTGGGGCTAGCCTTTTTGCTGTGTACCCTGGTCGTGGCCGGATTGCCGCCCCTGTCCGGGTTTCTGGGCAAATTCGCCATGCTCACCGCCCTGCTCTCCCCCCTGGGGCTGGGCCATCCCCTGACTGCGGCGCCGCCACCGACGGCCTGGCTGCTGCTGGCGCTGCTGATCGGCTCCGGGCTGCTGGCCCTGATTGCCCTGACCCGTGCCGGCATCCGCCACTTCTGGGCTGCACATGAGCGCACGGCCCCGGAAATCCGCCTCACCGAAGGCGTGGCCATTGCCGCCCTGATGGGTTTGAGTCTGGCGCTGACCTTGCACGCCCCCGGCGCCATGCGCTACACCGAGGCCACGGCGCAAAGCCTGCACAGCCCGCAAACCTATATCCAGGCCGTACTGCAGGCAGCGCCCGTCCCCAACCCGCCTGCCGCTCCGGGAACAGCACCATGATGCGCAAACTCCTGCCCGCCCCCTTGCTCTCGGTGGCCCTGTTCATCCTCTGGCTGCTGCTCAACCACCGCTTCAGCCTGGGGCACATCGTCCTGGGGGCCTTGCTCGGCTGGAGCATTCCCCTGATAACGCGGGGGCTGCGGCCCCTGCCCGTGCGGGTGCGCCATCCGGTAACGATTCTGCGTCTGGCCTTGCGGGTGGTGCATGACACCACCGTCTCCAACCTGCACGTGGTGCGCTTCCTGCTGCTGCCGCGCTACCGCCGCCACCCGGCCGATTTCGTGGCCATTCCATTGCAACTGCGGGACCCCAACGGGCTGGCGGTGCTGGCCATGATCGTGTGCATCACCCCCGGTACCGCCTGGGCGGAAATCTCGCGCGACCGCAGCATGTTGATGCTGCATGTGCTGGAAGCCTACGACCATGCCGCCATTGCCCAGTATGTGAAAACCCACTACGAACGCCCCCTGATGGAGATTTTTGAATGACGGGCCTCCTCTCCACCCCTTTGGATCTGGCGCTGCCAGCCGCCATTTTTATCTTGGTGCTGGCCATGCTGCTCACCCTGGCACGCCTGCTGCGCGGCCCGACGGCGCAGGACCGGGTGCTGGCGCTGGACAGCATGTACCTGAACGGCATGCTGCTCATGCTGGTGCTGGCGATGCACTACCAGTCGAGCGTTTACTTCGAAGCGGCTCTGCTCATCGCGCTGTTTGGCTGCGTGGGCACCACGGCCATGGCCAAATTCCTGCTGCGCGGGGAGGTCATCGAATGAACGCTGCCGACCTGCCGCTGTGGCTGCAATGGCTGGTTGCCCTCCTGGCCCTGGCCGGGGCCTGCGTGGCCCTGCTCGGCTCCTGGGGCGTGGTACGGCTGAAAACCTATTACGAACGTGTTCACGCCCCGGCCATCATCGCCACCCTGGGCTGCTGGCTCATCATGTGGGCCAGTGTCGTGTTCTATTCCGCCACGGGGGATGGCCCGGCCTTCTACACCTTGCTGATTGCCGTATTCATTGCCACGACGGTGCCGATTTCCACCATTTTCCTGATGCGTGCCGCGCTGTTTCGCGACCGCCGGGCCGGCCGGCCCGTGCCGCCCAGCATGAGCAACGGCGCCTCGGCAACCACCGGGAACGGGGCATCCGACCCCACCCTCTCCTGAAGAATGCTGCACGTTCTGGCCATCTGCATCGGCGCCTCCCTGGGAGCCCTGGCCCGCTGGCGCCTGGGGCTGTGGCTGAGCCACCCGGGCCAGTTGCCCTGGGGCACCTTCGCCGCCAATGCCGTGGGGGGCTACCTCATCGGGCTGGCGATTGCCACCTTCGAGGCCCTGCCCCAGCTCGACCCGACGTGGCGGCTGTTCCTGGTTACCGGCCTGCTCGGCGGGCTGACCACCTTCTCCAGCTACAGCGCCGAAGTGTTTCAACTGCTGCACGCCGGCCGCTGGGCCATGGGCATGGTCTGGGCCAGCGTCCATCTGCTGTGCTCCCTGGCACTGACCGCGGCAGGCTGGTATTGCGCCACGGCGTGGTTGCAACGTTTCAGCATGTCATCGATGAATTCATGATTTCATAGCTGTTTCCGGCTATGAAATAAGGATTTCAGCATTGTTTTACCTTAAAACCGTTTAAATACGTGCGGTAACAGCACCTTATTCAATAGCTTCGGATGCTGATCGAATAAAAGCAAAAACCTTGGAAAGACGCTTATGACTCCCCCCCTGTACGAACGCTCCCTCATGGAGGATCTGGCCCCCCTGGAAGGCCCGAACGCCACGCGTGACCTCACCGCCGACCCGACCGCGCCGGATTCCTACCGCCTGGCCTTTGCCGACCCCGAATTCATGGCCCGCCGCGAAACCCGGGGCATCCGCTTTCAGCTGGAATTGCTCAAGCCCGACCTGGACCAGGAGGCCATGGGCATCTACCACACCGTGGTGGTCTACGGCAGCGCCCGCTTTGTCGATCAGGAAGAAGCCACCCGCGCCCTGCACATCGCCCAGGCCAGCGGGGATGCCCAGGCCATCGCCAAGGCCCAGCGCGACATGCGCAACGCCGAGCGCTACGAAGCGGCCCGCCGCTTTGCCTACCTGGTGGCCGAATACAGCAAGCGGCACCCGACCAACCAGCGCGTCTACGTCTGCACCGGCGGCGGCCCGGGCATCATGGAAGCGGCCAACCGGGGCGCCTACGACGCCGGGGCGCCGACCATCGGCCTGAACATCCTGCTGCCGCACGAACAGCACGGCAACCGCTACATCAGCCCCGGCCTGAGCTTCAAGTTCCACTACTTCGCGCTGCGCAAAATGCACTTTCTCATCCGGGCCAAGGCGCTGGTGGCCTTCCCCGGCGGCTTTGGCACCATGGACGAACTGTTCGAGGTGCTCACCCTGGTGCAGACGACCAAGATCAAGCCGGTGCCCATCGTGCTGTACGACTCGCAGTTCTGGAAACGCCTGTTCAACTTCGACATGCTGGTCGAGGAAGGCGTCATCAGCGCCGAAGACCTGAAACTGTTCCAGTTTGCCGACACGCCCGAACAGGCGTGGCAAATCCTGAAGGACTTCTACCAGCTCAACGGCAACGCGGGCTAATCCGCATCCGCAAAAGTATCGCGCCCCAGCAGCCACGGCAGGCGCGATGCTGCCCCCACCATCGCGCCCACGCCCCAGAACAGGGCCGACACCCCCAGCACCGCACCCAGGCTGCCGAAGACCATCGGCATCATCACGCTGGAGGCATTGATCGCCATCATGCGCAGCCCCAGCGCCTGGCCGTGGCGGTGCTCCGGGGTGATCTGGTGGATCATGCTCATCACCATCGGCTGCACCGACCCCAGCGCCAGCCCCAGCAGCACCGAGCACAGCCCCATGCTCCAGGGGCCGGGCATCAGCGGGTAGAGCATGAACAGCAGGCAGGCGCAGAGCATGGCGCACCACACCACCAGCCATTCGCGCAGATGCCGGGCCAGCAGCGGGATGAGGAGGCGCACCAGCATGGCCGCAATGGCAAAGCCGCCCAGAATGCTGCCGATCACCGAGGCCGACAGCCCCCGCTCATGCCCCAGGATGGGCACCACGAAAGTGTGCACATCCCAACACGAGGACAGCGCCCAGTTCATCAGCAGCAGGCGGCGAAAGCCCTGGTCTTGCAGCAAATCCCAGGCCGCAGGGGCCTTGCCCGCCGCCACCGGCACCGGCGGCAGCTCCTGCACCGTCCGCACCCAGAACCAGGCGGCAATGGGCAGCAGCGCCAGCAGCAGGAAAGCGGCGCGAAAGCCCATCTCGCTGCCTGCCTGTCCGCCTGCGTGGTCGATCAGCAGGCCCGCAAAAAACGGGCCGATAAAATTGGAGATGGCCGGCCCCAGCGCCAGCCAGCTGAACACCTTGCGCAACTGCACCTGATCGTGGGCGCTGCGCCCGACGTGGCGCTGCAGCGCAATCAGCGCCGTGCCCGCCGCACCGCCGCTGCACAGCGCCGCCACGCACAGGACGGGAAATACCGGCCAGACCACCGCCAGCCCCGCCCCCAGCGTGGCAACGACCACGCTCAGGGCCACCGGGCGCCTCAAGCCATACCGGTCGGCATAACGCCCCGCAGGCAGGGCCAGGAATACCTGAGTGAGCGCAAACAACGCCAGCAGCACCCCCACCGCCGCCGCGCTGTAGCCTTGCGACAAGGCCAGCAGCGGCGTGGCCATGCGCAGCCCGGTCATGCAGGCGTGGATGGAAATTTGCGCGGCAATCAGCCGGGGCAGGCCGTTGGCCATCATGCGGCCCCCTGCCCGTGCCGGGCGCTGCCATCTTCGATACCGGTGGTATCCGGCTCCGTCCCGGCGTCGTCCCCCGCATCCGCTGCGGGCAAGACCTGCACGTCATGCAGGCTGCGCTGGATGGCGCGGGTGCGCACGTCCACCTGTTCGAACTTCCTGGCAGCGGCATCCAGCGATTTGCGCGTGGCCTCGACCACGGCGCCGAACTTGGCAAACTCGGTCTTGACCTGCCCCAGCACTGCCCAGACCTGGGCCGAGCGCTCCTCGATCGCCAGGGTGCGAAAGCCCATCTGCAGGCTGTTGAGCATGGCCGCCAGGTTCGCCGGGCCGGTCACGACCACGCGGTACTGCTGCTGCAAGGCTTCCACCAGCCCGGGGCGGCGCAGCACTTCGGCAAACAGGCTTTCGCTGGGCAGGTACATCAGGGCAAAGTCGGTGGTGTGCGGCGGGGCCAGGTATTTGCCGGCGATTTTTCTGGACTCGGTGCGCACGCTGCTTTCCAGCGCCTGGCCTGCGGCCTGGATGGCGGCGCGGTCGCCCAGCTCCCAGGCATCCTGCAGGCGCTGGTAGTCCTCCACCGGGTATTTGGCATCGATGGGCAGCCACACCGGCTGTGCGCCTTGCCCGGGCAGGCGGATGGCGAACTCCACCAGCTCGTTGCTGCCCGGCACGGTCTTGACGTTGCGGGCGTACTGCTCGGGGGTAAGCACGCTGTCCAGAATCGCGCCCAGTTGCACCTCGCCCCAGGTGCCCCGGGTTTTCACGTTGGTCATCACGCGCTTCAAATCGCCCACGCTGGCGGCCAGCGTCTGCATCTCGCCCAGCCCTTTGTGGACTTGCTCCAGCCGCTCGCTGACCAGGGCGAACGAAGCGCCCAGGCGCTGCTCCAGCGTGGCGTGCAGCTGCTCGTCCACCGTGCGGCGCATGTCTTCGAGCTTGGCAGCGTTGTCGCGCTGGATGGCAGCCAGCCGGTCGTTCAGGGTGGCACGCAACTGTTCGGCCTGCTGCTCGCTGCTGTGCTGCTGGCGGTGCGCCTGCTCGGCCAGCGCCTGCTGGAGCAGGGCAAAGTGCTGCTGCAATTCCTGGCGGCTGGCCCGCGTCTCCTGGTACGCCTGGGCCAGCCGGGCATCGACCAGCTTGCGCAGGCCATCGGTATGCAGCTGCTGGTGCTGGCCCAGGCTTTGCCCCAGGCCATGCAGCTGCTGGGCCAGCGCCTGGGCCTGCCCCTCCTGGCGCAGCAAGGCGTGCTCCAGCGTGCGCCACGGCGCCCCGGCCCGGCGGGAGCGCACGATGTGCAGCACCTGCAAAACCAGCACCAGCAACAGGAGGAAAAGGAGCAGCCCTTGAAACCCATTCATAACAAATAAAATAGCATTTTCCACTGATCAAAAAACGACTTCAGATACTTTAATTATTGAATATCTTGTATATCAAGCGGTAACAGCTATTATTTTTTCATATTCCTGTTTACCGCCAGCGATAAGCGTTCTGCCTGCCAGCGCCTCCTGGAGCACAAGGCCAGCACCCTCATTCCCAGCCAAACGCTGATGGCTCCGCAAAAATATCCCGTGATGACATCCACGGGAAAGTGCGCCCCGACACTGATGCGCGACCAGCCCACCCAAGGCACGAACACCGCCAGGAAAATCCGCCCCCAACTTCGGCAATAGGGCCAGAAAACACTGGCCACCAGCATGGCAAAGGTGGCATGGCCGCTCGGAAAACTGAACGGGGACTCTGGCGCCACCAGCACATGGACAGACCCCGCAGGCAAAGCCGCCGCAGGCCGTGGCATGTGCAACCCCACCTTCAACGCGGTGACCATACAGGCCGCCGCCACATACGCCACCAGCAACAGGGCCAGACACGCAACCACCGTATTGCGCGGCGGCAGCCACCGGATCGCTGCAGAGGCGGGAGCGAACCTGTGGGCCAGAAGCAGCACAAGCGCTGCCGTGACGATCCATACCAGGTTCGAAAAATCGCCAAGATGCGTGCCCAGGATCATGGCCTGATCGAGCAAGGGAAGGCGCACGCCATTGACCATGTAGAAAAGCTTGTGGTTCAGCGCAGACAGTCCGGACAGCACGCTTGTATTCATGGCTGCGCTCCCTCAGCAAAGCCCGGCGGCATTCGACACCGACCGCCATCGGCAGGCGATCGGGCCAAAGACCCATGGCAGCGCGATATCAGATCAGACAAGCTTGCGCTGCTCCGTTGCCAGGCGAACGGCCAAACCCGCAAGCACCGTCCCCATGACATACCGCTGGGCAGCCAGCCAGCCGGGGCTACGGACAAACCATTGCGCCAGCCGCGCAGCAGACAGTGCGATGCCTAGATTGACGGTGAAGCTGATGGCGATCTGCGTAAACCCCAGCTGAATGCTCTGCGCGAATACCGAGCCATGCTCCGGCGAGACAAACTGGGGAAAGATCGACAGATAGAAAACGGCAATCTTGGGATTCAGCAGATTGGTGGTGAACCCCATGAGAAACAGCTTGCGTGGCGAATCCATCGGAAGATCGCGTGCCTCGAACGGCGAGCGGGCGCCCGGCCTGACGGCCTGCCATGCCAGGTAGAGCAAATAGGCCGCCCCAGCCCACTTGAGTACCTCGTAGGCAAACGGCACGGCCATGAACAAGGTCGTCAAACCGATGGCTGCTGCCAGCATGTGCACGAAAAACCCGGCAATGACACCCGACAGCGACACCACCCCGGCCCGCTTGCCCTGGCAGATCGACCGGGAGATCAGGTAGACCATGTTCGGCCCCGGCGTCAGCACCATGAGCAAGGCGGCGCCACCAAACAGGAGCAAGTCGTTCGGGGGGATCATGGCCGTCGTTCCGTTGGATACATCGTTTTCAAGCTGCCGGGGATTCGCTGCAACACCTTACCCCAGCCACTTGCGGGCATTGCGCCACACCCGCATCCAGGGGCTGGCCTGGCTTTTATCGCCGCTGGTCCAGCTCATCTGGATGTTGCGGAACACGCGCTCGGGGTGCGGCATCATGGCCGTGAAGCGCCCGTCGGCGGTGGTCACGGCCGTCAGGCCGCCGGGGCTGCCGTTGGGGTTGAAGGGGTAGACCTCGGTCGGCTGGCCGTGGTTGTCCACGTAGCGCATGGCCTGCACCACCTGATCGGCGTTGCCACGGGCGGCAAAGTTGGCAAAGCCCTCGCCATGCGAGACGACGATGGGCAGGCGGCTGCCCGCCATGCCGTGCAGGAAGATGCTCGGGCTGTCCAGCACTTCCACCATGCTCAGGCGTGCCTCGAAGCGGTGGCTCTGATTTTGCGTGAAGCGCGGCCAGGCCTGGGCGCCGGGGATGATGTCGGCCAGTTCGGCAAACATCTGGCAACCGTTGCACACGCCCAGGGCGAAGGTGTCGCCCCGGCCAAAGAATTGCCGGAATTGCTCGGACAGGCGCTCGTTGAAGGTGATCGAACGCGCCCAGCCGATGCCGGCACCCAGGGTGTCGCCGTAGCTGAAGCCGCCGCAGGCAACGATGCCCGCCATGTCCTTCAGGTGGGCGCGGCCCGCCTGCAGGTCGCTCATGTGGACATCCACCGCATCGAACCCGGCAGCGGCAAAGGCAAAGCCCATTTCCACCTGCGAGTTCACGCCCTGCTCACGCAGAATGGCGACGCGCGGCTGGGCGTTCAGGTTCAGGTAGGGCGCGGCAATGTCGTCCTGCGGGTCGAACGTCAGGTGCACGTGCATCCCGGGGTCGCTGGCCGCGCCGGTGGCAGCGTGCTCGCTGTCGGCACAGGCCGGGTTGTCGCGCTGTTGGGCGATTTTCCAGCTCACGGCGTCCCAGACCTGGTGCAGGTTCTCCAGCGTCGCGCCAAAAACCTGCTTGGCATCGCGCCAGATTTGCAGCTCGCCCTTGCCCATGGCCACGGGGCTGGAGGCTGGGCGCGTCTTGCCGATGATGTGGCTGCACTGGACCAGACCGTGCTCGCGCAGCACCTGCATGACCTGGCTGCGGTCGGCGGTGCGGATTTGCAGCACCGCGCCCAGCTCTTCGCTGAACAGGGCACGCAGGGTCAGGTCTTCGCGGCGGCCTGCGACCTGCTGGCCCCAGTTCTTGCCCTCGCCTGAATCCATGCGGCCATCGGTGATGCCGTCGCCTTCCGTCACCAGCATGTCCACGTTCAGCGCCACGCCGACGTGGCCGGCAAAGGCCATTTCCGCCACGGTGGCCAGCAGCCCGCCGTCGCCCCGGTCGTGGTAGGCCAGGATCAGGCCCTGCTGGCGCAGGCTGTTCACGGCCTGCACCAAGGCTTTCAAATCCTCGGCACTGTCCAGGTCAGGCGTGGTATTGCCGCTTTGACCCAACACCTGCCCCAGGATGGAGCCGCCCATGCGGTTCTGCCCCCGGCCCAGGTCGATGAGCACCAGGGAGCTGTCCGGCTCCTGCGCATCGAGCTGCGGCGTGAGCGTGCCGCGCACGTCGTCGATGGCGGCAAAGCCGGTGATGATCAGGCTGACGGGGGAAGTGACTTTTTTCAGCGCCCCGTCCTCTTGCCATTGGGTGCGCATGGACAGGCTGTCCTTGCCCACCGGGATGGAAATGCTCAGTTGCGGGCACAGTTCCATGCCCACGGCCTTGACGGTAGCGTACAGGTCGGCATCTTCCCCCGGCTCGCCGCAGGCGGCCATCCAGTTGGCCGAGAGTTTGACTTTCGACAGTTCGATGGGCGCGGCCAGCATGTTGGTAATCGCCTCGGCCACGGCCATGCGGCCCGAGGCCGGGGCGTTGATGGCCGCCAGCGGCGTGCGCTCGCCCATGGCCATGGCCTCGCCCTTGAAACCGGTGAAGTCGGCCAGGGTCACGGCCACGTCGGCCACCGGCACCTGCCAGGGGCCGACCATCTGATCGCGGTGCGTGAGGCCGCCCACGGCGCGGTCGCCGATGGTGATGAGGAAGCGTTTGCTGGCCACCGTGGGGTGAGCCAACACGTCGATGACGGCTTTTTCCAGTGCCACGCCGGTCAGGTCGATGGCGGGCAGCTCACGCTGCACGCTGGTGACGTCCTTGTGCATCTTGGGCGGCTTGCCCAGCAGCACGTCCATCGGCATATCGACAGGGAATTTCTGCTCGCCCTGCATGACGGCCGTGTCTTCCAGCACCAGTTGGCGCTGTTCGGTGGCCGTGCCGATGACGGCAAAGGGGCAGCGTTCACGCTCGCAGAAGGCCTGGAACTGCGGCAGCGATTCGGGGGCAATCGCCAGCACGTAGCGCTCCTGGCTTTCGTTGCTCCAGATTTCCTTGGGCGCAAGGCCGGATTCCTCCAGCTGCACGGCCCGCAGGTCAAAGCGTGCGCCGCGCCCGGCATCGTTGGTCAATTCCGGGAAAGCGTTGGACAGGCCGCCTGCGCCCACGTCGTGAATCGCCAGGATGGGGTTGGCCGCGCCCTGCTGCCAGCAGTGGTTGATGACTTCCTGCGCCCGGCGCTCGATCTCCGGGTTGCCGCGCTGCACGGAATCAAAATCCAGCTCGGCGGCATTGGTGCCCGTGGCCATCGAACTGGCCGCGCCGCCGCCCATGCCAATGCGCATCCCGGGGCCGCCCAGTTGAATCAGCAGCGTGCCTGCGGGGAACAGGATTTTCTGGGTCTGCTGCGCATCGATCACGCCCAGGCCGCCGGCAATCATGATGGGCTTGTGGTAGCCCCGGGTGATGTCGCCCACCTGCTGCTCGTATTCGCGGAAGTAGCCGGTCAGGTTGGGACGGCCAAATTCGTTGTTGAACGCAGCGCCGCCCAAAGGCCCTTCGACCATGATCTGCAAGGGGCTGGCAATGTGCGCAGGCTTGCCCACGTCGCTGCCCCAGAGTTTGGAAACCGTGAAGCCCGTCAGCCCCGCCTTGGGCTTGGAGCCGCGCCCGGTGGCACCCTCGTCACGGATTTCACCGCCCGCACCGGTCGATGCGCCGGGGAAAGGCGAGATCGCCGTGGGGTGGTTGTGCGTCTCCACCTTCATCAGCACATGGTGCAGGGCTTGCTCTTTTTGATAGCTTGGAGCACTTAACTGGTCTGCATTTGTGTCGTATTTGGCAATAAAACGCTCGACCTCATGGCCTTCCATGATGGAAGCATTGTCGGCATAGGCCACGATGGTGTGCTGCGGCGAAGTCTGCTCGGTATGGCGGATCATGCCGAACAGCGATTTGTCCTGCGCCACGCCATCGATGGTGAATTGGGCGTTGAAGATTTTGTGGCGGCAGTGTTCGCTGTTGGCCTGGGCGAACATCATCAGCTCCACATCGGTGGGGTTGCGCCCCAGTTTGGTGAAAGCGGCCACCAGGTAGTCGATCTCATCATCGGCCAGGGCCAGGCCCCAGGCAGTGTTGGCACGTTCCAGGGCAGCGCGGCCCCCGTCCAGCACATCGACAAATTCCATCGGCGCAGCTTGCAGAGTGCTGAACAACTGCTCGGCCTCGGCGCGGGTGGCAAACACCGATTCCGTCATGCGGTCGTGCAGCAAGGCGGCAATCTGGCTGCGTTGCGCGGCGGACAACTCCGTCTTGCCGCCCAGCAAGCCGCCTTTGACGGCGATGCGGTATTCCGTGATGCGCTCCACCCGGAACACGTCCAGGCCGCAGTTGCGGGCAATGTCCGTGGCCTTGGAAGCCCAGGGAGAGATGGTGCCCAGCCGGGGGGTGACGACAAAAACCGCACCATCCTGCCCTGCCCCTTGCGCAGACTCGCCATAGGTCAGCAGCGCTTGCAGCCGCTCCTGCAAGGCAACATCCGGGGCCGTGGCACAGGCCACCAGATGCACAAAGCGGGCCGTGATACCGGTGATTTTGGGGTGAATGGCGACCAGATCGGTCAGAAGCTGTTGGGCACGAAACGCGCTCAGGGCGTTCGCGCCCTCAAACTGTGTCAAATGCAAAGTCACAAGGCGGCCTATGGACAGAGGGGGAAAAGGCGGGGTGAAAACACCCCAGGGCCGGACGCAAAGCCCGGCCCTGGGGCGCAGCATTGGGGAAGTCCCGCATTTTACCGGGCTGGGGACAGGCCTGTGCCCTCCCCCCTGTTTCTTGGCAGTGCAGCCCAGGAACCGGGACTAGACGGCACGCTGAAACAAAAAGCTCTCAATCTCTGCGGCAGGCTTGGGGCGGCTGAAATAGTAGCCCTGGGCCTCATCACAGCCCAGGGTCTGCAGGAAGTCCAGCTGGTCCTGGGTTTCGACACCTTCGGCGGTAATGCGCAGCCCCATGGCCTGGGCCATGCGCACGATGGCATTGACCATGGCTTTATCGGTATCCCCCTTATCCAGGTCGCGGACAAAGGATTGGTCGATCTTGAGCTTATAGCTGGGCAAACGCTTGAGCTGGGTCAGCGAGGCATAACCCGTGCCAAAGTCATCGATCGATAGGCGCACCCCCAGCTTTTGCAGTTCGGCCAGGGTTTGCTCTGCTGCGGGAACATCGCTCATGGCCGCGCTTTCGGTCAGCTCCAGTTCAAAACACTGGGGCGGCACGTCGGCCTGCTGCAGCACATCGCGGACCAGATCGGGCAATTGGGGCTGGTGGAACTGCCGCGCGGATAAATTCACGGCCATGGTGATGTGCAGCAGCCCTTTGCTGCGCCAGGCATTCAGTTGGTGGGCCGCCGTCTCCAGCACCCACTGGCCAATCGGCCAGATCAAGCCACTGCTTTCCGCCACCGGGATGAATTCCGTCGGCGAGACCATGCCCAGCTCCGGATGCTGCCAGCGCAGCAAGGCTTCCACCCCGACGACCTTGCCCGTAGCCGCGTCCACCTGGGGCTGGTAGTGCAGGGACAACTGATCGCGTTCCAGCGCCCGCCGCAAGGCATTCTCCAGCTCCAGCGCCCGCATCGACTGGGCCTGCATCTGGGAGGTAAAGAAGCGGTAGGTATTGCGCCCTTCCCGCTTGGCGCCATACATCGCCATATCGGCAGACTGCACCAAGGCATCGAAATCCCGCCCGTCCTGCGGATACAAGGCCACCCCGACCGAACAGCCCAGGGTCAACTCATGCTGACCGATATGAAATGGCTGGTCAAACGCCTGGGCGACCTTCCCGGCTACCCGCTGGGCACCCTGGGCATTGGCCCGCGGCAGCAGCAGGACGAATTCATCGCCGCCCAGGCGGGCCACCGTGTCGTATTCGCGCACCGTCTGGCGCAAACGCTGGGCAATCCGCGCCAGCAGGTGATCGCCGACCTTGTGCCCCAGCGAGTCATTCACATGCTTGAAATGATCCAGGTCCAGAAACAATACCGCCAGCGGCGTATGTTGCATCTGGGCACTGGCAATGGCCTGCTGGCTGCGTTCGGCCAGCAAGGTTCGGTTCGGCAGTCCCGTCAGGACATCGTAATGTGCCAACCGGTAGATGCGCTCCTGATCGTATTTGCGCTCCTGGATTTCCTTGTCCAAGTCCTTGGCCGTTGTGACCAGCGCATGGGTACGCTCCGACACGACCCGCTCCAGCTCCGCGTGGGCCTCGCGCAAGGCCTCCTGTGCCTGCCGGCGTTCGGTGATGTCCATCAGAATCCACACGGCACAGCCATCCTGCAGGGCCTTGCTGCGCACTTCGCAAATCAGAGGCGCACCATCCTTGCGACGCAAGGCCATTTCAGCGGCAAATACCTCCCCTGCCGCCAGCACAGATGCACAGCGGGCACGTTGCGCGTGCCATTGGTCATCGTCAGCAAACCAGGTACGTGACGAACAGCCTTGCAGCTCTCCTGCGCCATAGCCGAGCATCGACTCCACATGCCGGTTGCAGCGTACAACGGCATGATCCCGCAGATACGCCACTCCCACCATCGCGTGATCCAGCAAAACCTGGGTCTGCAACTGGATCGCATCCAGCTGTGAGCGCATATGGATGTGGGCATCGACATCATCCAGCGTCCAGATTGAACCCTCCGACGGCTCGACCGGATTGATCAATCGCCCAGTCAGGCTGGCCCAGAACAGACGACCATCGCTTTTGCGCATCTGGCGAACGCTGCGAAACGTCCCTCCCTGCGCCAAGTCGGCAAAGGCATCACGCCCCAAGGCCCGGAAGGCCTCCCGGGACGGATGCAGCGCATAGCTGGCTTCGCCAACAATGGCTTGCGCATCGTCATACCCAAAAATTTGCGCAAAGCGGTCGTTGCAGCGCAGCACTTCCCTTTTCTGAATGAAGGCAACACCAATATCGGTACTTTGCAGCAGCGTTTGCTGCTCCCGCAATGTCCTGGCCAAAGTGACCGCAACCTCCATCTCCGAGGTCAGGGGTTCAGCCGTGAGTTCTCCATCAGTCATGCGCAAGCCTGGATTCCAGCACTATTTCTACAAACGTAAAATAGTGTCACAAATTGTTCAGCCTGGCTATTTGACTTAAAACAAATACGGTAGCGTGATAAGGGTTTTACAGGATTTAAGACCTGCTGACGTTCTCAGCTGCTTGCTGCGGTATGAGCCGAATGCTGATGCCCGCCCGGCACAACAAGTTGCCGCAGCACAGCCGCATCCACTTGCGCAAAGGAAAGCACGACGCCACCACGGCGCCGGGCAAATGCCTGGGCAGCAGCCTGTTCAGCAAACGCAGGCAAATTTCCCGAGCGCATCGGCCCCAGGGCATTGGAGCCGTGCACATAAAAAGCATCGGCCGCAGCAGCCCACGCCGGCATGGCGATCTGGGCGCTGTCTGTAACATAACAAGCCGCAATGTCACGGGCCGCTCGCCCTGGGCTGAAGCGTTCCACATCGTCCAAGAAAGTGAACAGCGACAAAGGCGAATCAAAAAAATGCACATAGCCATCGCTAAAAATGGCCTGTGCCGCCCACTCGGCAAAACGCCCTGGGTACATGCCGCACACGGGACAACGCGCCCCATCGGGCACAGGACGCGGGTCATTCATGGCCAACCCAGAAGCCGGGTCATATGGCAAGGCCGGAGCATCCAGACAGACCTCGGCCTCCGGCAGCTCTACAGCAGGAACAGACAACCGCTGCCAGCCCCAGGCGCCAACAACTGCCACTGTTCCCATCAACCCTGCCAAAACTCTGCGCCGCAACAAGGGCTGTGCCATAAAAACTCTCTGCCAGTTCCTACATCCGGGTATCGTGCAATGCACCACCCGTCAAATCCACCATGTCGAGCTTAATGCCGTCATAGGGATAAACCGTCCCGCCGTATTCGGTGACGAATTTTTCCGCATCTGCTTTCTGGGCAAAGCTGGCAATCGTCGTTCCCATGGAACCGTGGCGCTTGCTCCCTACGACATAAGTTGCCGTTTTTGCATCAATCCAATGCCCTTCGGGGTGTTCCCAGTCCGCCTGCCCCATATCCTGCACATAAACCATGCGCACCGGACGTACCTGCTCTCCAGCCAGCAGCGTATTGAACAATTCCACCGTATCGCAGAAAAAGACAGGCCGGTCTTGCCCTGCGTAATGCACTTGTGCTTTGGGCCCTTGGTAATCAATCAACAACATTCCGTCAAGCTCGCAAGAGGTCGAACGATCAATTTCCACCGGGGCAAAGGATTGTGCCTTGGCAGCCTCATCGCTGCATGCATTCAAGCCACCAACGGCCAAAACCAGTGCAGCCAGCCAGGAAGCACGGCGCAAGGGGTACAAAGAAAAGTTCATCACGGCTTAAACCTCCAATTGGCCCATGCCAAAGGTAAAACAATCCACACCAACATAACGCCTCCCATCTTGATGGGATCACCCAAAGAAGTAGGCATGACACTGGCCAAACCATACAGCGTACGAACATCCTCCAAAGAAAAAACATTCAGGATGCGAAAGACATCAGCAGGATTCAACAATAGCAACCAAGCAAAGGAATCGCCCGCAAACTTCCCTCCAGTGGTCACCAGTATCCCCAATAAGATCAGATCAAACACGAGAACAAAGAAAAACCAAGCAGCAATCGCCATGCCGGAAGCCCGTGTACGGTCACGCGCCACAACTGAAATCAGTACGGCGATACTGAGAAATGCCAACCCCAGCAGGACAGAACTAAGTATGAACCCGAAATAATGGAACAGCGCGTTCGCATCCATCTGCTTCCACAACAGCAGTGCAACGACGCCAAAGCCAACCAAGGTAGATAGGGTCAGTGCCAAAGCCAAACCCAAGTATTTGCCCAGCATCAACTCCAGCCTTGTAATTGGCAATGCCAACAACAAGCCCAGAGAACCGCGCTCACGCTCACCCACAATGGCATCAAACCCCAAAAGCAGGGCAATCAGAGGGATCAGGTAAATCACCAAACTTACCAAACTCGCAATCGTTACCTCCATCGAGCGAAAACCAACCATCCCCTGTTGGGCCCCGCCAAAATAGGCGATAACTACAGAAAACGCTGCGAATACCAAGGCAACCGCCAGCACCCACCGGTTACGGATTCGATCCCGAAACTCCTTTGCTGCAACGGTAATGATAGGCTTTAATTCCATGAATATAGTTTCAATCAAAAATTAGGTAAACCAGATTATTCTGAGATACCAAAGAACATGTCTTCCAGCGAAGGTTCCTGCAAACGGATATCCTGCACACCCAGTGGAGCAATTGCCGCCAGCACCGCCATTTTTTGTCCTCGTGTGCATTCAAACCGCAAGCCGGCAAGAGTCGGCTCAGGTTGGGTATCCACGATACCCCGCAACGCCTGAATCAATTCGGGATTTTTATCCGCCGCCAAGTCCACCTCTACAACCAGAGGTAAATCCGTATCTTCCCGCAATTGCTGCACGCTTCCTTGCGCTTGCAATTTTCCTGCAGCAAGAATTGCCAGTTCGTCCACACGCTCTTGCAGCTCTGACAAAATATGCGAAGTAATCACAATTGTGACACCTATTTGTTGCAATTCCCGCAAGGTAATATAAAAATCCCGGATGGCCTGGGGATCCAAACCATTGGTTGGCTCATCCAGAAAGAGTACTTGCGGCTTCCCTAACAACGCCTGTGCAAATCCCAAACGCTGCCGCATTCCTTTGGAATACTCACGCACCGCCCGCCTGCTTGCATGGGCCAGCCCTACTTTATCAAGCAATGGCTCGCACTCCTTCACGGAAGCACCTTTCAAACGCGCAAAAAAATGCAACGTTTCCAGACCGCTTAGATTGTCGTAAAGCACCACATTCTCAGGCAGATATCCAAGCTTGCGGCGGGCTGAACGAAAATTGGAACCAGCCACATCTGCCCCTGCAACAACAATATTGCCGGATGTCGGTTGCTCCAAACCAAGCATCATCTTGAACAATGTGCTCTTGCCTGCACCGTTATGGCCGATAAGACCAAAAATCTGCCCTTGCGGTATATTCAAATCTACGCCATCAACGGCATGTACCGCGCCATAATGCTTGCGCACATCACGCAGAACAATCGCAAACGGACTCTTATCAACCGGGGAAGTATTTACCACGCCACTGACTCCATTCTTCATACTGTGGACGCATCCGCGGATGCGGATCCACTACCGAAGGCACCCGCAAAATAGGAAACTGCTGACTGACCAAGCGCAACGCCTGCACCGCAGGACTTGCCATCAAGAGTTTCACACTTGGATGACGCCACGTTAAGCGATCCACCATATCATTGGCTTCGTAGGGCACATCGCCTACACCATCGCCATCGCGATCCCAACCGATATAGTTGCTCCAGTGGTTACCACTGCGTTCACCCCAAGTCTGATCACGTGAACCCACATAGCGCACCTGCTCCCGGTTGGAAATGAAGTCATTGCCTTCAATTTCGTTGCGGGCCGATCCTGCCAAGTGAACACCAACGGTGTTGTCGATAACTGCATTATTATTGATAGTCGTGTATTCAACGTCATAAATAAAAAACCCACGACTATTACCGGCCACCACGTTGCCTTCAATAATAGAATCCTGAAGCGTCCGCAGCATGATTCCATGATCAGAGTTACCCCAGGCCCGATTATTACGTACTTCCTGATTACGCACCTCCATCAACGCCAAGCCACCTCGATTATAATAGGTATCGTTATCTTCCCATAAATTATAATAAGAATTCATATAATGGGTTCCATACCGACTATTGTGCAGTTGATTCCCTTTGAACACAGCATGATGAGAAACATCAACGTACAAAGCATCTCGCACAAAACTGATGCGATTATTTATTATTTTTGCACCCTTGGTATTGTAAAGCTGAATACCGTTTCCACGCAGTGGAGAGCTATATTCGCGCTTTCCCGTTACGTTATTATTCTCAATCCATACATCATTGGCTTTTTCGATCCACATCCCGAAAAGATTGTAGGATAAATAACAATTTTGTACGACAGCCCGGTGGGCACCTGGATAAATATAAATCCCTGCGTTTTGGTCTTTCAAGCTGTCGCCGGAATCACTGACGATAAGGCCATCCATCACCACATCCGGTGCCGTAATCCGAATCGTGTCACCGCGATTACCGCCACTAATGGTGGGGCGATCAATGCCACGCAGCGTCAATGGTTTGTCAATCAACAAGTTGGCGCGGTACTTGCCCCTGGCAATCTCCAAAACATCCCCTGGCGCCGCAGCCTGCACGGCAGCGGCCAGATCATCCCCCGGGTTCACGGCAATCGTGGCAGCGTGACTGGCACTGACCCATGCCAAGGCGACAACACTCCAAAAGAACTTCAGCGAAATTGCCGCAAAGCCCTTACCACACAAACGCTGAAAGCTATTCAAATTAGAGTACTTTTTCAAATTATTCACGGCGTAAACAGCCCCAATGCCTGCAGCACCAGGAACAGGGCAGCACCAATCATCAAGTTTTTGAAAGCAACGTAGCTCATCATGTCAAACCAGCCGGCCACGCGGTAATTGTCCCGCCACCATAACCCATCTTTGACATAGCGACGGCCAGCCATACGAATCAGGACTTCGTACAGGCTCCACCCGAACCACCAGCCAATGATGGCGCCAGAGGACAAGTGCCCCATTGCCGTCATCACCCACGCAACGGTTGCCGCAGCGGCCAAGGCGATCCCGGCCATCTGCAAGGCCCGTTTGCTGTGCCAGCCTTCGCTACTCCAAGGCCACAGATGATCACGGATTTCCAGCAGCAGCCACTTCACCAGACCAGCGTCGCGCTTGTGTGCAGGCAAGGTCGGATCGGTAGGCATTCTGGGATCGACACCTCCCTTGGCTTTTGCTGCGATCTGGTCATCCACCGTGGCAGGGTGGATTGGAATGAAATAGCCATTCTTGCCAATCGACGTAATTTCCAACCCATCACGCTCACGACGCTTGCGCTCTTTGGCCAAGGGCGGGCAACCTTTGGTATCGGTATACAGAATCATGCAATCGAGACAGTGCAAGCACTCGCGATGATCAATACGGCCATCGGTATCAATCGCCTGGGCACCGCAGCCCACAGCGCAAGCCTTGCAGCTATTGCAATCCTGCTTGCGCTTCAAGCCGAACCAGCGGAAGGTGCTGGGAATGGCCAGGGACGCGCCCAGCGGACAGATATATTTGCAATATGGGCGCTCAATGAAGATGGACACACCCAAAATTGCCGCCACGAACAACCCATAGGGCCACGAGCGATTCATGACACCTACCAGGAAGGTGGTTTTGAACGGTTCGACCTCAGCCAGTTTTTCAGCCAGCCCCATCGAGAACAGAGACACTGTGAGCAGGAAGAAAAATACTATGTATTTCCCCCACTTCAAACGATCATGCCATTTCTGCGGCAACTGCGTTTGGAAGCGTTTGAATCCGATCAATTTGGCAATTTTGAAAATGGATTCCTGCAGCGAACCAAACGGACACATCCAGCCACAGAACAAACCCCGACCAAACAAGAACACCGTACCGATGATGAAAATCCAGAACAAGAAGATGAATGGATCGGACAAAAACAACGACCACGTCCACTGAAACAGGATCGAATGAAACCATGTCAGCACCTGGGTAATGGATGGCTGGGCCATCAGCCCAAAGCCAATCCAGACCATGCTGACAGTCCAGAAAATATACTTGAATCCATTCACCGGCCATTTATTCTTATGCGTGGACAAACGTGTCAGTTTTTCCCGGAACGCATAAACAATAGTCACAGCAACCAAAATGAAAGCAAACAAGGCAATTTTGACAGCCTGGGTCTTCCAGACGCGCACCCAAGGCGCATCCGGCTCCTGAACTTTTGGACGCCCTCCCTCCAACATACTCGCTGGCAGCCAATACTTGGATTCAAAAACAGCAAAACTGCGATGCCCCGTAGCACGATCTACGCGGTTGCCGAGAAAGGCCAAACGCCACGGATAGGCAGGAGAAAAGGAGTTCGATCGAACAATGAATATACCCGCTTCGTTATAACGCGGGGCATCTGCAGGATCCAAACCATACAGATTCAAATAATCCAGATCGCGGAAAGTAAAGGCATCCGCACCCTGTTTTGCCTGAACACGATCAAAAATGCCACCGCGAACGAACCCCGAGCCTTTGAATGATTCATCCCCGGCTGTTTTAATAATAAAGAACGCACTTTCACCTTCTTTCAGACCAGAATGCAGACGTTCAAAATTATTTTTCCCAAGCAGGCTGATGCCAACATCTGGCTGATTGAGATCTCCAAACCACAATTCGATAAATGGCACCGAACTGCGGGCCAGGCCAACCTGCTCAGGTTTGACCAGGAGCCGTTGAACCGCACCAATTTTCACCAATTCATTCCAGCTGTATTGCTTCCCTGTCGTAAGGAAACGTGCTGGATCACGCACCGTCGGCTCAATAATGCCCGTCTGGCGAGCAACTGCCTGACCAGAAAGTTGCATCACCTGATTTTGTGCAATCACCGTCACAGTAGCACCAGAGATTGCATCCACACCGAGAATATCTTCATCTGGGCGTGAAGGACCCACTTCGATGTTATCTGCAGCCGATTTTCCAAGATACTGATTATTGAAATTAATAAGTGCAGATTCTGGAATCCCTAACAACAAGATAGGCTCAGAATGCTTGAGCACTTTGACACCAACATACTTGCCGTCTTTATCCATGCCAATCAAGGTCACCACAGGCTTGCCGGAGTAGGCAGGGGTGTCCGTAATATCGGTGGACAGCATCACATAACCAAGAAGCTTTTTCCCGGCACCATCGTTGTCGTACGCCTCAACATAAGACGGCTGCCCTTTGCGCAATGAAAAATATGAGGCTCCGGGGAATACCTCTGTGCAGGGAAGCAAAGAACACATATCCGGCGTCGTCGCTAGATTTGCCGGCAGTTCTGCTTCATAAGCGGTATTTGCAGCCCGTGCAAGCGGAGAAACACCTGCACCAGCCACCATCAGGAACAAGAACAACAACCAAGCAGCAAACCGTTGACCCAGGAAAAACATCTGACTATCCAATAGATAACAGGCACCAGAGGGTGCCTGTAAAAAAGAGCTATTTTGTTCCCCCCTGCCAACACCGAGCAGGGGGAGAGTCACAACAGCAGTTTAAGCCTCAACAATCATCCGCGTGCGCATTTCCAAGTGCAGTGCATGGCAGAAAGTGGAGCAATAAGCCCAGAATACACCCGGCTTATCGGCCACAAAAGTGACAGACTTGGTTTCAAGCGGATTGATAACGAACTGAATGTTGTAGTTCGGCAGAGCAAAACCGTGGGTCAAATCTTCGATCTTGTCCAGGTTGGTCAGAATCAAAGTCACCTCGTCGCCCTTTTTGACCGTGAACTCGCGCATGGAGAATGCAGGCGCCTGGGAGGTCAAGCGCACCGTCACCTTCTTGCCGTCGCGGAACACACCCGAATCCTTGGCATCTTTCACGGCCAGAGGGGACTCATCCAGGTCATATACCTGCTTGGTCTTGATGATGTCACGCTTGAAGATGATGAAGTCGTGCGGCTCGCCACGCACAGGGTGGTCGGCCAGCAACACCATCTTGTCGCCCGAGATGTCGATGATCTGCTCGTTTTCCGGGTGGAAAGGACCGACGGGCAAGAAACGGTCTTTGGAGAACTTGCAACCAACCACCAGGTATTTGCCATCAGCAGCCATGGTTTCGGACTGGGTCGCGTTGGTATGGCCCGGCTGATAGTGCACATCCAGACGGTCAATCACGTACTCGGCACTCTTGTCGCCATTGTGGAAGGCGATGGCTTTCTCGATGTTCCACTTCACCATCTGGCTGTCGAGGAACAGCGTGGTGTAGGCATTGCCACGGCCGTCAAACGCGGTGTGCAGAGGGCCCAGGCCCACTTCGACTTCAGCGACGATGGCGTCGTCGATGTTTTCCAACTTGCCATCGAACCAGTCAAGCACCTTGGTCAACTCAATGGTGGTGGTGGTTGGCGAGAGCTTGCCTGCACAGATGAAGTACTTGCCATCGGGCGAAGCGTTCACGCCGTGGGGGTTCTTCGGCACGGACACATAGCCGGTCAGGGCGGTCAGCGGATCCTTGTTGGCTTCCTGGGTACCGTCCACCACCGGCACTTTGGAAGTGCCATAGGTCTTGAATTTGCCAGCCTTCACGGCCTCTTCGATACGCGCAATGTTGAAGAACAGGCACGCATCGCGCTCTGCGGACATCATGTCCTCGTAATGCACGCCCATTTCGACGTTGTACTGGTTGGTCGCGGCCAACTTGCCGTCGTAGGAGGTTGCGGTCAGGTCGCAGTTGCCGTCGATCAGCACTTGCCAACGCACTTCCATGGTTTCGGCATCAACGCAAGTGAACAGCGAACGGTATTTTTCAGGAGCGTTTACATCGGAGCCATCGTTGGGCAGCGGAATGGAGAACTCAGCACCGCAGAAAACACGGGTGGTGTAGTTGATGGCGGGGTCAACCGGATCGGCCTTGTCGGGGAAAATTCCGTGGAAGCCCTGGACGTTCGGCAGCGTGGTGATCTTGTCGCAAATGAAATAGTCCAGGCGGATACGTGCGATACGGCTGTTCAGCTTATCGTTCACCCATGCGTAACGACCGTCATAGTTGCCGCCCTTGTACGAAGCGTGCAAGTGATGGGTATCGGCAACGTTGTACAGCGGGCCGCCTTTGGCGTTACGCCCCATCACATCGAGGGATTCGTTGGTGATACCCCAGCCAACCAGTGCATCGGGACGGAAGCAAGGAATGCGCAACAGCTCTCGTCCGGAAGGCATGCCCAGCACGCGCACATCACCGTTGTGACCACCGCTCCACAGGCCGTAGTAGCTATCGAGCTCACCGGGCTTCAGGTGGGTTCCCGACGAAGCCGCAGAAGAGGCCGCTGCCGGAGTGGCTGCGGGGGTGGAGGATGCTGCTGCAGGTGCAGCTTTTTCCGTACAACCTACAACACCAGCCAAGCCAGCGAGCGCAGCAGTGTTGAGGAACTTTCGACGGGCCGGTACGGCCTCTTTTTCAGGACGGTTCGATTGACTCATGGTGTTTTATCTATGTAATAAAAAGCCCTCTGGGCCGATATACCCATCAGGAAAACCCCGTTAGGGCAAGTCCTAGTGTGCATGACCCCGGGTTTTGCACATTGATTCATATCAAATGTATATTCCAGGAAGTCGTTCACACTACGACGCATCCAACGGGGTCTGCGCACTATAACTTTCCGGTTATTGCGTGCACTCCGTTTTGTTGTTTCCTCAATACTTACAGAAAGCGTAATATGAAAAAACTTCCTTTTGCCGTTGCTATTTCGGCTGCTCTGTTGCTAGCTGCCTGCGGCAAAGAAGCTCCTCAAACCTCGGCACCGGCTGCCGAAGCGCCCAAGGTGGAAGCACCTGCTGCCGAAGCGCCAAAAGCAGAGGCGCCTGCCGCCGCACCGGCAGCCGAAGCTGCACCTGCTGCTGAAGCACCCAAGGCGGAAGCAACCGCCAGCGTGGACGGCAAGAGCGTTTACGGCAAAACCTGTGCGATGTGCCATGCTGCAGGTGTTGCCGGCGCACCCAAGCCCGGCGATAAGGAGGCCTGGGCCCCCCGTATCGCCCAAGGCAATGACACGATGTACAAGCACGCCCTGGAAGGCTTTACCGGTGACCATGGGATGATGCCCGCTCGCGGTGGCAGCTCCAAGCTGACCGACGAAGAAGTGAAGGCCGCCGTGGATTTCATGGTGAGCCAATCGGTGTAACCCAGGGAAAAGGAGAACGCGCCATGGTAGAGATAGGCATCCCCGCAAATGGTGGGCAATGGACACGGCGGCGCTTTGCGCTGGCCACGCCCTTGCTGGGCAGCCTGGGCCTGCTTGCCGCCCCCGCCAGTTGGGCCAGCACGGCTGGCTCCGGCCCGCAACGCGCCAGCCGCGCATTGATGGGGACGCAGGTAGATATCGTTACCGACGGTGCGTCCTCCGCCACGCTGCAAGCGGCCATGGCGCAGGCATTTGCCCGCATGCAGGTGCTTGAGGCCATGATGAGCCGCTTTCGCAGCGACAGCATGTTGCAGCAAATCAACGCACAGGCGGGCAAAACTGCCGTGACCGTTCCGGCAGAAATGATGGCCGTGCTGCAGCAGGCGCGTATGGTCTGGAAGGCCAGCAAGGGCGCTTTCGACCCCACCGTAGGGGCTTTGGCTGCATGGCGCTTCGAGCCAGGCCAACAGGCCATGCCGACTGCCGCACAGATTTCCCAGGCGCTGCAGCACATTGGTGCCGACAGGCTGCAACTCGACACTGCCAAAAACACTGCCCTGCTGGCGCAAGCCGATATGGCCCTGGACTTGGGCGGTATTGCCAAGCTGCCCATCCTGGCAGCCGGTCTGCAAACCCTGCAGGAGCATGGCATCCAGAACGCCCTGATCAACGGCGGCGGGGATGTCGTGGCCATCGGCCGGTTGCAGGGCCGCCCCTGGCGCGTTGGGATTCGCGACCCGCGCCAGCCCGTCCGACTGCTGGGCGTGGTTGCCATCGAGGGCCAGGGCGTGGTCGCCTCCTCCGGCGACTACGAGCGCTGTTTTGAGCGCGACGGCCAGCGCTACCACCATGTTCTGAACCCCCGCACGGGCTGGCCGACCACCCAGGTTCACGGCGTGGCCCTGGTGGCCCGCGAGGTGGCTGCCGTCAACGGCTGGGGGACGGCGCTGATGGTGCAAGGGCCTGCGGCCATCCCCGCCTGGAGCCAGCAGCACCCGGATGTGGCCGTGCTGGCTGCCGGCAACGATGGCCAGGTCTGGCAAAACACCG
Organism: uncultured Comamonas sp.; assembly: GCA_902175065.1. Lineage (GTDB taxonomy): Bacteria > Pseudomonadota > Gammaproteobacteria > Burkholderiales > Burkholderiaceae_C > Comamonas. The sequence continues at coordinate 100,068 of CABIIJ010000018.1, read as the reverse complement.
CCATGGCGCAGCAATTGCAGGCGTAATGGCGCTGGCGGTCATGACCGCCCAGGCCCACCGCCCGAAACCACGCCAGCCAGGATCGCCCTGGCTGGCTTTTTTTATTTGGCCAGTGCCCGTGTCCGGCACGCTCGTGGTTAGCTCGTGGTTAATGTCGCCAATCCTGCGCAAACGCCTGGGCGTAGGCCTGGGCCAGATCCCGCTCCAGATCCACCCCATCCTCCAGGCCGATGCACAGGCGCACGACACCGCCGGCAGCCACCTGCCCTCGGCCCAGGTTGCGCATGTCGTCCAGGCCATAGGGCATGACCAGGCTGACATGCCCGCCCCAGCTATAGCCCAGCCGGAAGCGCTGCAAGCGATTGCAGAAATCATCGATCTGGCTTTGCAGCGCATCCAGCACCACGCTGAAGATGCCGGCAGCCACCCCATCAGGGTTTTCCCGGGAAACACACAACTGCTGCCAATGGCTGTGGCCGGGACTGCCGACAAAGGCCGGGTGCAGCAATTGGGTGACCACCGTCTGGCGCTGCAGCGCTGCCGCCAATTGACGGGCGGTTTTATCTTGCGCGTGGTAGCGCAGGGGCGTGCTGGGCAGGGAGCGCAGCACCAGCTCCACATCGTTCATTCCCACCCCCAGGCCCAGGCGCATGTGCGTGAGTTTCAGGCGCATATGCAATGCCGGGTCGCAGGTGGTAATGCTGCCCATGAGCACGTCACCGCCACCGCTGGGGTATTTGGTCAGGGCATGGGCCGAGATGTCGACGCCCAGGCTGCCGCCATCGCGCAGCAGGTCAAAGGGCAAAAAGGCCAGGCCGGCGCCCCAGGTGTTGTCCAGGGCGGCAAGCGCCCCGTGGCGTTGCACGCACTGCACCTGGGCGATCAGATCCGGAAACTCCATGGTGACCGAGCCTGGTGCTTCCAGCCACACCAGTTTGGTGGCGGGCGTGAGTTTGCGGCGCAAGTCCTCGATGTCCATGGGGTTGAAGAAGGCATGGCGAATCCCGTAGCGCAAGAGTTCATGCCCAGCGAAATCCTTGTTCGGGCCGTAGGCGTTATCGGGGATCAGGACTTCGTCGCCCTGATCGAGCAATGCCAGCGAGACAGTGCTGATCGCTGCCAGCCCGCTGGGCACCAGCAGGCATTGCCTGCCGCCCTCCAGGGCGCACAGACGCTCCTCCAGCGTGAACGAGGTGGGCGTGCCATGCAGTCCATAGGTGTAGCCGCTTTTGTCCAGCCAGCGGCGCGAACGCATCGTTGCCACGTCCGGGAAAAATACGGTGGAGGCCTTGTGCACCGGCAATTGCGGGGCGGAAAAATCCTCCGGGGCATGGTAGGGATGGTGGATCAAGTGGGTCGTCAGGTGGTCGTTTTTCATAATAATCGTAGCTGTTACCGCTTTTCATACAAGGATTTCAAGGATAAACAATCCTGAAATACTTATATTCAAAGTGGAAACAGCTCCTAAAAAATATCAGGAATAGGTTTGTGCAAGGCACTCCCTGGCAGGCCGGGCACTCGCCAGCAAGAGCAGCAGGGGAACCAGATGGGAGATCGCCCTCCAGGCGCCGAGAGTATCGGCGACCCACCGGGCAAAATCCAGCGCGGCCATCGTGCGGACAGCCAACAACATCAGCCCGGCCGCCCATCCATAAAAAAACGCCACCTTGCGGTGGCGTTGCGTTTCTGGAATTCGAATTACGCAATAGCTGCAATGGCGGCGTTCAAGGTTGCACTGGGGCGCATCACGGCATCCAGCTTGGCCAGATCGGGCTGGTAGTAGCCGCCGATGTCGGCCGGTTTGCCCTGCACCGCCGCCAGTTCGGCGACGATGGCAGCCTCGTTATCCGTGAGCTGCTTGGCCAAGGGCGAAAACTTGGCTGCCAGGGCGGCATCTTCCGTCTGCGCAGCCAGGGCCTGCGCCCAATACATGGCCAGGTAGAACTGGCTGCCCCGGTTGTCGATCTGGCCGACGCGGCGGGCGGGAGACTTGTTCTCGTCCAGCAGCTTGCCGGTGGCCTGATCCAGCGTCCTGGCCAGCAGCTTGGCCTGGGCATTGTTGTTCTTGATCCCCAGGTCTTCCAGCGACACGGCCAGGGCCAGGAACTCGCCCAGCGAATCCCAGCGCAGGTAGTTTTCCTCCACCAACTGCTGCACGTGCTTGGGGGCCGAGCCGCCCGCGCCGGTTTCGTACATGCCGCCACCGGCCATCAGCGGCACGATGGAGAGCATCTTGGCACTGGTGCCCAGCTCCAGGATGGGGAACAGGTCGGTCAGGTAGTCGCGCAGGATGTTGCCGGTCACCGAGATGGTGTCCAGCCCACGGGCCACGCGCTCCAGCGTGTAGCGCATGGCACGCACCTGGCTCATGATCAGGATGTTCAGGCCGGTGGTGTCGTGGTCCTTCAGGTAGCGCTCCACCTTCTTGATCAGCTCGGCTTCGTGCGGGCGGTAGGGATCCAGCCAGAACACGGCAGGCATCCCCGAGTTGCGGGCACGGGTCACGGCCAGCTTCACCCAGTCGCGGATGGGCGCATCCTTGACCTGGCACATGCGCCAGATGTCGCCCTGCTCGACGTTCTGCGTCAGCAGCACTTCGCCGGTGGCGATGTCCACGATGTTGGCCACGCCGTCTTCCTGGATTTCAAAAGTCTTGTCGTGGCTGCCGTATTCCTCGGCCTTCTGCGCCATCAGGCCCACGTTGGGCACGGTGCCCATGGTGCGCGGGTCGAAGTTGCCATGCCATTTGCAGAAGTTGATCATCTCCTGGTAGATGCGGGCGAAGGTCGATTCCGGCATCACCGCCTTGCAGTCGTAAGGCTTGCCGTCCGAACCCCACATCTTGCCGCCGTTGCGGATCATGGCGGGCATGGAGGCATCCACGATGATGTCGTTGGGCGAGTGGAAGTTGGTGATGCCCTTGGCCGAATCGACCATCGCCAGCTCCGGGCGGTGCTCGTGGCAAGCGTGCAGGTCTTCGATGATTTCCTCGCGCAGCGAGGTGGGCAGGGTCTGGATTTTTTCGTACAGCGTGGCCATGCCGTTGTTGACGTTGATGCCCAGCTCATCGAACAGCTTGCCGTGCTTGGCAAACGCATCCTTGTAGTAAATCTTCACGCAATGGCCGAACACGATGGGGTGCGAGACCTTCATCATCGTCGCCTTGACGTGCAAAGAGAACAAAATGCCCGCCTCCTTGCAATCCTCCAGCTCGCGCTCGTAGAAGTCGCACAGCGCCTTCTTGCTCATGAACATGGAGTCGATGATCTCGCCGTCGAGCAGCTTGACCTTCTCCTTGAGCACCACGGTCTGGCCGGATCGGGTCTCCAGCACCATCTTCACGTCACGCGCCTTGTCCAGCGTCATGGATTTTTCGCCGTGGTAGAAGTCGCCTTCGTGCATGTGCGAGCAATGGGTTTGCGACCACTGCTTCCATTCGCCCATCGAGTGCGGGTGCTTCTTGGCGTAGTTCTTCACCGCTGCCGGGGCGCGGCGGTCGGAGTTGCCCTCGCGCAGCACCGGGTTCACGGCCGAACCCAGGCATTTGGCGTAGCGGGCCTTGATGTCCTTTTCTTCTTCGGTGGCCGGGTTTTCCGGGTAGTCCGGGATGGCATAGCCCTTGCCCTGCAGCTCTTTGATGGCAGCCATCAGCTGCCCCACCGAGGCGCTGATGTTGGGCAGTTTGATGATGTTGGCGTCAGGCTCCAGGGTTTTCTTGCCCAGCTCGGCCAGGGTGTTGGGCACACGCTGGGCTTCGGTCAGGCGGTCGGCGAATTCGCCCAGGATGCGTGTCGCCACGGAGATATCGCTGGTATCCACTTTCACGCCAGCGGTGGCGGCAAAGGCTTGCACCACGGGCAAAAAGGCACCAGTGGCCAAACGAGGGGCCTCATCCGTGAGGGTATAGATGATGGTCGGTTGCTGTGTCGTCATTGCGTGCTTTTGGCTCTAATCAGGTTGCTGCGAATCAGGACGGGGGATACCCACATCCTCCTTGGAGGCGTCTTGCATCTACCCGAAGAACCTGGCTTATGGCCAAGCTGTATTTCACATGAGTGCAAGCTGCTACCACCATGCAAAATTCTAACCGGTAACCGCTGTTTTACCTAACTCTTATAGAAGACTTCCGCAAAATCATCTATAAGACTGAACCAGGCCCTGCTCCCCGCCTTGCCCGCCGTCGGTAGCAGGAACTTTCCCCGCCAGAGACAACTCCACCCCCGCCATGCAATTTCCCATTCAAAAGCCAGACCGTGAATGGCAGGCCCTGCTGGCCGCCCAGGACACCGAACCGCTGGCCTACCAGGTCACCCGGCACGCGGCCACTGAACGCCCTTTCACCGGCAAATACACGGAGCACTGGGCCGCTGGCCGCTACCACTGCATCTGCTGCGGCGCCCCGCTGTTCGTATCGGACACCAAATTCGATGCCGGCTGCGGCTGGCCCAGCTTCTACCAGGCGCTCCCCGGCGCCATTGCCGAGCAGGCCGACCATAGCCACGCCATGGTGCGTGTCGAAACCCTTTGCAGCCAGTGCGGCGCCCACCTGGGCCATGTCTTTCCCGACGGCCCGGATCCGACCGGGCTGCGCTACTGCATGAATTCCGCCGCCCTGGCATTTACCGACACGGCCACCCCGGAATAAAGCCGGATCTGTGGCATCCTTGCAGCCTTTGCCCGCGTCCCCCTTGCGCCATGAAATTACTGATTGATTTCTTTCCCATCATCCTGTTTTTTGCCGTCTTCAAAATCTGGGGCATCTATCCGGCAACAGCCGTCGCCATTGCCGCCACCATCGTGCAAATTGCCTACCTGCGCCTGAAGGTCGGCAAGGTGGAGCCGATGCAGTGGGTCAGCCTCGGGGTCATCGTGCTGTTCGGCGGCGCGACCTTGCTGGCCCAGGATGAGAACTTCATCAAGTGGAAGCCCACCGTGCTGTACTGGCTGATGGGCGCGGCGCTGCTGTTCGGCCAGCTCCTGCTGCGCAAGAACTTCATCAAGAGCCTGATGGGCACCCAGGTACAACTACCGGACCATGCCTGGCGCACACTGAACTGGAGCTGGTGCGCCTTCTTTACCGTCATGGGCTGCCTGAACCTGTGGATTGCCTACCGGTTCGACACCAACACCTGGGTCAATTTCAAAATGTTCGGCGGCCTGGGGCTCATGCTGCTCTTCATCCTTGGACAGGCGCTGTACATGAGCCGCTTCATGCAGGACAAGCAACAGGAACACCAATGAACGCCGACATCCGGAATGCCGTCACCGCCGCAGCCATGGAAGCGGCCTTGCGCGAAAAATTTTCCCCCACCACGCTGGAAGTCATCGACGAGAGCTACCTCCACGACGGCCACCCCGGCGCCAACGGCACGGGCTTTGGCACCCATTTCCGGGTCCGCATGGACTGCGCAGCCTTTGCCGGGGTCGGCAAGGTAGGCCGCCACCGCCTCGTCTACGACTGCCTGCAGCCGTTTTTTGCCCTTGGGCTGCACGCCCTGGCCATCGAGGCCTGAGCCGTTTCCAACAACACCTTTTCCAACCCACCCTTCTCTTTATGCAAAAAAGAATCCTGACTCAAATTGCCGCAGCCACCCTCTTGAGCATGGCCGCCCTGGGTGCTTCGGCACAGAATATTGCCGTGGTGAACGGCAAGCCCGTCCCTGCCGAACGCCTGCAACTGCTCAAGCAACAAATCGAAGAACGCAGTGGCCGCGAGCTGCCGGCGGAGATGGATGCGCAATTGAAAGAGGAAGTCATTGCCCGCGAAATCTTCATGCAGGAAGCCGCACGCCGTGGCCTGGACCGCAGCAAGGAATACAAGCAGAACATGGAGATGGCCCGCCAGACCATCCTGATCCGCGAACTGTTCCTGGATTTTGAAAAATCCAATCCGGTGACCGATGCCGACATCCAGGCCGAGTACGACAAGTTCGTGGCCGGCAACGGCGGCAAGGAATACCGCGCCAGCCACATTCTGGTGGAAACCGAGGACGAGGCCAAGGCACTGATTGCCGACATCAAGGCAGGCAAGAAGAAGTTCGCCGATGCCGCCAAAAAAGCATCCAAAGACCCGGGCTCGGGCGCCCAGGGCGGCGACCTGGGCTGGGCCGATCCGAGCAGCTTCGTCCCGGAGTTTTCAGAAGCCATGACCCACCTGAACAAAGGCGCCATGACCGACACCCCGGTGAAGACCCAGTTCGGCTGGCACATCATCCGCGTCGATGAAACCCGTGACGCCAAAGTGCCGGCACTGGATGAGGTCAAACCCCAGATCAAGCAGGAACTGGAACAGCGGAAGATGGCCACCTTCCAGGAAGAACTGCGCGGCAAGGCCAAGGTGGAATAAGCTCCGGCAATTCCAGGAGTCAGCTCAAAAAAATAGCTGCTACCGCAGATCAGGCAAGACTTTCAAAGTCAAAACGTTTTGAAATTCTTGCCTGATCTGCGGTAGCAGCTATTGTTTTCTGGATTACTTTTCCAGGCTCGTCTCCACCACCATATCCAGGATGTATACGTAGCGCGAGGCATCTGCTGGAGGGTTGGGGTTGGTGAAACGTTTCAGGCGCACGATGTTGCGTACCCCCGGGCGGTGCTCGAATCCTTCGATCGCCCCATAAAAGTTTTCCCACTCGCCCACGCGCTTTTTCAAGCCCTGGCCGTCATACGTCACGCTGCGCACCTGCAGGCATTGGGCATCCTTCATCAGCGGGTGCGGGCAGGCCTGCTGCTGCGGCGCAATTTCCAGGAACACGCGTTCAGGCTGGCCGTACAGGGTTTCCGGCTTGACAGTCCCGTCGAGCAGCCAGCGCTGGCCGCCGGAAAAGCTGATTTCCAATTGCGGCGCAGCCTCGTCCAGCAACTGCCACGTCTGCGCCTGCGGCAGCAAGGCGCCCACCTGCTGCTCCAGAGCCATCAGCCCAGCATCCTGGCAAGCCATCATGGTCGATGCCAGACGTCCGATTTCCAGGGCCTGCCCCTGGACGGTGTAGCGTCCGTGCATGTTGTTGCACAGCCCCTTGACTGCCAGCCCCTGGGCATCCACGAAGTCCAGTTGAACCCTGGACAACCCGGCCTGTTGCGATGGGCTGGCCGCACCCTGAACCTGGGAGAGCGTCCAGACATGGGTTTGCAAATTAGCAGCCATTGACTCCCCCGCCTTGTGGTCGTTTGCGGTTTTCTCGATTGGTGTCGTGCAGGCAGCCAAGCCCAGCAGGGCCGTGGCAAGCACTGTTTTTGCCATCCATTTCACAGATATTCATCCTTTCTGATGTTCAGGCGTACCACCAACCCGCAGGAGTACCGGGGCCGATCCACATGCTTCACTCGTGCCAATGCTCGGCCACCCAGGTGGCGGGCCGAATAAAGCGAAAACGCCGGTTGCGCCGCCCCGCCAAGGCATCGGGCGGATTGCATTCCCCGTGGAAGATCACAATCCGCGCATCCTGCGGGACAAAGGGCCGGCGCCAATAGTTGCTCGGCCATGCAGGGATGCAGTGGTACTTGAAGCTCGGGCACCAGGCCGCGGGCCAGTATTGCAGCTTTCCCTGCTTGTGCAGCACATCGGAGAGGTAGGCTTGCTCGTTGCGGAACTGCTTGCGCACCTCCTCGAAATGCCCACGAAAATACGCGAGGACATCCGGATGAGCGCCCAGCTCGAAACGGTAGACCGACGAGTTTCCAGTGATACGCCAGGGCCGTTTGTGGTCATGAATGATGAGAAATTCCCCAGGATGGGTAAAAAAATCATCCAGCGGGCCGGTAACGACCACATCCACGTCCAGGAACAAGGCCGTCCCGCGCAAGCCATGCAGATCGGCGCTGAAGGTCGTCAGCTTGGTCCAGCCCCGCTCCGGAATGCCCTGGGGCAGTGCCAGCGAAGGGATGGGCAGGCACTGCACCTCGGCACGAATCCCCGTGGCATCGTCCGTCAGACAAACAAAATTGAAATCGCCCTGCAAGTGGCGCCGCACCATGGCATACAGGCGATTGACGTATTCCGGGCCGTACTTGGTGCCCCACTTCATGCACAGAACATGGCGCTGGCTGTGCTGCGCTGCCGCTGTCGTATCCATGCCCTGGCTACGCGCCTTTTTTCAAGGATTTGGGCGAGGACTTCTTGGCCCGCTTGATGGAGCCGCCCGCCGTCAGGCGCTGGTTGCCCAGCACCCGTACCTGCTTGACCGTGGGCTTGGTGCCGGGACGGCCGAACTTGAGCAGCTTCACATCCCGGGGGCCGGCTTTGCGGTCTTCCTCCAGCGCCCTGGCCTTTTCAGGCTGGGGGCGCCACAGCACCAGCAGCTTGCCAATGTGCTGGATGGGCGCAGCGCCCAGTTCCTCGCACAGCACCTGGTACATGGTTTCGCGTTGGGCACGGTCGTCGCCGAAGACACGCACCTTGATCAGGCCGTGGGCGTTCAGGGCCGCATCGATTTCTTTTTGTACGCCAGGGGTCAGGCCATCGGCGCCGATAAGCACCACAGGGCTTAAATGGTGGGCATTGGCGCGGTGTTCCCGGCGCTGGGCGGGGGTCAATTGGATTTGAGACATCCCCGTATTATCAAGTCTGCAAAAATTTTGCGATGAAGATTCAAACCAAAAGCAAGAAAGTCAATAAAAACTGGCTGCACCAGCACATCAACGACCCCTATGTGCAAGCGGCACAAAAGGAGGGCTACCGCGCCCGGGCGGCGTACAAGCTCAAGGAAATTGACGAGGCCTTCCACCTCATCCAGCCCGGCCAGGTCGTCGTGGATCTGGGCTGTACCCCGGGCGCCTGGAGCCAATACCTGCGCCGCCGCATGGCCCCGCAAGGGGCGGCTGCCGGGCAGCTCGACGGCACCATCATTGCCCTGGATCTGCTGCCCATGGAGCCGATCGAGGGCGTGCACTACATCCAGGGGGATTTCCGCGAGGATGCCGTGCTGCAACAGCTGGAGGCCGTGCTGCAGGGGCGAGCCGTGGACGTGGTCGTCTCCGACATGGCGCCCAACCTCAGCGGGCACAGCAGCACCGACGCAGCCCGCGTGAGCCATCTGATCGAGCTGGCAGTCGATTTCGCCAGCCGGCATCTACGGCCTCAGGGCGCCTTGGTGGCCAAGGTCTTTCATGGCCCGGGCTACGATGCCCTGGTGGCGCTTTTCCGCGATCACTTCGTGCATGTCAAGCCTTTGAAGCCCCAATCCTCCCGGCCAAAATCCACGGAAACTTTTCTGGTTGGCCGCACCCTCAAAGGCCAATCCGGTTGATTAGGTGCGGGCAATCGCCGTCATCGAGACAAGCTTATGACCGACTTGCTTGAAAGGCCTAAAATCGGCCCCACCTGCACCGCAGCGTTTTTGTTTTCCTACCCTTATTTCTGGAGCCCCGCTTGAACAATCAGTGGTTTTCAAAAATTGCCGTCTGGCTGATCGTGGCTATGGTGCTGTTCACCGTATTCAAGCAATTCGATACGCGCAGCACAGTTGGTACCGGCTATGTCGGCTACTCCGACTTCCTCAACGAAGTCCACAACAACCGCATCAAGAGCGCCACCATCCAGGAAAGTCCCGGGGGCACGGAAATCGTTGCGTTCACCACCGATGACCGGCGCATCCGCACCACGGCCACCTATCTGGATCGCGGCCTGGTAGGGGACCTGATCAACAACAACGTCAAATTCGACGTCAAGCCCCGCGAGGAAGGCTCCTTCCTGCTCAGCCTGCTCATCAGCTGGGGGCCGATGCTGCTGCTGATCGGCGTGTGGGTGTACTTCATGCGCCAGATGCAGGGCGGCGGCAAGGGCGGTGCCTTCAGCTTCGGCAAGAGCAAGGCACGGATGCTGGATGAAAACAACAACACCGTCACCTTCGCCGACGTGGCCGGCTGCGACGAAGCCAAGGAAGAAGTCAAGGAAGTGGTGGACTTCCTGAAAGACCCCAGCAAATTCCACAAGCTCGGCGGCCGCATCCCGCGCGGTCTGTTGCTCGTCGGCCCACCGGGCACAGGCAAGACTCTGCTGGCCAAATCCATTGCCGGCGAAGCCAAGGTGCCGTTTTTCAGCATTTCCGGCTCCGACTTCGTGGAAATGTTCGTCGGCGTGGGCGCTGCCCGCGTGCGTGACATGTTCGAGAACGCCAAGAAAAACGCCCCCTGCATCATCTTCATCGACGAAATCGACGCCGTGGGCCGCCAGCGCGGAGCCGGCCTGGGCGGCGGCAACGACGAGCGCGAGCAGACGCTGAACCAGATGCTGGTGGAAATGGACGGCTTTGAAACCAACCAGGGCGTCATCGTGGTGGCTGCCACCAACCGCCCGGACATCCTGGACGCTGCCCTGCTGCGCCCGGGCCGCTTTGACCGTCAGGTGTACGTGACCCTGCCGGACATCCGGGGCCGCGAGCAGATTCTGGGCGTACACATGCGCAAAATTCCGGTCAGCCAGGATGTGAATCCTTCCATCATCGCCCGGGGCACCCCCGGCATGAGCGGTGCCGATCTGGCCAACCTGTGCAACGAAGCCGCCCTGATGGCTGCCCGCCGCAGCGCCCGCATGGTCGAAATGGAAGATTTCGAAAAGGCCAAGGACAAGATCATCATGGGCCCGGAGCGCAAGAGCATGGTCATGCCCGAGGAAGAGCGCCGCAATACCGCCTACCACGAAGCGGGCCACGCACTGATCGGCCGCCTGCTGCCCAAGTGCGACCCGGTGCACAAGGTCACCATCATTCCCCGGGGCCGCGCCCTGGGCGTGACCATGAGCCTGCCCGAGAAGGATCGCTACTCCTACGACAAGGAGTTCATGCTCAACCAGATCGCCATGCTGTTCGGCGGGCGCATTGCCGAAGAAGTGTTCATGCACCAGATGACCACGGGTGCAAGCAACGACTTCGAGCGTGCCACGCAGATCGCCCGCGACATGGTGACGCGCTACGGCATGACCGACGCCCTGGGCCCCATGGTCTATGCCGAGCAGGAAGGCGAGCCGTTCCTGGGCCGCTCGATGAGCAAGTCCAGCAACATCAGCGAAGAAACCATGCAGAAGGTGGATGCCGAGGTGCGCCGCATCATCGACGAGCAATACACCCTGGCCCGCAAGCTGATCGAAGACAACGCCGACAAGATGCACGCCATGGCCAAGGCCATGCTCGAATGGGAAACCATCGACATGGAGCAACTGGACGCCATCATGGAAGGCCGCGAACCCAGCCCGCCCAAGGACTGGACACCACGCCAGCCACAACAGCCGAAGGACGATGGCAACAGCAGCGGCGGCACCCCCGCAGCACACACCCCGTCGCCCAGCGGCGCCTGAACCTGATGGGCGCGTGCATTGCGCCTTTCCCCTGGGGCCTTACGGCCCCTTTTTCTTTTTCTCCCGCACCGGCGCTTGAGCTATGGCCCTTTGGCAAACCACCCGTTTTTCCCTGGATCTGACACGCCCATTGGTGATGGGCATCGTGAACAACACCCCGGATTCATTTTCCGACGGTGGGCAACACCACAGCCCCGGCGCCGCCCTGCGCCATGCGGAAAAACTGCTCAAGGACGGCGCCCACATCCTCGATATCGGTGGCGAGTCCACCCGCCCCGGCTCCCCGCCGGTGCCCGAGAACGAAGAGCTGCAGCGCGTACTGCCTGTCGTAAAAGAGGCGGTACGCCTGGGCGTGCCCATTTCGGTGGATACCAACAAGGCTGCCGTGATGCAGGCCGTGCTGGATGCGGGGGCGGACATCATCAATGACGTCTGGGCACTGCGCCAGCCAGGGGCGCAAGCCACCGTCGCCGCCCACCCCCGCTGCGGCATCGTGCTGATGCACATGCACAAAACACCGCTGGACATGCAGCAAACCCCGATGGCAGGTGACCCCGTGCCCCAGGTGCTGGACTTTTTACAGCAGCAAACGCAGGCACTGCTTGCCCAGGGGGTCGATACCACCCGGATTGCCTGGGACTATGGGATTGGCTTTGGCAAAAGCGTGGCACAAAATTTTGCACTGCTGGCCCGGCAACAGGACTTGCTGGCCCTAGACTTCCCCCTGCTGGCGGGCTGGTCGCGCAAAAGCGCCCTGGGCCACGTCACCGGCCTGCCGGTCGAACAACGCCTGGTACCCAGTGTGGCCGCCGCCCTGCTGGCCGTAGAGCGCGGTGCCCGCATCGTGCGGGTGCATGACGTGGCGGAAACGGTGGCCGCGCTGGCTGTCTGGCAAGCGATGCACGATAACGGCTGACCCGTCGCGCCAGCCTCCGCCCTGTTCACTTCATTTCAGAAACACACCATGGCACGTAACTTTTTTGGCACCGACGGCATCCGTGGCACCGTTGGCCAGGCTCCGATCACCCCTGACTTCGTGCTGCGCCTGGGCCATGCCGTGGGCCGCGTCCTGAAGCGCAGCCACGACAAGCCGCTGGTGCTGATCGGCAAGGACACCCGCATCTCCGGCTACATGCTGGAAGCCGCGCTGGAAGCGGGCCTGAACTCCGCCGGGGCCAGCGTCATGCTGCTGGGGCCGCTGCCCACCCCGGGCGTGGCCTACCTGACCCGGGCGCAGCGGGCGCAGCTGGGCGTGGTCATCAGCGCCAGCCACAATCCCTACCCGGACAACGGCATCAAATTCTTCAGTGCCCAGGGCAACAAGCTGCCGGACGATTGGGAAGAAGCCGTCGAGGCGGCCATGCAGGAAGCGCCTCAGTGGGTCAATGCGGCCGAACTGGGCAAAGCCCAGCGCCTGGACGATGCCGCCGGCCGCTACATCGAATTTTGCAAGAGCACGTTTGCCAACGACCTGTCACTGCACGGCCTGAAAATCGTCGTCGATGCCGCCCACGGTGCGGCCTACCACATTGCGCCCAAGGTATTCCATGAGCTGGGGGCCGAGGTGCTGGCCATCGGCTGCCAGCCCAATGGCCTGAACATCAACGACCAGGTCGGCGCCACCCACCCCGACGCCCTGGCCCGGGCCGTGCGGGCCAACCATGCCGATTACGGCGTGGCTTTGGATGGCGATGCCGACCGCCTGCTCATGGTCGATGCCCAGGGACGCATCTTCAACGGCGATGAGCTGCTCTACCTGATGGTGCAAGACCGCCTGCAGCAAGGCCAGCGCGTGCCCGGAGCCGTCGGCACGCTGATGACCAACATGGCCGTGGAACTGGCCCTGCGGCAACAGGGCGTGGAATTCGTCCGCGCCAAAGTGGGCGACCGCTACGTGCTGGAGCAACTGCACGCCAAGGGCTGGCAACTGGGCGGCGAAGGCTCGGGCCACCTGCTGGCGCTGGACAAACACTCCACCGGCGATGGCCTGATCAGCGCCTTGCAGGTACTGCAGGCCTGCGTGCGCAGCGGCAAGACCCTGGTGCAATTGCTGCAGGGCTTGCAGCTTTTTCCGCAGGAGCTGATCAACGTGCGCCTGCATCCCGAGCAGGATTGGCAAAACAGCCCTGCCCTCCAGACCGTCCAGGCGCAGGCTCGGCAGGCCCTGGCCGATCGGGGCCGGGTACTGATCCGCGCCAGCGGTACCGAGCCGCTGCTGCGCATCATGGTCGAAGCGCAGGATGCCGCCCAGGCCCGGCACTGGGCGCAGCAACTGGCAGACAGCCTGCGCACTTGATGCGCATCAAATCAGTGCGATTTGATTTACAGCAAATACCTATTTGGCGCCCCTCGGATAATCACGCCGCCATGTCTCTTTCTGCCCCCGCCACCCACCGTAAACGCCGCCCCTTGGGCGCGGTGCTGGCGGCGTTGGCCTTGTGGATGCAGCTATGGGCCGGGCAGGCCAGTGCCGCCCACCTGGCCGGCGCCCTGGTGCAGGGCATGTGGCGCAGCGACGTCTGCAGCGCGGCTGGCCCGCAGCAGGCGGACAGCCATACCCTGCAGGCACTGTGCATCAGCGAGCACTGCCCCGCGTGCAGTGCCGCCGGGCACAACCCGCTGCCACCGGCAGCCCGGCAGACATTACAGCCACAGTGGCATCAGGGCGCCCATGCTCTGAACAGGCCCCTGCCCCTGCAACGCAATCCGGCACGGCTGCGCCCGCCGGCCCAGGCCCCACCGGCCTTTGCTTTCCAGGCGCCGGCAGCAGCCTTTTCCGCTGCCACAACGAATGACTCTTGATACCTCCAGCTGACGATCTTTTGAGCTGGAGGTTTTTTTATTTCACGATGACTCCAGCACCGAATTTCGCAGGACTACGCCGCAGCCCGATACAGCAGGTTTATCAATGGGTTAGGCGAGTTCAACATATGACGGTGCTTTCTGAAACCTGACCCGGCTTCCGTCCGCTTGGCCCCCATGTGGCTCTTGGAAACGGGTCTTTCCGAGGAGTCATCATGGCTAAGATCAAGCTCACCAAGACCGCCGTTGATGCGGCGCAACCCCAGGCGCAGGCCGTCGAACTACGGGATACCGTGGTGCCCGGCTTCTTGTGCAAGATTACCCCGGCGGGCCGCAAGGTGTTCATGCTCCAGTACCGGACGAACACCGGGGAGCGCCGCAAGCCCGCCCTGGGCTTGTTCGGGGAACTGACCGTGGAGCAGGCCCGCGTCATGGCGCAGGACTGGCTGGCCGAGGTTCGCCGGGGCGGCGACCCTGGCGGTGCCAAGGCCGATGCGCGGAAAGCGCCGACGGTCGAAGCGTTGTGCAAGAAGTTCATGGAGGACTACTCCAAGAAGCGCAACAAGGTCAGCACGCAGGAAGGCTATCAGGCGGTCATAGACCGCAATATCGTCCCACTGCTGGGCCGCAAGAAGGTGCAGGACGTGAAGCGGCCCGACATTGCCGGGCTGATGGAAAAGCTGGCCTACAAGCCGGCCGACGCGAATCACACCTTCGGCGTGCTGCGCAAGATGTTCAACATGGCCGAAGTGTGGGGCTTCCGCCCGGATGGCACCAATCCCTGCCGACATGTCCCCATGTTCCCGGCCGGCAAGGCTACCCGCCTCATCAATGACGAGGAAATGGCGCGCATCTTCCGCCATTTGGAGCATCTGGAAGCCGAGGGACTGGAAAACTACGTCATCCCTCTGGCGATCCGCCTGCAATTCGAGTTCGCCGGTCGCCGCTCAGAAATCTGCGGGCTCGAATGGAGTTGGATCGACCTGGAGAACCGGCGCGTGGTGTGGCCTGACAGCAAGACAGGCGGCATGTCCAAGCCTTTGAGCGAGGAAGCCCACCGCCTGCTTTCGACCGCCCCCCGCCAGGAAGGTTGCCCCTACGTTCTGCCGTCACCCAACGACCCGGCCAAGCACCTGACCTATGGCGAGCACTACGGTGGCTGGACTCGGGCGCTCAAGGCGGCCGGCGTGCCGCACGTCGGGACGCACGGCATCCGCCACCGCTCCGCGACCGATATTGCCAATTCAGGTATTCCGGTCAAAGTCGGCATGGTGCTGACGGCGCACAAGACCGTGGCGATGTTCATGCGCTATGTCCACACCGAGGACAAGCCGGTTCGGGAAGCCGCCGAACTGGTGGCGAGCCGGCGCAAGACGATCACTGGCACCAAACGCCCCCCGGCGGCGGAGGCAACGGCATGACTAGGCGCAAGTCATCCATTGCGTCACCAGCAGCGCCGACGGCGCTGCTGGGCGACATTCGGGCATTGATCGAGGCAGCGAACCAGCGCGCTGCCCTGGCGGTCAATACGGAACTGACTCTGCTGTTCTGGCGCGTCGGCCTGCGCATCCATACGGAAGTGCTGGCCGGGCAGCGGGCCGGGTATGGCGAAGAAATCCTGCCGTCTCTGGCCGCGCAGCTTGTCCGCGACTACGGACGCAGCTTCGCGGACAAGAACTTGCGCCGGATGGTGCAGTTCGCCGTTGCCTACCCGGACGAGCGAATTGTCGTTTCACTGTCACGACAATTGAGCTGGTCACATTTCTTGGCGCTGATCCCGCTGAAAGACCCGCTCCAGCGGGACTACTATGCGCAGATGGCGAGCGCCGAACGCTGGAGCGTGAGGACGCTGCGCGAGCGCATCGACTCGATGCTGTACGAGCGCACGGCGCTGTCCCAAAAGCCGGAAGAAACCATCGCGCAGGAACTTGCGACCCTGCGCGATGCGCAGCGCATGACCCCGGCGCTGGTGATGCGCGACCCGTACATCCTCGACTTCCTGGGACTGCGGGATAGCTGGCAGGAAAGCGACCTAGAGACGGCCATCATCCGTGAAATGGAAGCCTTCCTGCTGGAGCTGGGGGTGGGCTTTTCCTTCGTCGCCCGGCAGAAACGCATCCAGATCGACGACGAGGATTTCCACCTTGACCTGCTGTTTTACAACCGCAAGCTACGCCGGCTGGTGGCCGTCGAATTGAAGATCGGCGAGTTCAAGGCTGCGTACAAGGGGCAGATGGAGCTTTACCTGCGCTGGCTCGACAAGCACGAACGGGAACCGGAAGAAGCCTCGCCGTTGGGGATCATCCTTTGCACCGGCAAGAAGCGCGAGCAGATCGAACTGCTTGAACTGGACAAGTCGGGCATCCACGTTGCCGAGTACCTGACCAGCTTGCCGCCGCGTGCGGTGCTGGGCGAGAAGTTGCAGCAGGCGACCGAGCGGGCGCGGTTGCAGATTGAGCAGCGGCAGCCTGGCGAAAAATCCTGACAGCAGCATTTGTGTGTCCCGATGCGCGCCGTAGGGGCGCGCAGGCTGTGCCTTGTGCTAGGTCACGACAGCGTTAATTTTCTCGCGCAACTATTCAAGCGGGAATTCTGAGCAGTCACAAGCGGGGCAGCCGCAGCGGCTCAATCAAGGATGCGCGCCGGGACGCGGTATACATCATTGTTTCTAATAAGAATTCTGAGCATCCTTTACCATTTCATATAATTTATCTATTTTATTTATCTCTTTGTATTTTTCGGATGTTAATAACTCGGCAATAGCGGCTCTAGTTAGCTGAATTATTCCGACATAGCTCTGATCAATCTCCTTGCTTCCACCATGAACCAAGGCAGACCTCATTCGGTAAACCTTTTTCAATAATGCACTCGCCTGCAATCTAGCCTCTTTATCCTTTGCAATAATGAATACAAATGTATCCGCCAAGCGATCGCCAATGCTTTTTTGGAAAAGACTACCTTCATCGTAAGACAATAGGATCTCAAGGGCAATGCACGTGTGGATAACGGAGTCCTTTTCCTTCTGGCTTTTTATTGCTTCACCAATTGAAATTGAGCAATTTAATATTCTTGAGTGAAAATCAGATATTTTTTTTCCGTTTTTCCTTTCTTTATAAAAATCCCAGAGTCTGGAGAAATTTGGATTTTTCACAAAAAAATCGTCATCTACAGGTACTTTCTCGGCAATCTTGTTGCTTATTGATGTGTCGCCAAATTCAAAAGATTCTCTTTGTATTTGATATGAGCTAGTCTCGACATACATTTGGTGGTGCGTGTAGCTAGGATAGGAAGGAAGTCCCGTTTTTATGAAAATTGAATTATCTTTCTTTCCAGCCATGAAGAATATTAGATTGATGAACTCCTGAAACTCCTCATGGGCGAGAGCAATAGACTTTGAATTATCGTAGCTATTTTTTATTTCTGAGCATATATAGTATCCATCCTCATTTGAGATTGGCATTTTTAGCTTCGAGGAAAAACCGATTTCAAAAGGCCCGATGATCGCCGTCTTGTTCTTGTCCAACCTCAATCCTGATATTGGTGCAAATATCTTGACGTTTTCTGGCATAGCGTCTGTGAATGTCTTTATTAGCGACAAGGCATCTTCATTGGAGAAATCTTTTTCCAGAAATCCCCTTGAGAAAACGCACTCATCAATAATTTTATATACGGTTTCCCTGCTGAATCTTTGACTTATTTTCTTGTCACTGTTGTAAATGGCATCTAGCAGGAGGAAATATGATTTTACGTCCGCTACTTTCAATGATTTCCCCGTTGCCATCTGGGTTTTTGATCTTATTGACTTCATTGCCTCATCTTGGCTGCATGGCTGAATAGTCTTCAATGCGGAATTAAGGGATTGTTTTGTTTTTTCAATCAAATCGTCGGAAATCATCTTTTTCTCCAAAAGGCTAAATCGAACTTATCTATGGAATTCCACAGGGGAACCAATAGAAGCACTACCTCATCAGTGATATTCAGCGTCTTCATAGTCAATGGTCGAGTGCGGCATACTGGCTGAAAGCATCAAATCTATACGAATAGATAATAAGCGAAGTACATGGCTGCGTCTCCGCTTCGCGGATCGCGCTGCTCCAGATTCGTTATCTGCTCATCCCTGACGGGACTGGCGTTCGCCAGCCTTCCACATCGCTGACGCCTTCGGCCCTCTATCGGGCCTGCACGCTCCGCTTGCCTGTCCGTGCCTTCGTTGGAGTTGGCTGGGCGGTCTTGCTGTTCCCTTCACCGTACCACGGCGTTCTCGCCGTCAAGGGCTGCGCGTGCAAGCACGCTTGCGGCCGGGGCCGTCCTTGACCCCTGACTGCTGCGCTGCGCCGTGCTGGCGACGGTTCCGGGCAATTCCGCCCGTGCAACCGGAGATCGTCATGAACGACAAATCGTACGTTTCCCTCGAACACCACATTTGCCTGGTCTGCGGCACTCGCTTTGACACCGGTGCAATCAAGCATGGGGCACCACACGGCGACAGGCTGGGGCTTGTGCCCTGAACATCAGAAGCTGTCCGACGATGGCTTTGTCGCCTTAGTCGAATGCGACCCGCAGCGCAGCGGCTCGCCGTCTGACGCTGATCGGATGAAGCCCGAACAGGCGTACCGGACTGGGCGCTTGGCGCACCTGAAGCGCGAGGTTTTCGCTCGCGTGTTCAACGTGCCGATCGCGGACAAGCAGCCGTGCGTGTTCGTCGAACCCAGCGTGATCGAGCAGTTGCAGTCGATGGTCGCGCACTGATCGTGGCGACCACGCAGCGCGCCGCCCTTACGGACGGTGCGCTTGCTTATAGTTGCTCACGGAAAGAAATTTCCACGCGGGCCTGCTGCGGCTTCCATCTGACTTGCCATGTCCTCGCCAGAAATGCGCCTCACGGCCGAAGCGGCGACAAACTGGGCATCCAAGGCCAAGGCAATAATCTCCAGCCGGGTCAGTTGTGTTTCCTTGTAGCGATCACCTACATAGTCAGGAAACTTGTTCAGTGCCGGCAAGAGCAATGCATCATCCCTGTGGCTGCTATCTTTGGTCATTCTTTCGCCGAGCTTGTTCAAGTTGTGGCCAAATAATTTAGGGTTTCTTAAGTCCTTCTCCGGCACGCCAAGATGCAACAGCGTGCCTTTCATTGCCAGTTCGGCAGTCAGGCAGATGGGTTGCAGAACTGCGCTGCCAATCGAACCGGACTGGGAAAGACTTTCGGAAACCAGTTTCAGTTGCTCGGCTGCAAGACCCCAGAATGTCGAGGCATTTTTGTGTTGTGCCCCGCGATTAATGCCGTACACAAGGTCGTGCATGTCAGCAAAAGCGAACGCTGATCTTTCTGCGATCTTGCGGTCGCCGCGACACCAGGCAGCCCATTCCTGATGACCTGAAAAGCCCAGCCCCTTATCGACGGTTATGTTGACGGTTCCAAAGACAACGCCAATCGTTACTTTCCTGACACGATCCACCGATGCGGCAAAGCCTGTCCCCATGCCTGGCCAGGTGAATTTGACTTCGGGAATCAGCCGCTCATATGCCTGCTCGATCTCGCGCACTTGGGGATTGCCGCCGACCCCGATGGAAAACCGATCGCCAAGAATTTCCATCGCCGCACGGAATGGGCGGGCATGGAATGGGACGTCTTCCTGTGCAAAGCGTTCGTCCAACTTGAGAATGTCGTTGTCCGTAAATTCGATCATCCGAAAACCCTGATTTTTCCGAAAACTGGCGATTGAAGAAAAAAGATACGGCCAATTTTATTGGATGACGCAGAAAGCACCGTAGGGGCGTCTCCGCTTCGCGGATCGCGCTGCTCCAAGTTCGCTATTCGCTCATCCCTGACGGGACTGGCGTCCGCCAGCCTTCCACATCCCTGACGCCTTCGGCCCGGCTTCCAGATCCAGGCCTGCGCGCTTCGCTTGCGTACGGCTCAGCACACAGGGGCGGCCGTTGCCATGTCCAGCCGTCTTCCCTGACTCCATCACCTTGCTCGCGACTGTAGCCCGTGGCCGCGTGCCGTCAAGGCGCGCCAGGCCGTGTCCTCGGCTGCGCCTGCGGGCCGCACCACCCTGACGCTTTTCTCCTTGACGGCTCACGTCCGTGGGCTCCTGACCGTCGCGGGCGATGAACTCAGGAAAGACGGTGGCAACAGGGCCAACCGGGTTCCTCGTGCCAACCGCACCGAACAGCCGAAAGGCTGGGCTCCGAATCTAGGAATCCGGTGTGCGGTTTGAACAGCAAACCCTTTTCGTCAGGAGAAAGACTATGCAACTCGCATCCCAATTCGCTTCCCGCTCCCCCTCGCTGCGCAGCGACTACCCGCTGACCGATGACCAGATTTACCGCGTAGCGCCGTCCATCTTCGCGGACGCGCCGCACGAAAGCCGTTCGCAGCGGTACGCCTATATCCCCACCGCCGCCGTGCTGGCCGAGCTTCGCAAAGAAGGTTTCCAGCCTTTCATGGTGACGCAGACCCGTGTGCGCGACGAAGGCAAGCGCGAGCACACCAAACACATGCTGCGCCTGCGCCACGCCAGCCAGATCAACGGCGCGGAAGCCAATGAAATCGTGTTGCTCAATTCCCATGACGGGACGAGCAGCTATCAGATGCTGGCCGGCATGTTCCGGTTCGTGTGCAGCAATGGCCTCGTCTGCGGCGACACCGTGGCCGATGTGCGCGTGCCCCACAAAGGTGACGTTTCCGGGCATGTCATCGAAGGCGCTTATGAAGTCTTGCGCGGTTTCGACCGGGTGAAGGATTCCCGCGATGCCATGCGCGCTATCACGCTGGACGAAGGCGAAGCCGAAGTGTTCGCCCGTTCCGCGCTGGCCTTGAAGTACGACCCCACCGACAACAAGTCCGCGCCCATCACCGAATCGCAAATCCTGATGCCGCGCCGGTTCGATGACCGCCGCCCGGACTTGTGGAGCGTGTTCAACCGCACCCAAGAAAACCTGACCAAAGGCGGATTGCATGGCCGCAGCGCCAGCGGACACCGCCAGCAAACCCGCCCGGTGCAGGGCATTGATTCCGATGTGCGCCTCAATCGTGCCCTCTGGATGCTGGCCGATGGCCTGCGCCAGTTGAAAGCCTGATTCCCCACGCGGCAGGGGCAGGCAGCAGCCCTTGCCGCTTCTCTCGCTGCTGTATCCCTGAACCCCATAGGAGTTATCACCATGAACGCCATTACCCAAACCGAAGCCCGCGCCCTCAACACCGCCGCCGCGATCCCGCTGGAAGCAGCCGACCCGACCAAGAACCTGATTCTGGTTCCGCTGTCGCGGCTGGTGTCGCGTCCTGCTGGCCGCAACGTGCGCAAGACCCCGCGCATGTCCATCCCCGAACTCGCCGCCAGCATCCAGCGTGTCGGCCTGCTGCAAAACCTCATCGTGATTGCCGCCGCCGATGGCGAGTGTTACGAAGTGGTGGCCGGTGGCCGCAGGCTGGCCGCGTTGAAGCTGCTGGCGAAGAAGCACCGCATCAGCAAGGAATGGGACGTGCCTTGCCTGCTGGTGGCCGATGGCACCGCCCGCACGGCCAGCCTCACCGAGAACGTGCAACGCGAAGCCATGCACCCCGCCGACCAGTTCGAGGCATTCGCCGCGCTGGTGGCCGAAGGCCGACCCATCGAGGACATAGCCGCCGATTTCAGCGTGTCCCCGCTGGTGGTGCAGCGCCGCTTGAAGCTGGCGAACGTGTCGCCGCGCCTGCTGGCCGACTACCGCGCCGAAGCCGTGACGCTCGACCAGTTGATGGCCCTTGCCATCACCGACGACCACGCCGCGCAGGAAAGCGCCTTCTATGACGCCCCAACGTGGCAGCGCCAGCCGTCCGCGCTGCGCGACCGCCTCACCGAAAGGGAAATTGACGGCTACCGGCATCCGCTGGTGCGCTTCGTAGGGCTGGACAGCTATGAAACCGCAGGCGGCGGCATCCGCCGCGACCTGTTCGCGGAAGGCGATGCGGGCGTGTATCTGACCGATGCCGCGCTGCTGGAACGGCTGGCGCAAGACAAGCTGGCAGGCATCGCCGCCGAGGTGAAGGCCGAAGGTTGGGCGTGGGTGGATGCCACGCCCGCCGTGACCCATGCCGACCTGCACGCCTTCCAGCGTGCGCCGAGGGAGCGGCGCGAGCCGACCAAGCGCGAAGCAGCCCGCATCGAGAAGCTGCAAACCAAGCTGCACGAACTGGCCGCAGCCGTGGATGACGCGCTGGACGCCGACGACGAGGAAGAGGCCGATGCCTTGCAGGAAGAAGGCGAAGCCCTGGGCGAGCAGTTGCAGGCGCTGGAAGATGGCTTGCAGGAGTACGGCCCGACCGTGAAGGCCGCAGCCGGTGCCATCGTCACCACCGACCGCAACGGTCAGGCCGTGATTTATCGCGGGCTGCTGCGCGAGGCCGAAGCCAAGGCGCTGCGCACGCTGGAACGCCTGCGCCAAGGGTTCAGCGGCGAGGATGCTGGGAACGACGACGACGACGAGGGCGAGGACGGAGACAGCGAAGGGCAGCCCAAGACCGCCGCCATGTCCGACCGGCTGGCGCAACGGTTGAGCGCCCACCGCACCGCCGCGCTGCAAATCGAAGTGGCACGGCATCCGCAAGTGGCGCTGGCTGCGCTGGTGCATGGCATGGTGCAAACGGTGCTGCAAGGCGGCTACCACGGCCACGACTTGCCGCTGGGCGTGAGCCTGAAAGTGCAAGACCGGCTGGAAGGCATGGCCCCCGACTGGCCGGAATCCCCCGCCGCCGTCGCGCTGCGCGAGTTCCAACAGGTGGCGGGCGAAGCCTTGCCGGAGGACAGCGCCGAACTGTTCGCCGCGCTGCTGGCGAAGTCCCAAGACGAACTGGTGCGGCTGCTGGCGGTATGCGTGGCCGTCACGGTGGACGTGGTGACACCCCGCACCACACGGCAGCAGCCGGGCGAAGAACTCGCGCAGGCCGTGAGGCTGGACATGGCCGCATGGTGGAAGCCCACCAATGAGGGCTATTTCCGGCATGTGCCGAAGGCTGCAATTCTGGAAGCCGTGGAGCGGTTCGCCCCGTCACACGTCACCCGGCTGGCGAAGTTGAAGAAGGCCGACATTGCCAGCGAAGCCGAGCGGCTGGCAGACGGCACGGGCTGGATGCCTGCCATCTTCAAGGCCGAAGGGCCGGACGCCACGCAGGCAGAACCACAGGAGCAGGACGACGCCCCGGAGGATGCCGAGGCAACAGCAGATGAACCCTCCGTGGCGCTAGCCGCTTGACCCGTGCAAAAGCAAGCGCCCCGGCCTCGACCGGGGCGCTTTGCTGGAAGGAGAACACCCATGACCTACACCACCAGCCGCCCCCGCATGGCGGCGATCTATGCCCCCGGCACGATACGCGCCCGCCGCTGGCACGGCGAAGGCGACGTGCGCGGCTACCGGCCGCCCTCTGGCTGGTCAGCCCGCGCCGACCTGACCGACATTCACCCCATCACGGGTCGCGCCTTGCCGCGTGCCGTGTGGTGGCTCATCGAGACGAAGGAATAGCCCGATCAGCACCGCGCCCTGGGCGCAGTGAGTGCAAAAATCCGGGCGCGGCAGTGGCCGCGCCCGGTGTCATCCATGCCTCCAATTTCCACGCTGCTGCTTTACAATCCCTTGATTTGACCAACGCCGTATCTATCGGCATAAATAACAAGGGAGCGCAATGGGGACATATCGGGTCGCACAGGTTTGTCCTAACGGGCATGTCGCAACAACAGCCGCTGATCAGAATCCCGAGCTTCAAGAGGCGTTCTGCTCTAAGTGCGGTGAAGAGACCATCATGCAGTGTCCTTCGTGCAGCGCATCCATTCGCGGCGATTTCTACGTTGAAGGCGTTTTCGGCTTGGGTGGTGATTACGAGCCTCCCTCGTTCTGCCACAACTGCGGTAGCCGATTCCCTTGGACTGAACGCAAGATTGCTGGCGCTGTTGAGCTAGTGGAAGCAGGCGCAGAGCTGTCGCCAGAAGAAGTCCAGCAGTTCCGTACCGATTTGACGGAATTGACCAAAGACAGTCCAAAAACTCAAGTTGCATCCCTTCGATTCAAGAAGGTGATGACGAAGGTCGGCGCTTCGGTTGCATCTGGCGTGCGCGACATTGTTGTCGATGTACTTAGCGAAGCTGCGAAAAAAGCGATTTGGGGAGCTTAGAAGGAATGGCGATGACTCTCGACGAAATTAAGGCCTGCCTACAGGCCGGCAATCTTCAGATTGCGAATGAGACGGCACTTGCGAACGGCACTGGCACACAACTTCGTTTGCAAAATGGTGCAATCGTCAATAGCTACCACACCGGTAATTTCAATGTTCAGGGCAAGAACCAAGAGGCGGTAAAGGCTTGCCTCGGCGTGCAACCTGCACAGGCTGCGGCACCAGCTCCACAGAATGGCGCTGCTGCTAAGCCAATGCTCAGCAAGGTATTCGTGGTTTATGGGCACGATAATGCCGCCCGAACCGAGCTTGAAGCGATGCTGCGCCGCTGGAGGCTTGAGCCGTTGATCTTGGATCAACTTCCTTCGGAAGGGCAGACCATCATCGAGAAATTGGAAAAGTACACGGCAGAAGTAAAGTTTGCTGTGGTTCTGGCCACGCCCGACGACGAGGGCTACCGCGCTGGTCACGAAGACGAAAAGGCGTTCCGTGCGCGCCAAAATGTTGTGATGGAATTGGGCATGATGCTTACGCTGCTCGGTCGTAAGAACGTTGCCATTCTCATGAAGCAACAAGACAATATGGAGCGCCCATCCGACATCCAAGGGTTGCTCTATATCCCATTCAAGGACAATCTGCAAAAGGATGCAGGGCCACTTCTGGCAAAGGAAATGGCGGCTCAGGGTTATCCCATTTCGTTGGCGAATCTGTAGGCATCGGCAAATAAAATCTATTTGGAAATAGTGCCTGCTATTTCCCAGAATGAGCCCCTTGTTGTGCTCTTAGACTTTTGAGCGTGTCGGCGCAAAGCGCCGCCGGGCTTTCGGGCTGCGCCCCGTGCCGTCTTTGTCGTCACGGCCATTCGGCTTCAATCCCTCGCGCCTGCGGCGCTGCGCTTGCCTCCAGGGGAAAGCCCTGCGGACTATCCGCGCCGCGCACGGCTTGGCGCCCCTCGATGCCGCCGAACCGGCTGTGCCTGATCGGCCCGGCCAGCATCTGCAAAGTGGGCTCGCTCCGAACCGCCATTGAAAACTACACGCCGTTCCTGGCGGATTTGATATCGAGAAGATTGATCTGGTCGATCTTGTCTTTGTGGATCACGATGGTCAGCTTCGCGGGATATTTGAATCGCATCTCACTGATTCTGAATGTCCACAGCATGATTTTCAGTAGATCCTCGTCGGAAATATTCTTGTGTCCTTTGATTCGCGTGATTCCTGATCCAAAGATTGTTGTCGATACGCTTTGCTGGGCGTACACGTTGTTTACCTTGTCCCAGAAATTAATGAGGAACTCAAGGTACTCCGGCATCGTTAGTAGCGCCTTGTTGTTCTCATCGAACTTGGAGAACGCGGTCAGGAGATAGTCTTTGTACAGGCAAATCGTGCCTATCTGATACCTTTTCTTCTTACCGTGTTTCCTTGCCTCGTTCTCCTCCAGGACTTCACTTTCATCAAAAGCGTATTCCTCGATGTAGCGGTCTAATTCGGAAATCGGAACGCCGAGATGCTTCTGGATGAAAACTCCGTTGAGAGAAGTCTCGCCAATTATCTTGTTGTCCACCTGAGTGTCGAAATACTCATTGAAGGCAATTGCCTTCAATCCCGGCTGGTGGAAAATGTCGCCGGTCTTGATCGCGACATCGCTCCCCTCAACATTGATGTCGATACTGTTCAGGTTGTTCGACCAGAGCCATATCCCCACGTAGGTGAGTGCCAGTATTGCCAAGCCAGCCTTTAGCTTCCACTCGGCAGGAACGTCAACAAAAATAACTATGAATGACAGCGTACCGCTGACGACAGCGGTGATCTCAAGGAATTTCTTGATGACCCGCTTGTCAAAAAAGTTGACCTTCGCCATGACGTGAATCATTCGCTCCGATATGTCGATTGATTATGGGTTGTATCTGTAGGTGCCTGGGGCCTTCATGCTCCCAACCATAAACTCGCCGTCCTGCAAGGATTTTTTGATGAGCTCTTTATTCATCGGAACATGAAGCGTCGGGACTTTGTTCATCGAATCCCGGAACACGGGAAGATTTCCCCACAGGTTCTTGACCGCCTGCTTCAATGATCCGCCGACAAGCAGACTTTCCTTGGTGGCATATTCGGGATAGATGACAATGACAGGAAGCCCTTGATCGTTGATCCCGTAGTCGATTTCTTCTCGAAGGGCGCGGGAATTCGTCGTGATCGAACTCAAGATGAGGATAATGTTCTTCGAGCTCCGAAGGCGCTCCCTGAGCCTGGGTTTCAGTGTGTATTCCCAATCGCTGCCATCGCGGACACTGTAAGTTTTGTCGTGCGAATCAACGAAGGGGAACGTCGCATCAGCGCCTTTCCACATCCGTAGGGTGTTGTAATACTGAAAATCCTTCGTCGCATTGGCACCTAGCGAGCTGGGATGGAATGGCTCTGCAACGTAAAAGGCGGTGTAGTTTCCATTTCGATATGCCATGTCGCTTCTCAATCTCCATCAGAGTTCAGTACCGCCTCAAGTTCCTGGCGCACCTGCGCCAACAACTCGTCAGCCTTGTGCGTGCTGTCGCCCGCAAAGGCCAGCGTCAACAACGTGAGCGGATGCACGTCCATGACCTCGCACAGCTCGGTCAGCTTGTGCAGGGTCGGACTTTTCAGGTCGCGTTCTAGCGTACTCATATAGGTGCGGCTCGACACGTCGGAGAACGCTTCCTGGCTCAAGCCACGCGCCTTCCTGACCGTCTTCAACGCCTTCGCCAATGAGTACTTTGCCGCCACCTATGGTTTCCTCTTAAAACCAAGATGACAACCCATTGCATCCTATAGGGCTACAATCTATAGTGTTCATTCATGGCTGAGAGGCCGCTTTCGTGCTTTTACGGAAATCCGTATCCCCGGATTCCGACAGAACCGGGGAATCGCATCCGTGTCTTTCCGGCTTCCGACAATTCCGCTTCGGTGCTTCCGTCCTTCTACGGATGCGATGGCTTGCACATCCGTGCTTCCACACGAATGCACAGATTCGGTTCGACGGTTCTGTGCTTTGGCTCAAGAGCGCATCCGCGCATCGTCGGTTTCGTGGGGAGGCTGCCCGTGACCCTGCCGCTTGTCACCGCCGATGAACGCGCCCGGCTGCTGGCCCACGGGGCGGCGCTCGCCGCTGGGCAGCGGCTCGACCCGCTGCCCGTGGTGCGCCTGTTCACCCCGGACGCGCATGTGACTTGGCTGCTGGTGTCGCTCGATCCTGCGGATGGCGACACGGCCTACGGCCTGATCGACTTCGGTATCGGGATGCCTGCGCTCGGGACGGTCAAGCTGTCCGACCTGGCGGGCATCGTCGGGCCGCGCAAGCTGCCGGTGCGGCGGGATCGGTATTTCCAGGCGGTGCGTCCGTTATCGGAATACGTCCGGCTGGCGCAGGAGAACGGCGCGATCACGGATTGATGAAAACCAGCGCGGCCCGGCCATCCGGGGCGCATCGTGACTATTTCAATCTTGGTCAAGACCGTGCAGGTCTGAATCCGCATTCTTGCACCGAAGTGGTGCGATCCTGTTGAAAACAGTCCTGATCTTTGGCGCGGGCTGCGGCACGGTGTTCGGTGCTGCGCGTCATTTTCCTGACGGCGTAGCCGTCGCATTCAGACGATTTCCGCAACACGCAGGAGCCAAACGGTCTTGACACCGACAGTTACAGCTTAACCAATTTTGATGACGACCTAATGGCATTTCGATAGCTCCCGCATCGCGGAAATCGTGGCGACGCATCCCAAACAGAGGGAGGTTTCGCCATGACTGATCGCAGCGCTGAACACTGGTATCCGACAGCTGCCTATCTCTACGTTCTGCATCTTGACGGCCCTGCGCTGGCGTGGGAATACCTGCGCCGAAATCCCGGCTATCGGCTCGACTGGCTGCACCGTCGTCGCCGGCCGGACGCAGCGCAGGCGTGGGGCCTGCGCCTGCTGGAAGATCCGGCCTTGGATGCGCGCGACGCGCATCCAGCCTGGTTCCCCGATCACGATGCCGTGGTGCAACTTTACCCGGATGTCGACCCACCGCCCGAGGCCCATGCCTTCGAGTTCTGGCGCGTGCCTGGGCGCAAGCAACTGATCCACGATGGCAAGCGCCTGGTGCTGGTGTCGCACTGGCCCGGCTGCTGCCTTCGGCTCGCGCTTGCGCCGGGCCTGGAAGACGGCATGGCCTACCTCTACGCCACCCGCGCCTGCGCCACGCCCTGCGCGCGCTATCGCACGCTCGCGGCCGAGCTGGATGCCCTGGCCGCCGCCACGGTTGCCGCGCCTGCGGCGGCGGCCCGTTCCCGGCCCACGTCGGCCGCGGTGCTGGAACTGCACACCTTGCAGGCGCTCGACGCGACCCTGGCGGGAGCGTCCTTGCGCGAAGTGGCCGAAGGGCTGTTCGGCGCGGATGCTGTCGCGGCCGACTGGCACAAGGACAGCGCCTTGCGCGCCCGCGTGCGGCGGCTGGTGAGCCGTGGCGATGCACTGATGCGCGGCGGTTATCGCCGCCTGGCACAGCTTCCGCTGCTGCCATTGCAGTAGGGGGGACGTTTTGCGTCCTGCGCAGATCGTCCCTTAGCAAGAAGCCTCGCTTTCTTGAAAGTGCCTCTATCCGGCCGCGTGGTGTGGCCGGGCTTGATGGAGGTACATCCCATGCGACCCGCTCCCTTGCGGCCTGCCGCCGCTGCTGTCGCTGCGCCTGCGCAGCCCCAACGCTACCTGACTAACGACGAAGCCGCCGAGTACCTGCGCCTTTCGCCCCGCACGCTCGAAAAGCAGCGCGTGATCGGCGGCGGCCCGAAGTTCCGCAAGTTCGGCCGCCGCGTCATGTACGCCGTGTCTGACCTCGATGCCTGGGCCGACCAGCGCAGCTACGAGGCGACTTCCGACCCGGAATATGCCGAACGTCACGCGGGCGACTACCGTGATGGCCGCTGATCGCTGGCGCGTGGGTGGCCGTCGCCATGTCCAGCCCGTCAGGGCAAGCCTTGCCGCAGCGCGAACAGCTCGATCTGTTCCGCGCGCTGCCGGGCGACATGGCACCGCGCGACAGCCAGGACTTGATGGCCTTTCCGTTCTTCTCGCTGGCGAAGTCGCGGCGCGTCGCGCCGATCGACTTCCGCGCCGGCGGTATCACCATCCGCGTGGAAGGCACGGCCGAGCATGGCATCGCAACGATATGGGATGCCGACGTGCTGATATGGGCTGCTTCGCAGATCGTGGAAGCGCGCGACGCGGGCATTCGCCCGTCACGCTGGATACGCGCCACGCCCTACGAAATCCTGCGCTTCATCGGGCGCGGCACGTCCTTGAACGACTATCTGCGCCTGAAAGCCGCGCTCGACCGGCTGCAATCGACCACGGTGGCCACGTCCATCCGAGAAACCACGGGAAGGCGACTGCATCGCTTCTCGTGGATCAACGAGTGGAAGGAGCTGGCCGATGCCAGCGGCGTGCCGCAGGGCATCGAACTGATCCTGCCGGACTGGTTCTATGCGGGCGTGCTCGACGCTGCCCTGGTGCTGACCATCGACCCGGCCTATTTCCGCTTGAAAGGCGGCATCGAACGCTGGCTGTACCGCTTGGTGCGCA
This sequence comes from uncultured Comamonas sp., assembly GCA_902175065.1. Classification (GTDB taxonomy): domain Bacteria; phylum Pseudomonadota; class Gammaproteobacteria; order Burkholderiales; family Burkholderiaceae_C; genus Comamonas. The sequence goes on along the minus strand of CABIIJ010000018.1, from coordinate 70,242 downwards.
AGCACGGCGGCAAGCAACCGGACGGCTGGCAATTCGACTTCCGGCACCTGCACCGCAAGTCGGGCAGCGCGGCGCGCTTCTCCGACTTCGCCTACGACCTACGTGCCTTGGTGGCGCGGCAGTCGTTGCCCGGCTACGTCCTGGGCATCGAGCGAATGCCGGACGACGGAACGGAGCTGCTGACCTTCCGGCCCGTGCTGCACACGGCACGGGGATAACTGCGGGAAAAGGTGTGAATAGCCTCGTGCTATCAGGAGTACCGGGTATCGTGCTATCAGGAGTACGCCTATCGTGCTATCAGGAGTACGAAAACGCCGGAAAGCCAATAACGGCGCGGGTTTGCGTTCCCTCTAACTTATCTAACAAGAAATACATAACTTTTAGTAGAAGCGCGCCGTTTCGGTGGACAACCACCCAACGGCACGGCGAACGGCGTTTTGCACGGCAGGCAAAGCCCGGCTTTCCAACACGGAGGGCTGCGCCATGATCCTCGCTCTACTCAACCAGAAAGGCGGAGTCGGCAAGACCACGCTCGCCACGCACATCGCGGGCGAGCTGGCGATGCGCGGCCAGCATGTCGTCCTGCTCGATGCCGACCCGCAGGGTTCATCGCTGGACTGGACGCAGCGCAGAAGCCAGCAAGGCTTGCCACGGCTGTTCAGCGCCGTGGGCCTGGCACGCGAAACACTGCATCAGGAAGCGCCAGAACTCGCCAGGCGGGCCGATCACGTCATCATCGACGGGCCGCCGCGCATCGCCGCCTTGGCGCGCTCCGCGCTGCTGGCGGCCGAGCGCGTGCTGATCCCGGTGCAGCCCAGCCCCTACGACCTTTGGGCCAGTTCGGAAATGGTTTCGCTGATCCGTGAGGCGCAGGTGTTCCGGCCTGCGCTGCGCGCGGCCTTCGTCATCAACCGGCGCGTCAGCACCACCATCATCGGCCGCGAGGCGCGGCAATCGCTCGCCGAACAGCCGCTGCCCGCGCTGCGCTCGGAAGTGCATCAGCGCATCGTATTCGCCGACAGCGTGGCCGCTGGTCGGCTCGCACGCGAGACGGCACCCGACAGCGCCGCCGCCCGCGAAATCACCGCCTTGGTGGACGAACTGCTGCGGTGGCCGACATGACAGCGCAGCAGCCACCCAACAGCAAACGCACTGGCAAGCGCGTCGGCATCGGCGCACGTCCGCCTGCGAATCCGCACGCCGAGGCGTGGATTCGCCAGGGCGACGCCGAGGCGCTGGGCAAGGGCGACCTCTACACGGCTCGCCTCACCCTCGACATCACGCCCGCCATGCGGGCGCGCATCAAGATCGCCGCCTTCGGCCAAGGCGTGACCGTGGCCGATCTGCTGCGTGGCCTGCTGGAGCGGGAGTTTCCCGAGAACCGCAGGGAGAACACACCATGACCGCATCCGCTTTGCCTGCCGCGAACGAGGCACCGGCTGCGCCGTTGCCTGCGCTTGCGACACTCGCCGGGCAGGCCGGCAACGTGCCACTGACGCGCGTTTCGCTGGCCCACCTCGAACATCGCTTCAAGCTCTACCTGCGCTTCGGTGAACCGGCGCGCACGCTCCAGCTCGACCGCTGGCGACGTTGCGCGGTGTTCCTGCCGGGTGCGATGCTCTGCCGCATCCGCTGGCAGGCCAACGATTACGGCACCGTGCGCTGGCAGCTCATGGTGATGCAGACCGCCACGCCGCTCGATGCCGTGCAGCGCATCCCCGGCGTGCAGCCGGGCGCGCGCCTGCTGCTGCACGCCGAAGGCAATGCCAACGTGCGAGCCGTGCTGGAACGCATCGACGCTATCGAGGCGCTGGGCATCGCACCCGCTGCCGCGTCGCCCGCGTACTGGCGCACGTTGGGCAACCGGCTCGCGGCACGCTCGCCGCTCCCCGAATACACCACAGAACGGCACGCCGCCTGGCTGGCCGGGAGGGCATTGCCATGACCATGATTCCCGCGACCGGCTCCGCGCCGCGTCCTCGCTCGCGCCTGCGCGCCCGCCTCGTGCTGGCGGGCCTGTCCATTTTCGGCTTTGCCGCACTGGCCTGGGCCTCTTTCGGCACACCACCGCCGCGCGTGATCTACAACCCGTCCGACAGCGTGGCGGTCGGCTGGTATCGCGTCGAACCGTTCGACCCGCGCACCGCCTCGCTGCCACGTCCGTTGTCCGTGGACAGCATCGTGCTGGTGCCGCTTCCGGCTACGGCCGCCGCGCTCGCTGCGCAACGCGGCTACCTGCCGATGCGCGTGCCGCTGCTCAAACGTGTGGGCGCGGTCGCGCCGCAGGAGGTGTGCATTTCGGGGGGCCTCGTTTACATCGACGGCGTGCCTTCGGCCGCCGTGCTGCCTGCCGACCGGCTGGGCCGGGCGCTGCCGTCCTTGCAGCTTTGCCGCCGCCTTGAACCCGGCGAACTGTTCTTGTTGAGCGTGACGAATCCGGCATCGTTCGACAGCCGCTATTTCGGGCCGGTCAGCGCATTCGCCGTGATCGGCGTCGCGCGCCCGATCTGGCTGGAGACACGCCCATGATGGCCGCCAATTCGCTGCGCTCCGGCGTGCCATCGGGCATGTGGTTCTCGCTGCTGCCGCCATGTCGCCGCGCCTGCCGTGCAGGTGCATTCGCACCGCACGTCGCGCAGCATCCGGCGCAGCCGTCCAACGTGCAGGCGTCTTGCTTCGAACGCGCCCGGCCTATGGCCATCGGCGCATTCGCCGGCGCGCTGGCTGCTCACGCAGCAGCGCCGCCGGGCCGCCGGTGCCTGGAGCGACAGCGGAAGGCAAAGGCGGAAGGCAAGACAAAAGGACGCGGCACCGGGCCGCGTCGAAAGCCAGTCTGCACATGGGGGTGGCGCGGCACGCAGCGGCTTCGCCGCCGTGCCGCGTGGGGCGCGAGACCCGCGCCAATGAAGGCATATCCGCGTGCTTTGTACGACCGGACACGCCAGAGCTTGCAGAGGGCACAACCATGAACGACCGCCGCGACGACGATTTCCGCGTGCGCCCCAGCGCCCCCAAGAACCGGGGCAAGGGCCAGGGGCAGAGCTTCGTTTCCAAGGTGCTCAAGCAAGCGGGCAAAGCCAGCAGCGGCAAGCCGGCCGTGCGCCGTCCTGCCACTGGCGGCAACGGCCAGCGCGCCGGCCAGCGGCCCGGTTCACGCCTGGGGCGCGGCCACACGGCGGCGCGTTTCGCGGGCGCGAAGCTCACGCCCATGTCGCGGCGCGTGACCATCAAGACCCTGCTGGTCAACCAGCGCAACGCCAGCCCGCAGTCGCTCGCCAAGCACCTGCGCTACATCGAGCGCGACGGCGCGGGCCGCGATGGCGAACCGGGCCGGGCCTACGGGCCGCAGGCCGACGAAGCCGACCTCGACGCCTTCAAGGTACGCTGCCAGGACGACCGGCACCATTTCCGTTTCATCGTCTCGCCGGAGGACGGGGCCGAACTGGACGACCTGCACACCTACACCCGGCACCTGATGAACCGCATGGAAGCCGACCTGGGGACGCGGCTGGATTGGGTGGCGGTGGATCACTGGAACACCGACAACCCGCACACCCACCTGATCGTGCGCGGACGCGACGACACCGGCAAAGACCTCATCATCGCCGGCGACTACATCGCCCACGGCTTCCGCCATCGCGCCGCCGAGCTGGAGACGGAATGGCTGGGGCCGCGCACCGAACTGGAGATCCAGCAGACCTTGCAGCGCGAGGTGGAGCAAGAGCGGTGGACGAGCCTCGACCGCACGTTGCAGCGCGAGGCCGGCGAGGATGGCTGGGTGCAGATCGAACGCTTCAACGAACCCGGGCTACAACGCCAGCGCCTGCTGCTGATCGGCCGCCTGCAACGCTTGCAGCGCCTGGGCCTAGCCGACGAGACGCAGCCCGGCACCTGGGCCGTCCATGCGGACGCCGAGAAGACCTTGCGCGCCCTGGGCGAGCGTGGCGACATCATCCGCACCATGCAGCACGCCATGAGCGGTCAGCCCCGCGAGCTGGCGGTGTTTGAGCCGGTCGACGATGGCCGTACCGTCATCGGTCGCGTGGCCGCGAAGGGGCTGGCCGACGAACTGCACGACCGTGGCTATCTGGTCATCGACGGCGTGGACGGCAAGGCCCACTATGTCGCCTTGAACACCCGCGACGAGCTGGTGAACTATCCCACCGGAGCCGTGGTGGAGGTACGCGGTGCCGCCGAGGTGCGGTCAGCCGACAAGAACATCGTCGCGCTGGCGAGCGATGGCCTGTACCGCACCGATCATCACCTGGCGATCGAGCAAGGCCGAGCCAAGCCCGGCCGCGACCCGCAGGAGGTCGTCGCGGCCCACGTTCGCCGGCTGGAAGCCTTGCGCCGGGCCGGCATTGTGGAACGTGTGGCGGACGGACTATGGAAGGTGCCGGACGACCTGGCCGAGCGTGGCCGCCAGTACGACGCGCAACGGCTGGGCGGCGTGGCGGTGGAACTGAAATCGCACCTGCCAATCGAGCGGCAGGCCCGCGTGATTGGGGCCACCTGGCTGGATCAGCAGTTGATCGGTGGCGGTAAGGGGCTGGGCGACCTGGGCTTTGGCGGCGATACCAAGCAAGCCTTGCAGCAGCGCGCTGACTTCCTGGCCGAACAGGGGTTGGCCGAGCGGCGGGGACAGCGTGTGATCCTCGCCCGGAACCTGCTGGGCACGCTGCGCAATCGGGAACTGGCGCAGGTCGCCAAGGACATTGCCGCCGACACCGGACTACAGCATCGGCCCGTCACCGACGGGCAGCGCGTGACCGGCATCTACCGGCGCTCGGTCATGCTCGCCAGCGGGCGTTACGCCATGCTCGACAACGGCAAGGGGTTCAGCCTCGTGCCGTGGAAGCCGGTGATCGAACAGCGGCTGGGGCAGCAGCTCGCTGCGACAGTGCGCGGCGGCGGGGTGTCGTGGGAGATTGGACGGCCGCGTGGGCCAACGATTGGATAACGCTATCGAGTCATCATTCACCGTCAGCGGTTTTGAGCTGCTGCGCATACACCGCCAACCGTAGGTGCTGGTCTTCGTCAACCGTCAATGATGTGTGCTCAAACGGTTCGGCCTGACCGTTGATGACCATTTTGCGCACGCCGTTGCAGGACGCATGCACATCATGCGTCCGCCACCACGCCTTGAACTCCGGCGACACCCGTTCCAGCTCATTCACCAGTTCATGAATGTCCGCTTCCTGCGTGGCGCGGGCAAAGTCACGGCGGAAGCTGGAGAGCATCAGCGGGGCTTGTGCTTCCCATTCGTGGAAACGGGCATGCAGGGCCGGATCGGTGAACAGCAGCCAGAGCAGATTGCGCCGCTCGGGCGTGTGCTTGCCGAAACCGAAAAGTGCATCAGCCGGTGCATTGAAGCCCAATACATCCCATCGCAGATTGAGCACGAAGGCCGGGTGCGGTAAATCGTGCATCAGGCGGCGCACCATCGGCGGCAGCACGCACCAGGTCTTGCCCGGTTCGGCGGGCGGCCGTTCGTGGGCCAGCAGGAACAGGTGGCGGCGTTCGGCAGCATCCAGTTTCAGCACCCGCGCCAGGTTATCCAAAAAGGTGGCCGACACGCCAATGTCGCGCCCCTGTTCCAGCCATGTGTACCAGGTCAGACCAACACCGGCGAGCGCGGCAACTTCCTCGCGCCGCAGTCCTGGCGTACGGCGGCGGCCACCGCTGGGCAAGCCCACGTCGGCAGGCGAAAGGCGTTCGCGGTGCGCCCGCAGGAAAGCCGCCAGATCGGAGCGGGTTCGTTCCAGAGTTCGCATCATTTATCTCGTTGTTTTAAGTAATAGCATAAATAGTTAAATTGTAATGGTTTAAAAAGAATTTGAGAATGATCGCGTCTTTACCCTGGATACGCAAGATGAACTCGAATTCCTGCCTCTCGACGCCGCCTGCGCGCGCCGTCAGCGGCCCGCCGTGGCTCGGTTTATCCGTGCTGCTGCTGGCCGGTTTCGTCACGATCTTTGACCTGTTCGTGGTCAATGTCGCCATTCCCAGCATGCAGGCCGATCTGGACGCGAACTTCGCGCAGATCGGCTTCATCGTGGCTGGCTATGAACTGGCCTTCGGCGTGCTGCTGATTACCGGCGGGCGGCTGGGTGACCTGTTCGGGCGTCGGCGTCTGTTCGTCATCGGCATGGCCGGCTTCACGCTGGCCTCGGCCTTGTGCGGGCTGGCGCCCAGCGCGGAATTCCTGATCGGTGCGCGGGTGTTGCAAGGACTGGCTGCCGCTTTGCTGTTCCCACAGGTTTATGCATCCATCCGTGTCAACTTCGACGGTGACGACAGCCGCCGCGCCTTTGGCCTGCTGGGAATGACGCTTGGCCTGGCGGCCATCGCCGGGCAGGTGCTGGGCGGCTGGCTGGTGCATGCCGATCTATTCGGCCTGGGCTGGCGCAGCATCTTTCTCATCAACGTGCCCATCGGGCTGTTCGCCATCGCGGCGGCACGCACCATCCCCGAGTCCCGCGCACCGCAGCGCCCGGCGTTGGACTGGATGGGCGTGGCGTTGGTCAGCGCCGGGCTGACGTTGCTGCTGGTGCCGCTGATCGAGGGGCCTGGGCAGGGCTGGCCGGCATGGAGCCTGTTGTCGCTAGGTGTGGCGGTGCTGCTGCTGGCCCTGTTCCATCGGCAGCAAGAGCAACGGCGTATGGCGGGCGGCTTGCCACTGGTGGATATGCGCCTGCTGGCCCAGCGCCGCTTCGCGCTGGGCGCGGTGCTGGTGCTGCTGGTCTATTCCACGTCCAGTTCCTTCTTCCTATGCTTCGCCTTGCTGGTGCAGACCGGACTGGGACTTGACCCTTTCATGGCGGGCAGCATCTTCGCGCCGTGCAGCGTGGGCTTCGTGCTGGCATCCTTGGCCGCGCCACGTTTGGTCGCGCGCTGGGGGGCGCAGGCCATCGTGGCGGGTGCGATGGCCTATGCGGTGTCCATCGGGCTGCTGATCGCACAGGTGTGGATGGCTGGCGCGGAGCTGGTGCCCGCGCGGCTGATCCCCGTGCTGGTCGTGGTTGGCGCTGGCCAAGGGTTCATCATGACGCCGCTGCTGAATCTGGTGCTGGGCTTTGTCGATGAAGCGCAGGCCGGCATGGCGTCGGGCGTGATCTCGACCGTGCAGCAGGTCGGTGCGGCGCTGGGTGTGGCCGTGGTCGGCATCCTGTTCGCAGCGGCGCTGACTGCCGATGAAGGTATGGCCGCACAGGCCGGGGAGTACGCCTCGGCCTTCGTGACCGGCATGCTCTACAACCTCGGTGCAGCCCTGCTGGTCTGCGTGTTGTTGCCGATGCTGGCGAGAACGCAGCGGTTAGCGGGCTGACGGGAGGGCGCACGATGGAGCTTCGGCATCTGCGCTGTTTCCTGGCTGTGGCCGAAGAACTCCACTTCGCCCGTGCCGCCGAGCGGCTGCACATCGAGCAATCGCCGCTGTCGCGCACCATCAAGGAACTGGAAGAAGACCTGGGCGAACAGTTGTTTAACCGCACAAGTCGCAGCACACGGCTGACGCGGGCGGGCAAGCTGTTCTTGGAGCATGTACCGCGTATCTTCACTGCCTTGCAGCAGGCCCGTGACAGCGTACAGGCGGCGGTCAATGGCTTTCATTGGCAATTGCGCATTGCCCTATCCGACGGCATCACGCCGTCGCGCCTGCCGACCTTGTTGGCGTTGTGCCGGCAGGAGGAACCCGAAGTAGATATCCGTCTGTTCGAGGTGCCGCTGTCACAGCAGATCAAGGGACTGCGTGATGACCTCTATGACGTGGGTTTCGCGCAGTCCGATGAAGTGGGCGATGGAATCACTGCTGAGGCAGTCTGGAGTGATCCCCTGATGGTGGCAGTGCCTGCGCGGCATCCGCTGCTCAGGCACAAACGCATCCCGCTGGAAGAGGTGTTGCGCCATCCTCTGGTGCTGTGCGATGCACAAGTATGCGAAGGCCATGCTCGCCAGGTCGAGCGTGTGCTACGCCGCTCAGATATGGAACCGCTGATTGCCGAGCGGGTCGCGTCCTGCGATTTGATGATGGCATTGGTGTCGGCGGGCTTTGCGCTGGGGATCACTGGAGCACCGCACATTGCGGCCAGCCGCGAATCCGGCGTTGTCGCCCGTCCACTCGCGGGGCGTGCGCCCATGCTGACGACTTATGTGCTGCATCGGGAAGGCGAATCCTCGGGCGTGCTGGCACGCTTCATCGAGCGCGTGCAGGCCATCGAATCTCCAGAAGGCCGCAGATCCCCACCACCTGTTGAGCCTGATCTTCAAGAGGAAATCGAGCCATGACCATGAAGTTGCTTTTTCCGTTCCTGTTGGTTGCTTTGCTCGCGGCCTGCGGCCCGTCGGAGACGCCTAAGAAGGAAGTCAATGTGCCAACCGTGGAAGAGCTGGCAGCCAATCCCGAGCGACTGAAGGAACTGCGCCGCCAGTGCAAGACCGAGCGCCCGACGATGGGCGACGTGCTTTGCAACCGCGTGGCCGAAGCCACGAACAAGCGCTTCTTCGGCGACGGCAAGGTGCCTTACACGCCATCGGAAACACCCCCGAAGTTCTGACCGTTGGCGGCTTGCCGCATATCCTGATTTTCTTTCTCGACACGCCGCAGTGCGCTCACGCCTGCGGCGTTTTTATTGGCTTCGTCCCTGCTTGGAGCGATGTTTTTCGCATCACCTTGCTGCCGATAACGGTCTTTGACAGGCACTGAACCGGCACCGATCCTGACGTCTGCGGCACGCCTTTGTGCCGCGTATTCCACGGGGAATCAGCGCAGGAGAAATCGGAGGCCAAGGTATGCAGGCTCAGGGCGTGTTGTTCGGGCAGATCGCCGCCGTGTTCGGCATCGTGATCGCCGGTGTGTGGGGTGCCACGCAATGGACAGCCGCAGCATTGGGCTATCAGCTACGCCTGGGCTTGCCCTGGTTCGACTTCCACGGTACACCGGTCTATTACCCGTGGAAGCTGTTCGAGTGGTGGTTCTTCTTCGACGCCTACGCGCCGCAGGTGTTCGACACCGGCGGCATGATCGCGGCGAGCAGCGGCCTGTTGGCCGTGGCGGTCGCCATTGCCATGTCGGTGTGGCGCTCGCGCCAGGCGTGCAAAGTGACGACCTATGGCTCGGCCCGCTGGGCCGATGCCGCCGACATTCGCAAGGCCGGGCTGACGCAGCCTGCTGGCGTCTTTCTCGGCCAACATGACGGCCACTACCTGCGACACGAAGGGCCGGAACACGTCCTGACCTTTGCGCCGACGCGCTCCGGCAAGGGCGTGGGCCTGGTGGTGCCGACATTGTTGAGTTGGCCCGCGTCCGCCGTCATCCACGATATCAAAGGTGAGAACTGGCAGATCACAGCCGGCTGGCGTTCGCGCTTCTCGCACTGCCTGCTGTTCAACCCGACCGATGCCAGTTCGGCGGCCTACAACCCGCTGCTGGAAGTGCGGCGCGGCGCGCATGAGGTGCGTGATGTACAGAACATCGCGGACATCCTGGTCGATCCCGAAGGCGCGTTGGAGAAGCGCAACCACTGGGAGAAGACCAGTCACGCGCTGCTGGTCGGCGCGATCCTGCATGTGCTCTATGCAGGCGAAGATAAGACGCTGTGTGGAGTCGCCAACTTCCTGTCCGATCCGGCCAGCCCGTTCGAGCTGACCTTGCACCGGATGATGACGACCAAACACCTGGGCGATGCCCAGCATCCTGTCGTTGCATCCGCTGCCCGCGAAGTTCTCAACAAGTCGGACAACGAGCGGTCGGGCGTGCTCTCCACTGCCATGTCATTCCTTGGCCTGTACCGTGATCCGACCGTGGCCGAAGTCACCTCGCGCTGCGATTGGCGCATCGCTGACCTGATCGCGGCAGAGCATCCCGTCTCGCTGTATCTGGTGGTGCCGCCTTCGGACATTTCCCGCACCAAGCCGCTGATCCGGCTGATCCTCAACCAGATCGGTCGACGGCTCACCGAATCGCTCGACGGCAGCGACGGCATCGAGCGCCGCCACAAGCTGCTGCTGATGCTCGATGAGTTCCCGGCGCTGGGACGACTCGACTTCTTCGAGACGGCGCTGGCCTTCATGGCGGGCTATGGCATCCGCAGCTTTCTCATCGCACAGTCGCTCAACCAGATCGACAAGGCCTACGGCCAGAACCATTCGATTCTGGACAACTGCCATGTGCGCGTGACCTTCGCCACCAACGACGAACGCACGGCCAAACGCATTTCCGAAACCTTGGGCACGGCCACTGAGTTACGCGCCCAGCGCAACTACGCAGGCCACCGGCTTGCACCGTGGCTGGGGCACCTGATGGTGTCGCGGCAGGAGACGGCGCGGCCACTGCTGACGCCGGGCGAAGTGATGCAACTGCCGACCGATGAAGCGGTGGTGATGGTGTCCAGCCTGCCGCCGATCAAGGCCAAGAAGCTGCGCTATTTCGCCGACGCCAATTTCAAGCAACGGGTGTTGCCGCCGCCTGCGGTGACGGCTGGCCGCTATGCCGATGTGCCGCCTGCACGACCTGACGACTGGAGCGGCCTGGGAATACCTGCGGTTCCTGCGGCGCCAGCCACGGCATCCGTCGATGACCTGGAGGCCTTGGGTTCGACCGACGACGGCGGCCCACGCCGCCAGCCCGAGCTGTCCGAAGCCATCGCCTACGCCCCCGAGATGGATGCCACGACCAGCGACCTGTCGCTGCTCGATGACGACGACATGCCCCCGGTGCTTCCCGGCCAGCTCGACCCCGCCTTGCAACGCACGGCGCGGCTGGCATCGCTGAACCCCAACGACGGAATCGACCTATGAGCCAATACCGATTGAATCTGTTCATCCAGCACGAGCACGCCAAGCGTCTGGACGAACTGGCCGCCAAGAAAGGCGTGTCCAAGTCCAGCATCGTCGCCGCCGCCTTGGCCTCCTGGCTGTCGCCCGATGCCGGCGACCAGCGCGAGGCCGCCATTGCCAAGCGGCTGGATCGCCTGTCGCGGCAGGCCGAGCGTCTGGAGCGCGACCAGAACATCCAGATCGAAACGCTGGCGCTGTTCGTCCGCTACTACCTGACCGTCAGCACGCCGGTGCCGGAGGCCCATCAGGATGCGGCTCGCGCTCAGGGCAAGGCGCGTTTCGAGCAGTTCGTCGAACAGTTGGGCCGCCACCTGCTGCGCGGCCGCAGCCTGGTGCGGGACGTGGTGGAGGAACTGCATCCCGACCCGATGCGGATGGATGACGCGGCGGCGATGGCAGCCGCCCATGAACACACTGCGGAGCGTGCGTCATGAGTGCCGTTCCACAGATCCCGCCCGATCCACGCTCATCCGCTGCGGCGTCCCAGGATCGCCGCATCCAGATGCTGCGCACGGCGATGGGGCCGGTGATCGCTGCTGCGCTGGAAGACCCGGACGTGGTGGAAGTGATGCTCAACCCCGACCGGACATTGTGGGTGGATCGGCTGTCCTCTGGCCGTGCGCCGCTTGGAGTCGAACTGCCCGAAGCCGATGGCGAACGCATCATCCGCCTGGTCGCCGCCCATGTCGGTGCGGAGGTGCATCGCGGCCAGCCACTCTTGACTGCCGAACTGCCAGAAACCGGCGAGCGCTTCGAGGGCATCTTGCCGCCAGCCGCGCCCGGCCCGGCCTTTGCGCTGCGCAAGCGTGCCGTGAGCATCATCGGTCTGGAACGGTATGTGGCCGATGGCATCCTGAGCGCCGGGCAGGCCGTGTTCCTGCGTCATGCCGTGCGCGAGCGGCACAACATCCTGATCGCCGGAGGCACCAGCACCGGCAAGACCACGCTGGCCAATGCCTTGCTGGCCGAGATCGCCGCCACCGGCGACCGCGTGCTGGTGCTCGAAGACACCATCGAACTGCAATGCGCGGCCCGTGACCATGTGCCGCTGCGCACCCGCGCGGGCGTGGTGTCGATGCAGGAGCTGGTGCGCGCCACGATGCGGCTACGCCCGGATCGCGTGATCGTGGGCGAAGTGCGCGGCGGCGAAGCGCTGGATCTGGTGAAGGTCTGGGGCACAGGCCACCCCGGTGGCATCGCCACCATCCATGCCGGCTCCGCGTTGGGCGCGCTGCTGCGCCTGGAGCAACTGATTCTCGAAGTCGCGGTGAATCCGCCCCGTGCCCTGATCGCCGAGGCGGTCAATGTGGTGATCCACATCGCTGGACGTGGCCGCAAGCGCCACGTCGAAACCATTTCTCGCGTCGTCGGTTTCGACGGCGCGGGCTACCGCCTGGCGGATGCCCTGGAAGCACCGTTTCCCGAGCTGACGCCGGTTCCCCTTGCAGCCGCCGCTGCGCCTTCCTTGATCCCTGACCAATCTGGAGAACTGCCATGACGCACGTTGATGCTTTCCGTCTTTCTGACAATCCGCTTTCCCTGCTGCCCATGCTGGCGCGTTTGCATCGCCTTGCCCGCCCCGCAGGACAAGGGCTGCTACTCGCCGTGTTGATGCTGTTGCTGGCGGGCACGGCGCAGGCTGCCGGTTCCTCGATGCCGTGGGAAGGTCCACTGCAATCCATTCTCGAATCCATCCAGGGGCCGGTGGCACGCATCGTCGCGGTCATCATCATTATTGCGACGGGCCTGGCGCTGGCCTTCGGTGACACCAGCGGCGGTTTCCGCAAGCTGATCCAGATCGTCTTCGGGTTGAGCATTGCCTTCGCGGCTTCGAGTTTCTTCCTGTCGTTCTTCAGCTTCTCCGGCGGGGCCGTCGTATGAGTACCGCGACCTATCTTCCGGGTTTTGAAGTGCCGCTGCACCGCTCGCTGACCGAACCGATCCTGCTGGGCGGCGTGCCGCGCACCGTGGCGATTGCCAACGGCACGCTGGCCGCAGCCGTGGGGCTGGGCCTGCAACTGTGGATTCCCGGCGTGGTGCTCTGGATCGTCGGCCATTCGCTGGCGGTCTGGGGTGCGCGTGTCGATCCGCAGTTCATGCAGGTCTTCGCCCGGCACATCAAGCACAAGCCGCTGTTGGACGTGTAGGGAGAAGCCGACATGCTGAACCTTGCCGAATACCGCCAGCGGCCCGCGCTGCTGGCCGACTGGTTGCCCTGGGCCGGGCTGATCGGGCCGGGCGTCGTCTTGAACAAGGATGGCTCGTTCCAGCGCACGGCACGTTTTCGCGGGCCGGATCTGGACAGCGCCACGCAAGGCGAGCTGATCGCCACGTCGGCGCGGCTCAACAACGCACTGCGCCGCCTGGGATCGGGCTGGGCCTTGTTCATCGAAGCCGAGCGCTGCGCAGCGGCGGGCTATCCGCGTTCCGGCTTCCCCGAGCCGCTGTCCTGGCTGGTGGAGGAAGAACGCCGCGCAGCCTTCGAGGAATCCGGCCATCACTACGAGAGCGCCTATCACCTCACGCTGGCTTATCTGCCACCAGAAGAATCCCGCGCCCGCGCCGCCAAGATGCTCTATGAGAACGCGCCGGGCGACGGTGTGGACTGGCAGGGTCGGCTAGAAGCCTTCGTGGCAGAAACAGATCGCGTGTTCGACCTGCTCGATGGCGTGATGCCGGAGATTGCCTGGCTCGATGACAGCCAGACACTGACCTACCTGCACGCCACGGTGTCCACGCGGCGCTACCGCGTGGGCATGCCCGAAGTGCCGTTCCACATCGACGCGCTGCTGGCGGACTCGCCGCTGGTCGGTGGCTTGGCACCGATGCTGGGCGAGCAGCACCTGCGGGTGGTGTCGGTGCGGGGTTTCCCGACCTCGACCTGGCCCGGGATTCTGGACGACCTCAACCGCCTGGGCTTTGGCTACCGCTGGAGCACGCGCTTTCTCTGCATGGACAAGGCCGAGGCGGAAAAAGAACTTGGCCGCCTGCGCCGCCAGTGGTTCGCCAAGCGCAAGAACGTCGTCGCGCTGTTGCGCGAGACGATCTTCCAGCAGGAAAGCCCGCTGGTCGATACCGATGCCAACAACAAGGCCGCCGATGCTGATGCAGCCTTGCAAGAGCTGGGCAGCGATCAAGTCGCCTTCGGCTACCTGACAGCCACCGTGACGGTGCTTGATGCCGACCCGGCCATAGCCGACGAGAAGCTGCGCATGGTGGAGCGCGTGATCCAGGGCCGGGGCTTCGTGACCATCCCCGAGACCCTCAATGCAGTCGATGCCTGGCTGTCGTCCATTCCCGGGAATGCCTATGCGAACGTGCGCCAGCCCATCGTCTCGACGCTGAACCTGGCCCACATGATGCCGTTGTCCGCCGTGTGGGCTGGGCCGGAGAAGAACGCGCATCTCGATGGCCCACCGCTGATCGTCACCCGCACCGATGGCGCGACCCCGTTCCGGCTGGTGACGCACATTGGCGACGTGGGCCACACGCTAGTCGCGGGGCCGACCGGCATGGGCAAGTCGGTCTTGCTTGCCACGCTGGCGATGCAGTTCCGCCGTTATCCGGGCTCGCGCATCTTAGCCTTCGACATGGGGCGCTCGATGCGTGCCACCATCCTGGGCCTCGGCGGCGAGCACTACGACCTGGGCAATGACGGGGCGATTGCCTTCCAGCCATTGGCTCGCATCGACCAGGAGGGCTACCGCACCTGGGCCGCCGAATGGGTTGAAGGCCGCTTGCTGCACGAAGGCGTGACCATCGGCCCGGACGAGAAGGCAGCGATCTGGTCGGCACTCGGCAGCCTCGCCGGTGCGCCGGTCGAGCAGCGCACGCTGACGGGCCTGTCGGTGCTGCTGCAATCCAACGCACTACGCCAGGCACTCGCGCCCTATGTGCTGGGCGGTGCCCACGGCAAGCTGCTGGACGCCGATGCCGACCGGCTGGGTTCCGGCAGCGTGCAGGGCTTCGAGATGGAAGAACTGATGCACAGCAAGGCGGCGGTGCTGGCCGTGCTGGGATACCTGTTCGCCCGCTTCGATGAACGCTTCGACGGCGCGCCCACGCTGCTGATCCTCGATGAAGCCTGGTTGTTCCTCGATGACCCGGTGTTCGCCGCCCGCATCCGCCAGTGGCTCAAGACGCTGCGCAAGAAGAATGTCAGCGTCATCTTCGCCACGCAGTCGCTGGCCGACATCAAGGATTCGAGCATTGCCCCGGCGGTGATCGAAAGCTGCGCCAGCCGGATTTTTCTGCCGAACCCGCAGGCCACCGAGCCGCAGATCCGCACGATCTACGAAGGCTTCGGGCTGAACGCGCGCCAGATCGAGATCGTGGCGACCGCGCAACCCAAGCGTGACTACTACTACCAATCACGTCTGGGCAATCGCCTGTTCGACCTCGACCTGGGGCCAGCCACGCTGGCCTTTGCCGGGGCTTCCACTCCGCAAGACCAACGCGACGTGGATCGCGTGCTGCTGGACGCAGGCACACCGGGCTTCGCCGGTGCCTGGTTGCGCCATCGCGGCCTCGATTGGGCCGCCGACCTGCTGCCGTCCTCACCGGCAGCAGCGTCCTTCCTCGCTTCTCAACGACCGGAGGTTTCACCATGAAGACCCAACCCCGTTTGCTGTCCGTCTCACTCGCCGCCGTGCTGTCGGCATCGCTGCTGGCCGTTCAGCCCGCATCCGCGTTGACAGTGTTCGATCCGTCCAACTTTGTGCAGAACACGCTGACCGCTGTTCGCACGCTGGAGCAGATCAACAACCAGATCAACCAACTCCAGAACGAAGCCCAGATGCTGATGAACCAGGCGCGCAATCTGGCGAATCTGGACTTCAACATCGTCAATCGCTTGCGTTCGACGCTGGCGACCACCGAGCGGCTGATCGCCGAGGCACGCGGCCTGGCCTATGACGTGCAGAGCATGGATGCCACTTTCGCCCGGCTGTACCCGGAGCAGTACGCCGCGACCGTCAGCGGCGACCAGATGCTGCGCGACGCGCAGGAACGCTGGAAGAACACGCTGAACGGCCTGCACACCGCGATGCGGATGCAGGCGCAGGTGTCGCAGAACCTGGCGCAAGACGAAAGCGCGCTGTCCGATCTGGTCAGCCAGAGTCAGTCCGCCACCGGCGCGCTGCAAGCCATGCAGGCGACCAACCAGCTTCTGGCCTTACAGGCCAAGCAGTCCATCCAGGCGCAGCAGCTCCAGATCACGCAGGAACGCGCCGCCGCGCTGGAACTGGCACGCCAAGCGGCGGCAGTCGAACGTGGCCGTGAAGTGACGCGCCGCTTCCTGGGTGATGGCACGCCCTACACGCCGCAGCGCGTGGATTTCTACGGCAACTGACGGGAGACGGCCATGCGATGCGTTTCCTTGCTGCTTCCCGTGCTGCTGGTCGCTTGCAGTCAGCAGCCGACCGAAGACCTGGCCGCTGCCCTGGCCGCCGATCCCGTGCGGCTCAAGGCTTTGCTTGCGCAGTGTGCAGCCGACAGGACGACGGCAGGCGAAGACGCCTGCCTGGCCGCGGCCGATGCTTTCCGGCTGCGCTTCTTCGCCGGTGAAACCGGGCCTGACGAGTTCCGCACGCTGGCCGATCTGCCGCCGATCCCGCCGAGCTTCGACACACCCGCCAGTAACCAGGACGCCATGCCCTTCGAGGGGGACGTGCCATGAATGACGTGACAGTGATCGACCGCTTTCTTGCCACCTTCTCGCGCTACATCGACTCGGGCTTTGGGCTGCTGCAGGGCGAAGTCGCGTTCCTCACCGCCACGCTGATCGTCATCGACATGACCATCGCCGGGCTGTACTGGGCGATGAGCCACGCCACCGGCCAGGGCGACGACGTGATCGCCAAGCTGCTGCGCAAGGTGCTCTACGTCGGCGCCTTCGCCTACATCATCAACAACTTCAACTGGCTGGCCAGCATCGTCTTCCGTTCGTTCGCGGGCCTGGGCCTGACGGCCAGCGGCTCGACGATGAGCATGGGCGAATTCCTGCAACCGGGACGCTTGGCCAAGACCGGCATCGACGCGGCGGCCCCCATTCTTGAGCAGATCAGCGACATGGCGGGCTTCCCCGAAGTGTTCGTGAACATGACGCCCATCGTGGTCATGTTCCTGGCCTGGGCGGTGGTGATCCTGTGTTTCTTCGTGCTGGCGATCCAGCTTTTCATCACGCTGATCGAGTTCAAGCTGACCACGCTCGCGGGCTTCGTGCTGGTGCCGTTCGCGCTCTGGAACAAGACCAGCTTCCTCGCCGAGAAGGTGCTGGGCAACGTGGTGTCCTCGGGCATCAAGGTGCTGGTGCTGGCCGTTATCGTCGGCATCGGCTCGGGCCTGTTTGCCGATTTCCAGGTGCATCCGGCCGAGCCGTCCATCGACCATGCGGTGGTCATCATGCTGGCCTCGCTCACGCTGCTGGCGTTGGGGATCTTCGGGCCGGGCATTGCCACCGGGCTGGTATCCGGTGCACCGCAGCTTGGCGCAGGCGCGATGGCCGGTGCTGCGATTGGTGCCACAGGCACGGCGGTTGCCGTAGGTGCCGCCGCCACAGGCGTGGGCGGTGCCGTGATGGCCGGAGCGCGCATGGCCCCGGCTGCCGCCAAGCTCGCCGGGGCTGGCGCGCGGGCCGCCACCTCAGCGGCAGGCGGCGCGAAGTCAGCATTCCAGACCGGTTCTGCCGCTGCGGGCGGCGGTGCCAAAGGCGCAATCGCAGGGCTGGGCAGTGTCGCCAAGGGCGGCGCACAGGCCGCTGGCCAGCGCGCCGGTGCTGGCATCAAAGCAGCGGCGGCCAAGGCGGCCGCGCCATTCAAAGCAGGCTGGCAAGGCTCCGGCACCGACGGTGGCTCAGGCGGTGGCGCTGTCAGCTCCGGGCAGGCCAGCACAGGCGACACGGCTAATGCGCAGAAGCAGGAACAACCGGGCTGGGCCAAGCGCCTGCAACGCCGCCAACGACTCACCCAGGCCACCACCACGGCCGCGCACACGCTGCGCGGTGGCGACGGCGGCGGTTCGGGCCAAGGCCCGAGCCTGCGGGATTCCGATAGCTGACTTTCAAGGAGAACTCCATGCGATTCAAACGACCGCAGGTGCGCTATGCCGATACGCCGCAGCCTGCCACCCCGTATCAAGCCGCTGCCCAGGTCTGGGACGAGCGCATCGGCTCGGCCCGCGTGCAGGCCAAGAACTGGCGGCTGATGGCCTTCGGCTGCCTGGCGCTCGCGCTGCTGATGGCCGGTGGCCTGGTGTGGCGCTCGGCCCAGTCCATCGTCACGCCCTATGTCATCGAGGTGGATCAGTCCGGCCAGGTGCGCACCGTGGGCGAAGCGGCCACGCCGTACCGGCCCACCGATGCGCAGACGGCGCACCACATCGCGCGCTTCGTGACGCTGGTGCGCTCGCTGTCCATCGACCCCATCGTCGTGCGCCAGAACTGGCTCGATGCCTATGACTACACCACCGACCGGGGCGCGGCGGTGCTCAACGACTACGCGCGGGTGAATGACCCGTTCGCCCGCATCGGCAAGGAGTCGGTGACGGTGCAGATCACCAGTGTGGTTCGCGCCAGCGATGCGTCGTTCAACGTGCGCTGGACGGAACGCCGTTACGTCAATGGTGCGGCTGCCGGGCTGGAGCGATGGACGGCGGTGGTGTCCATCGTGCAGCAGACCCCGCGCACCGAAGAACGCCTGCGCCGCAACCCGCTGGGCATCTACGTCAATGGCCTGTCGTGGAGCCGTGAACTGGATTCTTCTGAAGGAGCCAAACCATGAATGCACGTTTCCGTAGAACCGTATTGCCGGAGATCCTGCTGGCATCGACTGTCCTGTTTGCGGGCTGCGCCACGCAGGGCAAACCGCCGCTGGTGATCTCGCTCGATGAGCCGGTGCAGGCGCAGCCATTGCCCGAGCCGCCCAAGCCCATCGAAGTCGTGGCTGTGCCCGAACCGTTGGCATTGCCCGCGCAGTTGAAGCCGCTGCCGGACGTTGATGCGGCCCCGGTGGCACCGGAGCCCGCCGACGAGAAAGTGCGCGTCTCCCGCGCCAATGCCGAAGCGCGGATCGCACCGACCCGCGAGGGCTACGTCAATGCGATCCAGGTCTGGCCCTTCACCGATGGCGCGCTGTACCAGGTCTATGCGTCCGTGGGCCGCGTGACGGTGATCGCGCTCCAGCCCGGCGAGGAACTGGTGACGGTCGCTGCGGGCGATACCGTGCGCTGGATCGTGGGTGACACCTCCAGCGGCAGCGGGGTCGATCTGCGTGTCAATGTGTTGGTCAAGCCTATCCGTTCCGGGTTGAAGACCAATCTGGTCATCACCACCAGCCGCAGAACGTACTTGCTGGAACTGACCTCGACCGACAAGGCATGGATGGCGTCGGTGTCCTGGGACTATCCCAAGGATCGGATGCTGGCCTTGCAGCGCCAGGCGCAAGCCGCCAACGCTGCCGCGCCGGTTGATGCGGGTCTGTCGTTGGAGAACATCCGCTTTCGCTATGCAATCAGCGGCAGCAATCCGCCGTGGAAGCCGCTGCGTGCCTTCGATGATGGCGAGAAGGTTTATATCCAGTTCCCGGCAGGCATCGCCCAAGGCGAGCTGCCGCCGCTGTTCGTCATCGGCACGCAGGGCGACGGGCAGTTGGTGAACTACCGTTTCCGTCCGCCGTACTACATCGTGGATCGTCTGTTCGGCGCGGCCGAACTGCGCCTGGGTGGTGACAAGGGTGACGTGGTGCGCATCGAGCGCACCGATGGCATTGCCGGGAGGAACTGAGCATGAGCCAGGACGATACTCCCGACCTTGCCACGCCGCAGGCGGGCAAGGTGGCGCCCGAGGCGGTGGCGCTGCGCGTCCAGCCGCGCCCGGTCACGCGCCTGAACCGGCGCACGCTGGCCATCCTCGCCGGCGGTTTGTCAGTTGGCGTGATGGGCGTGCTGATCTGGTCGCTGCAACCGCAGCAACGCGGTGCAGGCGAATCCACCAAGCTGTACAACGTGGATCGTGTCTCGCGCTCGGAAGGGCTGGATGCGCTGCCAACGGACTATTCCAAGCTGCCAGCGCTGCCGCCCGATGTGCCGGAGCTGGGGCCACCGCTGCCGGGTGATCTGGGGCCAGCCATCGTCAATTCTCAGCAGCCGGTCGCCGCCACCTATGCCGCGCCCGGCTACGACCCCAACGATGCGCTGCGCAAGGAAGAAGAAGCGGCGGCAGCTTCATCCGTGTTCTTCCGCAGTGGCTCCCCGCAGGCCGCGCCCGTGGCGCAGTCGCAGGTTGCTGCCGCCCCAGGCTTCGCCGCCAATGCTGCTTTCGATCCGCTGGCCGCTGGCCCGGCTTCGACGGCGGCCCAGCCTGCTGACCCAACTGCCGTGCAGAACCGTCAAGACCAGAAAGAGGCGTTCCTGACAGGCGGCTCTACGGAAACCCGTAATTCCGGCAACCTGAAAATGCCCGCATCCCCATACCAGGTGATGGCTGGCACGGTGATCGCCGGGGCGCTGGTCACGGGCATCAAATCAGACCTGCCGGGCGACGTGATCGCCACGGTGACGGAGCCGATCTATGACACGGCCACTGGCAAGTTCCTGCTGATCCCGCAGGGCTCACGCATCCTGGGCAAGTACAACAGCCAGGTCAGCTACGGGCAGAGCCGCGTTCAGGTGGTGTGGAACCGCATCATCCTGCCGGACACGTCATCGCTCACGCTCGACAACCTGGTCGGCACCGACCCGGCGGGCTATGCCGGCCTGGAAGACGACGTGGACTGGCATTGGGATCGGATCTTTGCAGGAGCCGTGCTGACCACGCTGCTGGGTGTGGGAGCCGAACTGGCCGCGCCGGAGAACCGTCAGGATGGCGATCGCGTCATCATCGCTGGGCGCGACAGCCTGCAGGACACCGTGAACCAGGTCGGCCAGGAGGTGACCCGGCGCAACCTCAACATCCAGCCCACGCTGACCAGCCGCCCGGGCTTGCCGGTGCGCATCATCGTCAACCGCGATCTGGTGCTGCGGCCCTATCAGCCGTTGTTCTTCAACAAGGGGACTTCACGATGAGCACGACCAGGAAACTGCGGCTGGGGCCGCTCCCCAAGACCGAGAGCATGAAGCTGACCTTCGCTTGCCCGGCCAGCTTGAAAGCCGACCTCGACCGCTACGCCGCGCTGCATGCGCAGGCGTATGGCGAGGCGGTCGATGCCACGACGCTGATCCCGCACATGCTGGAAGCCTTCATGGCGGGAGACAGGGGATTCAGGAAAGGAAACGCCAACAAGGCCTTGCCGCCGAAACCAAGCTGAAGGTGCACCGAAACCAGATTGACCATCCCTCGAACGCGCAGCCCAACGCTGCGCGTTCTTCGTTCTGGATAGGCTGCGAGGGAATGGGCTAAAATGACCGAGCAGGCCTGCCAGTTCTTGGCAATCTCCATCGCTGCAACGCGACCCTGCTTGCTTTCTCCAGGCTCTTATGTGGCTCCCAGCCCACAACGCCGCATTCTCTGCGAGCGGCATGAAACAGAGCTAACCTACTGCCCTGTATATGGTTTCAAGCCTCGCGTGGCTTGCACGAAAGGCTTGACACTGGCCATTTTTTATGCCCGCCGCTGTGTACGCCGGGCCGGATCAGGCCAGTTGCAGACGCTGGCGGGCCGCCTGGTATTCGGCCTGCAATTGCGCCACCAGGGCGCCAGCCGGTTGAACTTTGCCGATGGTGCCAATGCCCTGGCCGCAGCCCCAGATGTCTTTCCAGGCCTTGGCAGCGGCGTTGCCGCCGAAGTTCATCTTGCTGGGGTCGGCTTCGGGCAGGTTCTCGGGATCCAGGCCTGCGGCACGGATGGACTGGGCCATGTAGTTGCCATGCACGCCGGTGAACAGGTTGGTATAGACGATGTCGTCCGAATTGCCGTCGACGATGGCCTGCTTGTACGCCTCGCTGGCCCGGGCCTCGGCGGTGGCGATGAAGGCCGAACCCATGTAGGCAAAGTCCGCCCCCATGGCCTGGGCGGCCAGGATGGCACCGCCCGAGGCGATGGCGCCGGACAGCACCAGCGGGCCGTCGAACCACTGGCGGATTTCCTGCACCAGCGCAAACGGGCTTTTGCTGCCGGCATGACCGCCTGCACCCGCAGCAACGGCGATCAGGCCATCGGCCCCTTTTTCAATCGCCTTGTGGGCGAATTTGTTGTTGATCACATCGTGCAGCACCACCCCGCCCCAGCCATGCACGCCCTGGTTCACGTCCTCGCGGGCGCCCAGGCTGGTGATGACCAGGGGCACCTTGTACTTGGCGCAGATCTGCATGTCCTGCTCCAGCCGGTCGTTGCTCTTGTGCACGATCTGGTTGATGGCAAACGGCGCGGCCGGCTGGTCGGGGTGGGCCGCATCCCAGGCGGCCAGGGTTTCGGTGATTTCGGCCAGCCAGTCGTCCAGTTGCGCAGCCGGACGGGCATTGAGGGCGGGCATGGAGCCGACGATGCCGGCCTGGCACTGGGCAATCACCAGTTGGGGATTGCTGATGATGAACAAGGGCGAGCCGATGACCGGCAGGCGCAGCTTCTGCAAAACGGCGGGGATGCGTGACATGGAGGATGGCCTTCTGAAAGAATGGAATGAATATAAAAAGATAGCTTCTACCGCTTTATCAGCAATGATTTCAAATATGAAAATATCTGAAATTCAATAATGATCAGCGGTAAAAGCTATATTTTTAGAGGTGAAGCTTAAAACGCTTCCAGCGGCAAGGCGCAAGCGCTGTCGCCCCCGGTGCAGACGGTGTGCGCCAGGCCGGGCACGCGGGTCAGGATGTGCTCGGCATAGAACTGGGCGGTGGTGATCTTGGCCTGCATGAAAGCCACCTCCTCGCCAGCGGCCAGCTTGTCCTGGGCCACCAGCAGGGCGCGGCCCATTTGCCAGCCCGCGACCAGGTTGCCGGTCAGCAGCAGGTAGGGGACGCTGCCGGCATACACCGCATTGGGCGATGCCTTGGCCTTGCCCGCCACAAAGTCCACGGCCTGCAAAAAGGCTTCACGGGCCGTTTGCAGATGGCGGGCCATCGACAGCGCCGCTGGGGTGGCGGTGGCTTGCAGGTCGGCTTCGGTCCTGGCGATCTGCTCGGCGATGGCACGGGCGCTCTGGCCGCCATCGCGGGCGGTTTTGCGGCCCACCAGGTCATTGGCCTGGATGGCGGTGGTGCCTTCGTAGATGGTCAGAATTTTTGCATCGCGGTAGTACTGGGCCGCGCCGGTTTCCTCGATGAAGCCCATGCCGCCGTGTACTTGCACGCCCAGGCTGGTCACTTCCAGGCTCATCTCGGTGCTGTAGCCCTTGACCAGCGGCACCATGAATTCGTAGAAGGTGGCATTGGCCTGGCGCACCGCCGCATCCGGGTGGTGGTGCGCGGCGTCGTAAGCCGCCGCAGCGGTGCTGGCCATGGCCCGGCAGCCTTCGGTAAAGGCCCGCATGGTCATCAGCATCCGGCGCACGTCCGGGTGGTGGATGATGCTGGCCGCCCCCGGCACGCTGCCATCGACCGGGCGGCTTTGCACGCGCTCGCGGGCGTACTGCACGGCACGCTGGTAGGCACGCTCGGCCACGGCAATGCCCTGCACCCCCACGCCGTAGCGGGCGGCGTTCATCATGATGAACATGTATTCCAGGCCCCGGTTTTCCTCGCCCACGAGGTAGCCGATGGCGCCGCCATGGTCGCCAAACTGCAGCACCGCCGTGGGGCTGGCCTTGATGCCCATCTTGTGCTCGATGCTCACGCAGTAGGCGTCGTTGCGCTCGCCCAGGCTGCCATCGCTGTTGACCAGGAACTTGGGCACGACGAACAGGCTGATGCCCTTGACGCCTTCGGGCGCCCCGGCCACACGGGCCAGCACCAGGTGGACGATGTTCTCGGCCATGTCGTGCTCGCCATAGGTGATGAAGATTTTCGTGCCGAAGATTTTGTAGCTGCCATCGGGCTGCGGCTCGGCCTTGGTGCGCACCAGGGCCAGGTCGGAGCCGGCCTGCGGCTCGGTCAGGTTCATCGTGCCCGTCCACTGGCCGGAGATGAGTTTTTCCAGGTACACCGCCTTGAGTTCATCGCTGCCGGCCGTCAGCAGCGCCTCGATTGCACCATCGGTGAGCAAGGGGCACAGGGCAAAGCTGAGGTTGGCGCTGTTGAGCATTTCCAGGCACGCCGCACCAATCGTCTTGGGCAGGCCCTGGCCGCCAAAATCGACCGGATGCTGCAGCCCCTGCCAGCCGCCTTCGGCAAACTGGGCAAAGGCCTCCTTGAAACCGGGGGTGGTGGTGACAACGCCGTCTTTCAAACTCGAAGGATCGGTATCGCCGGGGATGTTCAACGGCTCGATCACGCCTTCGCACAGCTTGGCACATTCTTCCAGCACGGCCTGGGCCGTTTCCAGCCCGGCATCTTCAAAACCGGGGATTTGTGCAACTTGTTCGATGTTGGCCAGATGCTCCATGGCAAACAGCATGTCTTTGACGGGGGCAGAAAAACTCATCACGGATCTCCTGTGCAGTAAAAGAACGATCGTTCTATATTTCTACTTACGTATAAAAAAAGGGGGACAGTGCCCCCTTTGCTGTTTCCACCCTGGCTTACAGGGCCTTGACCAATTCCGGCACCGCCGTGAACAAGTCGGCTTCCAGACCGTAGTCGGCCACCGAGAAGATGGGCGCTTCCGGGTCCTTGTTGATCGCCACGATGACCTTGGAATCCTTCATCCCGGCCAAATGCTGGATGGCACCGGAAATACCGCAGGCCACATACAGCTGGGGGGCGACGATCTTGCCGGTCTGGCCCACTTGCAGGTCGTTGGGGGCATAGCCCGCATCGACGGCAGCCCGCGAAGCGCCGATGGCAGCACCCAGCTTGTCGGCCAGGGGGGTGATGACTTCCTCGAACTTCTCGGCGCTGCCCAGGGCGCGGCCACCGGAGACGATGATCTTGGCGGCAGTGAGTTCGGGGCGGTCGCTCTTGGACAGCTCGCGGCCCACAAAGCTGCTCTTGCCCGAATCGGCCACGGCAGCCACGGTTTCCACGGGTGCGCTGCCACCGGTGGCAGCAGCAGCGTCAAAGCCGGTGCCGCGCACGGTGATGACCTTCACGGCATCGACCGATTGCACGGTAGCGATGGCGTTGCCGGCGTAGATGGGGCGCTCGAAGGTGTCGGCGCTCACCACCTTGGTGATGTCGGAGATCTGCGCCACGTCCAGCTTGGCCGCCACGCGCGGGGCAGCATTCTTGCCGCTGGCCGTCGCCGGGAACAGGATGTGGCTGTAGTTGCCGGCCACGGCCAGCACCTGGGCAGCCAGGTTTTCGGCCAGGCCGTCTTTCAGCGCTGCGCCATCGGCGTGCAGCACCTTGGCAACACCGGCGATCTGGGCGGCAGCAGCGGCGGCAGCAGCGGCGTTTTCGCCAGCCACCAGCACGTGCACGTCGCCACCGCAAGCAGCGGCTGCGGTCACGGTGTTCAGCGTGGCGCTCTTGAGGGAGGCGTTGTCGTGTTCAGCAATAACAAGTGCGGTCATTTCCATATCCTCCTTAGATCACCTTGGCTTCGTTCTTCAGCTTTTCGACCAAGGCGGCGACGTCCGGCACCTTCACCCCGGCCTTGCGGCCAGCAGGCTCGGCAACGTTCACGGTCTTGATGCGCGGGGTCACGTCCACGCCCAGATCTTCGGGAGTGACGGTTTCCAGCGGCTTTTTCTTGGCCTTCATGATGTTGGGCAGAGTGACGTAACGCGGCTCGTTCAGGCGCAGGTCGGTCGTCACCACGGCAGGCAGGGCCAGGCTCAGGGTTTCCATGCCGCCATCGACTTCGCGCGTGACTTGTGCCTTGCCGTCGGCCACTTCCACCTTGGAAGCGAAAGTCGCCTGAGGCAGGTCGGCCAGGGCCGCCAGCATCTGGCCGGTCTGGTTGGCATCGTCGTCGATGGCCTGTTTGCCCAGGATCACCAGGCCGGGCTGCTCCTTGTCGGCCAGCGCCTTGAGCAGCTTGGCCACGGCCAGAGGCTGCAATTCGGCATCGGTCTGCACCAGGATGGCGCGGTCAGCACCGATGGCCATGGCCGTGCGCAGGGTTTCCTGGCACTGGGCCACGCCGCAGGAAACGGCGATGACTTCGGTGACGACACCTTTTTCCTTCAGGCGCACGGCCTCTTCGACGGCAATTTCGTCAAAGGGGTTCATGCTCATCTTCACGTTGGCGATGTCTACACCCGTACCGTCCGATTTCACACGGACCTTGACGTTGTAGTCCACCACGCGCTTGACTGGGACCAATACCTTCATGCTGCGGCTCCTTACTACCTTGGAATTGACGTTAACGTAAACTGCACATTCTATGGCAGGAAAAAAATGCCAGTGCGCTATTTAGCGCACCGAATTGGGAAATCCAGATCCAAAAAATAGAACGATCGTTCGATTTTAAGCAGAATTGCACAAAAAGGCCAACGCCGATTGCCACAAATCACCAAGGGATTACCCTAGGATTTCCAGCTAGGCGTGCGCTTCTGGGCAAATGCCGATGCCCCCTCCTGGGCATCGGCGTCCATCATGTTGGCAGCCATGGTCTGCCCGGCCAACTGGTACGCAGCCTCCAGCCCCATCTCACGCTGCCGATAGAGCATGGCCTTGCCCATGCGAATGGCTGTCCGGGGCTTGCCCACGATGGACTGCACCAGTTTTTCGACCTCCGCATCCAGTGCATCCGCCGCCACCACACGGTTGAGCAAGCCTTGTTCCAGCGCGGTCCGGGCGTCGATGAAGTCGCCCGTCAGCAACATCTCCATGGCGTGCTTGAAAGGCACGTTGCGCACCAGGGGAACGCTGGGCGTGGCGCAGAACAGGCCGTAGTGGATGCCGCTGGTGGCGAAGCTGGCTTCGGTACTGGCCACCGCCAGATCGCACTGCGCCACAAGCTGGCAGCCTGCCGCCGTGGCCATGCCATGCACCCGGGCAATGACCGGTACCGGCAAACTCTGGATGGATTGCATGACCCGCGAGCATTGCGCAAACAATTGCTGGTACCAGGACAGATCGGGGTGGGCGGACATTTCCTTCAGGTTGTGGCCCGCGCAAAAAGCTTTGCCGCTACCGGCCAGTACCACGACGCGCAGTTGCTCATCCCGAGCCAGCGCATCCAGCCGCTGTTGCAAGGCCACCAGCATGTCCTGGCCCAGCGCATTGAAGCGCTGCGGATCATTCAAAGTCAGTGTGGCGACACCCCGCCCATCCTGTTGCAGCAGTACCGGTTCCAGACTCATACGCCGGCCTCCTGCTCACACGTCCGCCAGAACGCGCAGGTGCGCTTCCACGCTGCGGGCCAGGGGACTCATCATGTAGCCGCCTTCGAGGCAGGAAACGATGCGCCCCTTGGCAAAGCGGCGGGCAACGTCCTTGATTTTCTCGGTAATCCAGGTGTAGTCGTTTTCCGTCAGGCCCATCTGGCCCATATCGTCCTCGCGGTGGGCATCGAAACCGGCGCTGACGAAGATCATCTCGGGCTTGAACGCCTCCAGTCGGGGCAGCCACATCATTTCGATCATCTCGCGCACTTCCATGCCCTTGGTGTAGGCAGGCATGGGCACATTGAGCATGTTCGCAGCCGGGTCCTTGTCGCCGCTATAGGGATAGAAGGGATGCTGGAAGAAACTGACCATCAGCACCCGTTCGTCACCGGCCAGAATGTTTTCCGTGCCGTTGCCGTGGTGGACGTCGAAGTCAATGACTGCAACGCGCTGCAGGTTGCGCCGGTTCAAGGCATGTAAAGCGGCGATGGCTATGTTATTGAAAAAGCAAAACCCCATGGCCTTGTCGCGGCAGGCATGGTGCCCTGGCGGGCGAACGGCGCAAAAGGCGTTTTCCAACGTACCGGAAAGCACCGCTTCGGTTGCCGCCAGTGCCGCACCGGCAGAATGCCGCGCGGCATCGAAGGTAAAGGCGTTGATCGAAGTATCCGTGTCGATCTGCGCATAATCCGGCCCGCCTGCCTGCTGCTCTTCAAGCAGCCGGTCGGTCAAGCCCCGTAACGCGGCCACATACATGCGATCATGGGCCAGTTCGATATCTTCCCAGGTGGCTTGCGGTGCCTCCTGACGCTCCAGCGCATCGAAAACACCGCTGATCAACAACCGATCTTCAATGGCCGACAGCCGTTCCGGACACTCCGGATGGCCCACACCCATTTCGTGTTTACGGCATAAAGAGTGGCTGTAATACCCTGTTTTACTCATAACCCATTGCCTCCGCTTTCATCTTTTTCAACCAGGTTCAAGCATGTATCAACACACCCTCCAAACCTTGTTACAGCAGCTTAACACGGTGCTTGTCGGCAAAAAACAGCAAGTGCAGGACTGCATCACCTGTTTGTTGGCTGGGGGACATTTGCTCCTGGAAGATGTCCCCGGCGTGGGCAAAACCACCCTGGCCCATGCCCTGGCACACAGCTTCGGCCTGCAATTTTCACGGGTACAGTTCACGGCGGATCTGATGCCCAGCGACCTCACCGGGGTGAGTGTGTACGAGGCAGCCGAGCAGCGCTTTCGCTTTCACCCAGGCCCCATCTTTGCCCAGGTGCTGTTGGCCGATGAAATCAATCGTGCCAGCCCGAAAACCCAAAGCGCCCTCCTTGAAGCCATGGAGGAAAAACAGGTCAGCATCGAAGGCGCCAGCCACCCCTTGCCGACACCTTTTTTCGTCATCGCCACGCAGAATCCGCTGGAGCAGCTAGGCACCTACCCCCTGCCGGAAAGCCAGCTCGACCGCTTTCTGATGCGCATCAGCCTGGGCTACCCCAGCCGCGAAGCCGAGCGTCAGCTGCTGCTCAGCAACGGCCACCGCCACCTGGCCGACACCATCCAGGCGCAAATCGACAGCGCCACCCTGGCGCAGCTGCAAGCAGCCGTGCTGCAAACCCATGCTGCCCCACCCCTGCTGGACTACGTGCAGGACTTGCTCGACGCCTCGCGCAGCGGACAATGGTTTCAGCAAGGGCTGTCCCCGCGTGCCGGGATCGCTCTGGTGCGGGCGGCCAAGGCCCACGCCCTCCTCCAGGGGCGCGATTACGCAGCCCCGGACGATGTGCAGGCCATTTTTGTGCAAACCATGGCCCACCGCCTGCACCCCATCGCCACGGCAGGCCGCAGCAGCAGCGAACAGGCCCAGGCCATGCTGGCAGCCACAGCACTGCCATGAACGCCCCGACCCGCCAGAGCCGCTGGCAGCAACCATGGCAACGCTGGCTGGCCCGGCGCCATCCGCCCGGCGACCAGCAGGAACTGCGCCAGCGCACGATTTACGTGCTGCCCACCCGGGCGGGCTGGTTCCTGGCGCTGACGGTACTGCTACTCCTGCTGGCGTCGATCAACTTCCAGCTCAACCTCGGCTATCTGCTCACCTTCTGGCTGCTGTCGGCCGCCGGCGCCAGCGTGGGGGTCGCGTACCGCAACCTGCAAGGGCTGCAAGTGCAGCTTGGCCCGTTGCCGCCAGCATTTGCGCACCAGCCCGTGCCAGTGCCCATCACGCTTTCGACCTCGGGCAACCGGCTGCGCTACGCCATCGGCCTGACCTTTCTGCCGCAACCCGCCGATCGGCCGCTGGCCTTCAATGATGTTGCAGACAGCACCCCTGTAGCCCTGAGCTTCGCCCCCGACGCCCGGGGCTGGCAGCCCCTGCCCCGGGTGCTGCTGCAGTCGCACTACCCCTTGGGCGTTTTCCGGCTATGGAGCTACTGGCAGCCCCAAAGCCGTTTGCTGACCTACCCGGCACCAGAAACACCCTGCCCGCCGCTGCCGGATGCGCACAGCCCGCCGGCGGCAGCAACCACCGCCGCGCCCCATGGCGGTCAGGAGGCGCAGGACGGCGTGCGCCCTTACCGGCGCGGCGACCGCGTGCGGGACATCGTCTGGAAAAAATCGGCCCAGACCCTGGCCAGCGGCAACGGCGAACTGGTCGTGCGCAGCTACCAGGGACAGGCAGCACAGTGGCTCTGGCTGGATGCCCAGGCCACAGGCTTGTCCGGCCGGGAAGCACAAATTGCCCGCCTGACCGCCTGGGTGCTGCACGCGCACGAACACCACAGCCAGTGGGGACTGCACCTGCCCAGCGGCACCCGCATCCCGCCGGACAGCGGAGCCGCCCACTTGCAACGCTGCCTGCACGCCCTGGCGGTGGAGCCGGGCTGACGGCCTGCAGCCGTTCGCACAAGGTCAGGAATTCAGGGCAAAAAAAACCTGCCAGCGATGCAGGCAGGAGATGGATGGTGGGTCGTAGTGGGATCGAACCACTGGCTTCCACCGTGTGAAGGTGGCACTCTACCGCTGAGTTAACGACCCGGTAAGTCTGGTGGGTGATGCAGGGTTCGAACCTGCGACCCCTGCCGTGTGAAGGCAGTGCTCTACCACTGAGCTAATCACCCCTTCGCCGCAAACAGCACCGTCGGTGCCACTGAGCGAAAGCGAGAATTATGGCACAAATTCATGCGGCATCCAGGTTGCGCCAGATAGTTTTTCCTTTGCTGGCTTTATCGATGGCCTCCAGGGCTTCGGCATGAGCGGCCAGCTCATGGGGCGTGGCTTGCAGTATGGGCAAGTCAAACTGGCGCAGGTCGATCCGGTTGCGGGCGTCGTCCCCCGCGCCGAAGCCGCCGCCCAGGCCGTCATCGCCCAGCAGGGCGTGCTGGCCACGGGTCATGTAGATGTAGACGTCGGCCAGCAGCTCGGCATCCAGCAGGGCGCCGTGCAGGGTGCGGCCGCTGTTGTCCACGCCCAGGCGGTCGCACAGGGCGTCCAGGGAGTTGCGTTTGCCGGGGAACAGGTCCTTGGCCATGGCCAGGGAGTCGGTGACATCGCTGACGTAGGTTTTCAGTGGCGGCAGGCCGAGCAGGGACAGCTCCTTGTCCAGAAACCCGACGTCGAAAGGCGCATTGTGGATGACCAGTTGCGCCCCTTGCAGGTAGGTCAGGATGTCCTGCGCTTTTTGTGCGAACTTGGGCTTGTCGCTCAGGAACTCGGTCGTCAGGCCGTGGATGCGCAGGGCATCTTCGTGGCTGTCGCGCTCCGGGTTGAAGTACAGGTGCAGATTGTTGCCGGTGAGCTTGCGTGCGACCAGCTCGACGCAGCCCAGTTCGATCACCCGGTCGCCGTTCTCGGGCGACAGGCCGGTGGTTTCAGTATCCAGAACGATGATGCGTTGCATGAATTATTTATTTTTTATAGCTTATTCCACTGGCTATTGCTTATTTTCAGCATGTTTTATATCTGAAATTATTTAACAGCATGTGGAAACAGCTATTTTTTTAATTAGACGCGGAAGCTTTCGCCGCAGCCGCAGCGATCGCGTTCGTTGGGGTTTTTGAACTGGAAGCTTTCGTTCAGGCCGTTGCGCACGAAGTCCACTTCGGTGCCGTCCAGCACGGCGAGGTTTTCCGGTGCGACGATGAGCTTGGTGCCGTGCTGCTCGAACACGACGTCGTTGGCGGCGGCCTCATCGACGTAGTCCAGCTGGTAGGCAAAGCCGGAGCAGCCGGTGGTTTTGATGCCCAGGCGCACGCCCACGCCATGCCCGCGGCGCTGCAGGTGCTGGGCGACATGGCGGGCGGCGGCTTCGGTCAGGGTGATGGTGGTCATGGTGATGCGTTTCCTTGTCATGAGAGTGCGGCGGACTGCTGGCTGGCCGGATTCTGGCGGGTGTAGTGGGCGATGGCACTGCGCACGGCATCCTGCACCAGCATGGCGCCGAACACCCGTGCCGGGGGCACAGCCAGCGCCTGCACCAGCTCGCTGCTGGTGAGCTGCTGCGCTTCCTCCAGGGTTTTGCCGTGCAGCCACTCGGTCATCAGCGATGCGGCGGCGATGGTGGCGGTATCGCCATAGGCCTTGAAGCGGGCGGCCTTGATCTGCGCGGGCAGCCCGGCCTGCACCTGGATTTGCAGCTGGATGACAGCCCCGTTCTCCGGGGTGCCCACCAGGGCGGTGCCGATGTCCGGTGCGGACGCAGCAAACGCCCCGGCGTTGCGCGGGTGGCGGCTATGTTCCAGCAGCAGATCGGAATACTCGGGAGAGGCCATGGCCGGATTGTCGCCAAACTTTCGTAGCAATGCTGGGGCAGGGAAAGAAGCGGTGCCCGGCGGGCGCGGGGCTTACAGGAAAGCGGGCCACGCCATGTTGGCAACATCCACACCTTGCTGGTGCAGATCCCACAGGGGACTCAGGCTGCGCAGATGCTGTACGGCGGCGCGGATGCTGCCGATGGCCTGGTCGATGTCCGCCTCGGTGGTGAAACGGCCATAGCTGATGCGCAGGCTGCTGTGCGCCAGCGCGTCGCTGCGTCCCAAGGCTCGCAGGACATGGCTGGGTTCAATGCTGGCCGAGGTGCAGGCCGAGCCGCTGGACAGCGCCACCTCGGCCACGCCGGTCATGAGCGCTTCGCCTTCGATATGGGCAAAGCTGAAGTTGAGGTTGTGCGGCACCCGGTGGACGGCATCGCCATTGAGGAAGACCTGCTCCAGATCGGCCAGCCCGGCCAGCAGGCGCTGCTGCAAGCGCTGCGCATGGGCCGTGTCCTGCGCCATTTCCAGCTTCGCCAGCCGGAAGGCTTCGCCCATGCCGACGATCTGGTGCGTCGGCAAGGTGCCCGAGCGCAAGCCGCGCTCATGCCCGCCGCCGTGCATTTGCGCCTGCAGGCGCACGCGCGGCTGGCGGCGCACGTACAAGGCGCCGATGCCCTTGGGGCCATAGGTTTTGTGCGAGGCCAGGCTCATCAGGTCGATCGGGGTGGCCTGCACGTCCAGTGCGATCTTGCCGCTGGCCTGGGCCGCATCGACGTGAAAGACGATGCCGCGCTCGCGGCACAGGCGGCCGATGGCGGCCAAATCCTGCACCACGCCGATTTCGTTGTTCACCGCCATGACGCTGACCAGAATGGTGTCCGGGCGCAAGGCCGCTTCCAGCGCCGCCAGATCCAGCAGGCCATTGGGCAGCACGTCCAGGCAGGTCACGCTGAAGCCCTGCCTTTCCAGCGCCCGCATGGTGTCCAGCACGGCCTTGTGCTCGGTCTTGACGGTGATGAGGTGCCGCCCCTTGTCCTGGTAGGCCAGGGCCGCGCCGGTAATGGCCAGGTTGTCCGATTCGGTGGCGCCGCTCGTCCAGACAATGTCCCGCGCCTGGGCGCCGATCAGCGCGGCGACGTGGCTGCGGGCCTGCTCGACGGCTTCCTCGGCCTCCCAGCCCCAGGCGTGGCTGCTGGAAGCGGGGTTGCCGAAGTGCTCGGCCAGCCAGGGCAGCATGGCCTGCACCACGCGCGGGTCGACCGGCGTGGTGGCGGCGTAGTCGAGGTAAACAGGCCGCTTGCGCGGCACCGGCACGGCGCTCACGATTTGTTGAAGGCGTTGCCCAGGGCAAAAACCGAATTGGGCGCGTTCACCCGGATGGGCTTGACCACCGGGGCCGAGGAAATCGCCCGGCGCACCACCGGCTTGTCTTCGATCTGAATGCCCCGGGCCAGCTGGTCTTCCACCAGTTTTTGCAGGGTGACGGAGTTGAGGAACTCCACCATATGGCGGTTGAGTGCGGCCCACAGGTCGTGCGTCATGCAGCGGCCCTGCTCGCCCAGGCAGTTTTCCTTGCCACCGCACTGGGTGGCGTCGATCGGCTCGTCCACCGAGGTGATGATGTCGGTGACGGTAATGTCTGCCGCCTTGCGGGCCAGGGTGTAGCCGCCGCCGGGGCCGCGGGTGGACTCGACCAGCTCGTTGCGGCGCAGTTTGCCGAACAGCTGCTCCAGGTAGGACAGGGAAATTTGCTGGCGCTGGCTGATCGCCGCCAGAGTGACGGGGCCGCTGTTCTGGCGCAAGGCCAGGTCGATCATGGCAGTAACGGCAAAACGGCCTTTGGTGGTCAAACGCATCGCAAGCTCCTTTGGAAATGAGTTCAAGAATCCCAAAAACGGAAAAACCGGCCTGCGCCAAAGAGCCTTGTCCAAGGCTGGAAGCCGTGTTTTTTTATTTCTTGAGTGATTTGTAGGACTATACCACAAAAACCCAATAACCTAGTCGGATAAAGTGAAATAAGAATCATCCCCAAGTAGCGTGCAAAGGATCCCTAGGGATGCTCTGCACGAATCGAGCGGTAAGCCTGCGCTGCGGATCGGGATGGGCTGCAAGGCGCAAACCGCAGCGATAGCCGTAGCTATCGCGAGGATTTGCAACGCCGCAGACCGCCCGAGGCCGCAGATGCGGACGGCGCGGCGATTCGTGCAGAGCATCCCTAGACCCCGAGCAACTGATTTTTCAACACCGCCAGCTGATCACGCAGCCGCGCGGCCGATTCGAACTCCAGGCGCTTGGCACAGTCGAGCATGTCTTTTTCCACGCGCTTGATTTCCTTGGCCAGGTCGGCCTCGGACAACACTGCCGCCGCCTGCGCCCCGGCCGCAGCGCGGGCCACTTCGCGGCTTTGCTGCTGGGATTTGTCGCTATAGACACCATCGATCAAATCCTTTACCCGCTTGACGATGGCCTTCGGCACGATGCCGTGCTCCAGGTTGAACGCCGTTTGCCTGGCACGGCGGCGCTCGGTTTCGTCGATGGCGCGGCGCATGGAGTCGGTGATGCGGTCGGCATACAGAATGGCCTTGCCGTGCAGGTTGCGGGCGGCGCGGCCAATGGTCTGGATCAGGCTGCGCTCGGCCCGCAGGAAACCTTCCT
The DNA here is from genome assembly GCA_902175065.1 of uncultured Comamonas sp. Taxonomy (GTDB): domain Bacteria; phylum Pseudomonadota; class Gammaproteobacteria; order Burkholderiales; family Burkholderiaceae_C; genus Comamonas. The sequence goes on along the minus strand of CABIIJ010000018.1, from coordinate 35,687 downwards.
TGTCGGCATCCAGAATCGCCACCAGCGAGACTTCGGGAATGTCCAGCCCCTCGCGCAGCAGGTTGATGCCCACCAGCACATCGAAGGCGCCCAGGCGCAGGTCGCGGATGATTTCCACGCGCTCGACCGTGTCCACATCGGAATGCAGATAGCGCACGCGCACGCCGTTTTCGCTCAGGTATTCGGTGAGCTGCTCGGCCATGCGCTTGGTCAGCGTGGTGATCAGCACCCGCTCGTTCTGCTGCGCCCGCAGGCGGATTTCCTGCAGCACATCATCGACCTGGCTGCTGGCCGGGCGCACTTCGATTTCAGGGTCCACCAGACCGGTCGGGCGCACCACCTGCTCGACCACCTGGCCGCTGTGCTGCTTTTCATAATCCGCCGGCGTGGCCGAGACGAAGATCGCCTGGCGCATCCGCTGCTCGAACTCCTGGAGCTTCAAAGGCCGGTTGTCCAGCGCCGACGGCAGGCGAAAGCCGTATTCGACCAGCGTGGTCTTGCGCGAGCGGTCGCCGTTGTACATGGCCGAGAGCTGGCCCATCATCTGGTGGCTTTCGTCCAGGAACATCAGCGCATCCTTGGGCAGATAGTCGGTCAGCGTGGCCGGCGGCTCGCCCGGCGCGGCGCCGGAGAGGTGGCGCGAATAGTTCTCGATGCCCTTGCAGTGCCCGACCTCGGCCAGCATTTCCAGGTCGACCCGCGTGCGCTGCTCCAGGCGCTGTGCTTCCCCCAGCTTGCCCGCCCCGACCAGTTCGGCCACACGCTCGTGCAGCTCTTCCTTGATCGTTTCCACCGCCCGCAACACCACGTCGCGCGGGGTGACGTAATGGCTGCTGGGATAGACGGCAAAACGCGGGATGCGCTGCTGCACCTGGCCGGTGAGCGGGTCGAACAATTGCAGGCCGTCCACCTCGTCGTCGAACAGCTCGATGCGGATGGCCAGCTCGGAATGCTCGGCCGGGAACACGTCGATGGTGTCGCCGCGCACGCGGAACTTGCCCCGGCTGAAATCGTCGTCGTTGCGCTGGTACTGCATCCGCACCAGCTGGGCAATCAGCTCGCGCTGGGCAATGCGGTCGCCCACGCGCAGCATCAGCACCATCTGGTGGTAGCTCTCCGGCTCGCCAATGCCATAGATGGCCGAGACGGTGGCCACAATGATCACATCGCGCCGCTCCAGCAGGCTTTTGGTGCAGGACAGGCGCATTTGCTCAATGTGCTCGTTGATGGCGCTGTCTTTTTCGATGAACAGATCGCGCTGCGGCACGTAGGCTTCGGGCTGGTAATAGTCGTAATAGCTGACGAAATACTCCACCGCGTTCTGGGGAAAGAACTCGCGGAACTCGCTGTAGAGCTGCGCCGCCAGCGTCTTGTTCGGCGCAAACACGATGGCCGGGCGGCCCAGCCGGGCAATCACGTTGGCCATGGTGAAAGTCTTGCCCGACCCCGTCACGCCCAGCAACGTCTGGAAGGATTCGCCGTCGCGCACGCCTTCGACCAGTTGCGCAATGGCCGTGGGCTGATCGCCCGCCGGGGGATAAGGCTGGAACAGCGCAAACGGGGAATTGTCGAAATGCACGAATTGCCCCGCCGGGGCGGGTGAGGGAGTTTTTTGCATACGGGGAAAACTTTAACGGGCACGCTGCCACAACAGCCATCAGGCCAATAACTCGCACAACATATCAATATGCGCCTGGCGGTAGTGCGGATCGGTTTCGGCACCTTCGCCAAACACGGTACGCCACAACAGCACATGCACGATGGGCGACAGCACCAGCCAGGGGTGGCGGGCCAGCACGGTGTCTTTGCGGCCGCTGGCCTCCAGGTTGTGGTGGATCACGGCCATGACCTGCTGGGTGTGCTGCTGGGTCAGCTTTTTCCACTCGTCCACGCGCAGCGGCACGCGCTCGCGCTCGGGAATCAACAGGCGCACCAGCGTAATCACCTCCGGGGCCAGCAAGGCGGCCTGCAGCCGGTCGACCGTCCACTCCGCCACCGCCCGGGTGTCGGCCCCCGCCGCCAGTTGCGGCATCTGTGCCCAGTCGGTGCGGTTCATACTGCGGTCCAGCAGCGCTTTGAAGATAGCGTCCTTGCTGTCGAAATGGGCATACAACCCGCCTTTGGACAGACCACAGCGCTGAGCGATGTCGTCCATCCGCGCGGCGGTGAAGCCTCGGCGGGAAAACTCCTGCAACGCAGCGTCCAGTATCTGCGGCACACGCTGCGCAGGTGCCAGGCGCAATCTGCGCTTGGGTTGATCCCTATCGTTATCCATCATGGCCAGTATTGTCACGCCTCAAAAAGCTCGGTTAAAAAAACCAAGTATGCTATTAGATACCGACTAGTCGGTTGTTATTCTGGTTTGAACCATGCACAAACTCCCGACCTTTACTGCACAGCACGGCTGTGCCCCCTCCCCCCGCCGCAAGGGCCTGATTGCCTGGCTGGCCCGCAGCTTGCCGCCCTTGGCATGTGCTCTTGTCCTGGCCGGTTGCACCAACCTGGCCCCGGTGTACGAGCGCCCCACCACCGCCCTGCCCGCGCAATTTGCGGACAACCCGGAGCAAGCCAGCGACGTGGACCAACTGGCTTGGCGTAACTACTTCCGCCACCCCGAGTTGCAGACGCTGATCGAACACGCCCTGCAACACAACCGCGACCTGCAGGCTGCCATGCTGCAGGTGGCGCAAGCCCGCGCGGCCTACGGCATCGCCCGAGCCGAACGCGGCCCCGCCGTGGGTTTGGGGCTGGAATCGCAACGGGCGCTGGTACCGGGGGATTTGAATCTCAGCGGCCAGCCGGTGATCTCCAGCCAGCACCAGCTGGGCGTGGGCTTCACCAGTTGGGAGCTGGATGTGTGGGGTCGCGTGCGCAGCATGAACGCAGCCGCCCTGCACAGCTACTGGGCCAGCGCCGAAGGCCAACGCGCCGCCCACCTGCTGCTGGTGGCCCAGGTGGCCGATGGCTGGCTGGCCGTGCGCGAGCTGGACTGGCGCATTCACCTGGCCGAACAAGCCCTGGCCACCCGCGCCGAAGCACAGCGCGTATTTGCCCGCCGGGTGGAAGTGGGGTCGTCCTCGCGCCTGGATTTCGTTCAGGTGGAACTGCTCTGGCAGCAGGCCAGCACCCTGGTCGCCCAATTGCAGTTGCAACGCAGCACCCAGTTGCACGCCCTGGGCCTGCTGGTCGGACAGCCCGATCTGGCACTGCCGCCCAGCACCCAGCCGCTGGCAGAGCTGCTGCCGCTGGCCCCCCTGGCCCCGGGCCTGCCCGCGCAGTTGCTGGAGAACCGGCCCGACATCCTGGCCGCCGAACACCAATTGCAGGCGGCCAACGCCCGCATCGGTGCCGCGCGGGCCATGTATTTCCCGCGCATTGCGCTCACCGCCCTGGGCGGTACGGCCAGCGCCGAGCTGGACGGCCTGTTCACCACCGGCAGCCGCGCCTGGACGTTTGCGCCCAGCATTTCCCTGCCGCTGTTCGACGGGGGGCGACGCAAGGCCAATGTGCAGTTGAGCGAAGTGCAGCGCGCGCAAGCCGTGAACCACTACCAGCGCACCATTGAAGCCGCCTTCCGCGACGTGGTCGATGCCCTGGCGGCCAGCCAGTGGCTGGACACGCAACTGCACAGCCTGCAGGCCACCGAAGCCACCCTGACCGAACGCGCCCGCCTGGCCCGGCGGCGCTATGACGCGGGGGCCACGCGCTACTTCGAGGTGCTGGACGCCGAGCGCGATCTGCTCACCGCCCAGCAGCAGGTGGTGCAGGCCGAGCGGGCCTTGCACAGCGCCCGCCTGCAGCTCTACACCGCCCTGGGCGGCGGCAGCGCCCAGTTGCCCCCGCCCGCCGCAGAGTAAAAGAAAGAACATTCAGGAAAGCACACCATGGACGCACGTCTCAAAAAATGGATCGCCCCCGCCGCCCTGGCGCTGATCGCCGCAGCCGCCTACCTTGCCTGGAACGCCAGCCGCGACAGCGGCCCAGGCGCCGGTTTCATCCAGGGCAATGGCCGCATCGAGGCCACCGAGATCGACATCGCCACCAAACTGCCGGGCCGCCTGGCCGAAGTGCTGGCCGCCGAGGGCGACTTCGTCCAGGCCGGTGCAGCTCTGGCCCGCATGGACGTGGCCACCCTGCAGGCCCAGCGCAGCGAAGCCGTGGCCCGCCACGCCCAGGCGCAGCACGGCGTGGCCACCGCCCACGCCCAGGTGGCGCTGCGCGAAAGCGACCTGCGGGCCGCCCAGGCGCAAGTGGCCCTGCGCGAGAGCGAGCTGGATGCCGCGCAGCGCCGCCTGGCCCGCTCCACCGAGCTGGCCCGCGATGGCGCATCGTCCCAGCAGGAGCTGGACGACGACCGCGCCCGCCAGCGCAGCGCCCAGGCCGCCGTGACCGCCGCCCAGGCCCAGACCGACGCCGCCCGCGCCGCCGTGCAGGCAGCCCGCACCCAGGTCACCGGTGCAGAAGCCCAGGTGGCCGCCGCGCAGGCCAGCATCGAACGCATCGACGCCGACCTGCACGATGCCACCCTGACCGCCCCGCGCGATGGCCGGGTGCAGTTCCGCATCGCCCAGGAGGGCGAGGTGCTGGGTGCCGGGGGCCGGGTGCTGAACCTGGTCGATCTGTCGGACGTCTACATGACCTTCTTCCTGCCCGAAACGGCCGCCGGGCGCGTGGCCATCGGCAGCGAGGCCCGCATCATCCTGGACGCCGCGCCGCACATCGTCATCCCGGCCACCATCCGTTTTGTCTCGGCCACCGCGCAGTTCACCCCCAAAACCGTGGAAACCGCCAGCGAACGCCAGAAACTGATGTTCCGCGTGCGGGCGCAGATTGACCGCGAACTGCTCGCCCGCCATCTGCAACAGGTCAAGACCGGCCTGCCCGGCGTGACCTGGGTGAAGCTCGATGCCAGCACCCCCTGGCCCGCCAGCCTGCAACCCAACGTACCGCAATAAACGCCATGGCAGAAGCTGTCGTCCACCTGACCGATGTCGCCCTGCGCTATGGCGACACGCACGCCCTGGCCGGTATCACGCTGGACATCCCCGCCGGGTGCATGGTCGGCCTGATCGGCCCGGACGGCGTGGGCAAATCCAGCCTGCTGGCACTGATCGCCGGGGCCCGCATCATCCAGCACGGCCAGATCGAGGTGCTGGGCGGCGACATGGCCCAGCGCCGCCACCGCAACGCCATCCTGCCGCGCGTGGCCTACATGCCGCAGGGGCTGGGGCGCAACCTCTACCCCACCCTGTCGGTGGAGGAAAACCTGCAATTCTTCGCCCGCCTGTTTGGCCACGACGCTGCCGAACGGCGCAGGCGCATCGACGACCTGACCCAGGCCACCGGGCTGCACAAATTTCTGGCCCGCCCGGCGGGCAAACTCTCCGGCGGCATGAAGCAGAAGCTGGGCCTGTGCTGCGCCCTGATCCACGACCCCGACCTGCTCATCCTGGACGAACCGACCACCGGCGTCGATCCCCTGGCCCGCGCCCAGTTCTGGGACTTGATCGCCCGCATCCGCACCACCCGCCCCGGCATGAGCGTGCTGGTCGCCACCGCCTACATGGACGAAGCCCAGCGCTTCGACTGGCTGGTGGCCATGGACGCAGGCCAGGTGCTGGCCACCGGCACCCCCGCCGCGCTGCTGGCGCAAACCGGCACGCAGCACCTGGAGGCCGCCTTCATCGCCCTGCTGCCCGCCGAGAAAAAGCGCGGCCATGCCGAGGTCGTCATCCCGCCGCTGCAGGCGCGTGCCGACGACATCGCCATCGAGGCGCGTGACCTGACCATGCGCTTTGGCGACTTCGTGGCCGTCGATCACGTCAATTTCCGCATCCGGCGCGGGGAGATTTTTGGCTTCCTCGGCTCCAACGGCTGCGGCAAATCCACCACCATGAAGATGCTCACCGGCCTGATGCCCGCCAGCGAAGGGCAGGCCTGGCTGTTCGGCAATCTGGTGAACCCGCACGACATCGCCACGCGGCGGCGCGTGGGCTATATGTCGCAAGCCTTCTCGCTGTACGGAGAGCTGACGGTGCGACAGAATCTGGTGCTGCACGCCCAGCTCTTTCACGTCCCCGAAGCGGACGTGCCCGCCCGCGTGCAGGAAATGCTGGAGCGCTTTGGCCTGCAAGGCGAGGCCGATGCCCTGCCCGAGCGCCTGCCCCTGGGCCTGCGCCAGCGCCTGTCGCTGGCCGTGGCCATGGTGCACCGGCCCGAGCTGCTGATCCTGGACGAGCCGACCTCCGGCGTCGATCCCGTGGCGCGGGACCAGTTCTGGCAACTGCTGGTGGAACTGTCACGCCGCGATCAGGTGACGATCTTCATCTCCACCCACTTCATGAACGAGGCCGAGCGCTGCGACCGCATGTCCATGATGCACGCGGGCCGGGTGCTCGACAGCGACACCCCCGCCGCCCTGGTCGCCAAACGCGGCGCGGCCACGCTGGAGGAAGCCTTCATCGGCTATCTGCTCGAAGCCTCGGGCGAGGCCCCGCCCCCGGCAGGAGAAGCATCAACAAACATAGCTTTTGCCGCTGAAAAACAAACAGATTCAGAGATAAAACACCATGAAAACGTTTATAAATCAGCGGAACAAGCACCTGAAAAAATAGCACCTCGCCCCGCCACCCCGGCTTTCAGCCTGCAACGCCTGTGGAGCTACGTCTGGCGCGAAACCCTGGAGCTGCAGCGCGACCCGGTGCGGGCCACGCTGGCGCTGGTCGGCTCGCTGGTGCTGATGGTGGTGATCGGCCTGGGCATCAACATGGACGTGGAGAGCCTGCGCTTTGCCGTGCTCGACCACGACCAGACCAGCATCAGCCGCAGCTATGCGCAAAGCCTGTCCGGCTCGCGCTACTTCACCGAGCGGGCGCCGCTGGCCAGCTACGCCGAACTCGACCAGCGGATGCGCAGCGGCGAGCTGTCGCTGGCGCTGGAAATTCCCCCCGGCTTCGGCCGCACGGTGCTGGCGGGCCAGCCCGCCGCCATCGGCGCCTGGTTCGACGGGGCCATGCCCCAGCGCGGCGAGACGGTGAGCGGCTACGTGCAAGGCATCCACCAGCACTGGCTGGCCGAGCAGGCACGCGAGCGCACGGGCCTGAAACCCGGCAGCGCCGTGGCGGTGGAAACGCGCTTTCGCTACAACCCGGACGTCAAAAGCCTGCCCGCCATGGCCCCGGCAGTCATGCCCATGCTGCTGCTCATGCTGCCCGCCATGCTCACCGCCCTGGCCGTGGTGCGCGAAAAAGAGCTAGGTTCCATCCTCAACCTCTACACCACCCCGGTGACGCGCGTGGAATTTCTGCTGGGCAAGCAACTGCCCTACGTGCTGCTGGCCATGCTCAACTACCTGCTGATGTGCGCCCTGGCGGTGTTCGCCTTCGGCGTGCCGATCACCGGCAGCTTTGCCACCCTGAGCCTGGCGGCGCTGCTGTTTTCCATCGTCGCCACGGGCATGGGGCTGCTGGCCTCGGCGGTCACGCGCAGCCAGATTGCAGCCATGTTCTTCGCCATGCTGGGCACCATCATCCCGGCCTCGCAATTCTCCGGGCTGACCGACCCGGTGTCGTCCCTGGAAGGCGCGGGCCGCTGGGTGGGCGAGATCTACCCGGCCACCCACATGTTCGCCATCAGCCGGGGCGTGTTCAGCAAGGCGCTCACCCTGGGCGACCTGACGGCGGCGTTCACCGCGCTGGCGCTGGCCATCCCCGTCATCATGGGCATCGCCATCTGGGCGCTGCCCAAGCAGGAGCGCTGAAGCCATGCTGCTCACCCTGAAAAACATCTGGCGCCTGGGCATCAAGGAACTGTGGAGCCTGTGGCGCGACCCGGTGATGCTGATCCTGATCGTCTACACCTTCACCGCCTCGGTCTACACCGCCGCCTCGGCCATGCCCGAGACGCTGCACCACGCGCCCATCGCCATCGTGGACGAGGACCACTCGCCCCTGTCGCAGCGCATCGCCTCGGCCTTTTACCCGCCGCACTTCATGCCGCCGCAACTGCTCTCCTGGCAGGCAGTGGATGCGGGCATGGACGCGGGCGACTTCACCTTCGCCCTGACCATTCCGCCCAACTTCCAGCGCGACGTGCTGGCAGGCAAAAACGCCACCTTGCAACTGAACGTGGACGCCACGCGCATGAGCCAGGCCTTCAGCGGCAGCGGCTACATCCAGCAGATCGCCCTGGCCGAGGTGCGCGAATTCACCCAGCGCCACCGCGCCGCCACCGCCCTGCCCGTGGCGCTGGAGCTGCGTGCCCGCTTCAACCCGGGGCTGAACAAGATCTGGTTCGGGGCGCTGATGCAGATCATCAACAACGTGACCATGCTCTCCATCATCCTCACCGGCGCGGCGCTGATCCGCGAGCGCGAGCACGGCACCATCGAACACCTGCTGGTCATGCCCGTCACGCCCACGCAGATCATGCTGGCCAAGGTCTGGTCGATGGGCGCGGTGGTGCTGCTGGCCGCCGGCATCTCCCTGCACCTCGTGGTGCGCGGCCTGCTGCAGGTGCCCATCGAGGGCAGCATCCCCCTGTTCATGGCCGGGGCGGCGCTGTGCCTGTTCGCCACCACGGCCATGGGCATCTTCCTGGCCACCATTGCCCGCTCCATGCCGCAGTTCGGGCTGCTCATGGTGCTGATCCTGCTGCCGCTGCAACTGCTCTCGGGCGGCATGACGCCGCGCGAATCCATGCCCCAACTGGTGCAGAACATCATGCTGCTGGCCCCGACCACCCACTTCGTCGAGCTGGGCCAGGCCATCCTCTACCGGGGTGCCGGGCTGGACGTGGTGTGGCGGCCCTTCCTGGCCCTGGCGGCCATCGGCAGCGCCCTGTTCGCCCTGTCGCTGGCGCGGTTTCGCAAAACCATCAGCCAGATGGCGTAACAAGTTCTCGCAATGGGCTGCAAAAGCGGCCCATTCGCCCATAAAATGGAGGGCTTTCCCTAGCGGCGTCCGGCTTGCTATCGAGAGGGAGAGCACGCTTTTCTTCTACCCTCAAGGACAAAAAACCATGTCTCTTTTTTCCGCTGTCGCCATGGCCCCCCGCGATCCCATCCTGGGCCTGAACGAACAATACGCTGCCGATACCAACCCGCAAAAAGTCAACCTGGGCGTGGGCGTGTACTTCGACGACAACGGCAAATTGCCCCTGCTGCAGTGCGTGCAAGCGGCTGAAAAAGCCCTCATGGACACCCCGACAGCCCGTGGCTATCTGCCCATCGACGGGATTGTTGCCTACGACAACGCCGTCAAGGCCCTGGTCTTCGGCGCCGACTCCGAACCTGTGACCAGTGGCCGCGTTGCCACCGTGCAGGCCATCGGCGGCACCGGCGGCCTGAAGATCGGCGCAGATTTCCTGAAGAAACTCAGCCCCGATGCCAAGGTGCTGATCTCCGACCCCAGCTGGGAAAACCACCGCGCCATCTTCCAGAACGCCGGTTTTGAAGTCGGCACCTATGCCTACTACGACGCGGCCAAGCGCGGGGTGAACTTCGACGGCATGTTGCAAAGCCTGAGCGCCGCCGCCCCCGGCACCATCGCCGTGCTGCACGCCTGCTGCCACAACCCCACCGGCTACGACATCACCGCCGCGCAGTGGGATCAGGTGATTGAAGTGGTGAAGGCGAACAACCTGGTCGCCTTCCTCGACATGGCCTACCAGGGCTTTGGCCATGGCATTGCCGAAGACGGCGCAGTGATCGGCAAGTTCGTCGCAGCGGGCCTGAATATTTTTGTCTCCACCTCGTTCAGCAAAAGCTTCAGCCTGTACGGCGAGCGCGTCGGCGCCCTGTCGGTGGTCGCCAGCGACAAGGAAGAAGCCGCCCGCGTGCTCTCGCAGCTCAAAATCGCCATCCGCACCAACTACTCCAACCCGCCCACCCACGGCGGCGCCGTGGTTGCCAAGGTGCTGAACACCCCGGCGCTGCGCCAGCAGTGGGAAGAGGAACTGGGCGCAATGCGCGTGCGCATCAAGGCCATGCGCCAGGCGCTGGTCGATGGCCTGAAAGCCGCCGGCGTGCAGCAGGACATGTCCTTCATGACGCAGCAGATCGGCATGTTCAGCTACTCCGGCCTGAACAAGGACCAGATGCTGCGCCTGCGCAGCGAATTCGGCATCTACGGCACCGACACCGGCCGCATCTGCGTGGCCGCGCTCAACAGCCAGAACGTGGCCTACGTCTGCCAGGCCATCGCCAAGGTGATGCAGAGCTAAAGCTCAACCCCCTTCGAGCACAACCGCCTTCGGGCGGTTTGTTTTTTTCAGGAACTCTCGCGCCATGCGGCCCTCCAAGGCAGGCTCCGAAAATTGTGCAACCCAAAAGAAAGCAATGAATATGACAACGACTTCCCTGCGTGCGACGGCTTCTATCCTGGCGGTGACCATTGCGGCATTCTCCATTCCCACCACAGCCCAGGCCAAGCGCCTGGGTGCAAAAAGGCCGGCGGCACGTCCCGCTGCGGTAAGCCAGGCGCCTGCCCGGCCTGCCACCCCGGCTGCGCCCGCAGCCGCACAACGGCCCGCTGCGGCCACCCCGGCCACGCAAGCGCCCGCAGCAGCGGCCCCGGCGGCCAGCGGCGGCTCCGGCATGATGGGCACGATGGCAGGTGCTGCCGTCGGCGCCGTGGCCGGCACGATGGCGGGCAATGCCCTGGCCGGCACCTTCCAGGGCGACAAGCAAGACCCGAACGCCGCCGCCAAGGCCCAGGCTGAAGCCGACGCCCAGGCAGCCGAGGCCGAAGCCGCCGCCCTGCAGCAACAGCTGGAAGCCGCCCGGGCCAAGGCGGCTACCGCACGCGCTGCAGCACAGTAAGCACTGCTGCCATCAACATGCCCAGGGCACTGCCGGCGCTGACCGCCGGCAGTGCCCTGATCGTTTCTGGATTTTCATAGCTTCTTCCACTGATAAAAAAAGGATTTCAAGATATAAAACATCTTGAAATCCTTATATAAAGAGCGGAACAAGCTACTATTTTTTAGTATCCAGCCCTTCCTCCCGCACCCGCCAGTACCGGGCAAAGCGCGGCAGGCCGCTGGCGTGCGTGCCGTTGAAACGGTAGGTAATGGTGCTGCCGATGGCCGGAGGCCGGGCGCGGTCGGCATCGGTGAGGCCGCTGCCGATCCTGAAGCGCTGGCCGCCGGGCATCTCCACCAGCAATGCGCCGGTCATGCCCTGGTATTTGCCTTTGCCGGGCAGGTGGGCCACGACCACGGCTTCGGCGTCCTCGAACAATTTCAGCTTGATCAGGTCATCGCTGCGGCCCGGGCGGTAGGGGCTGTCGGCGCGGCGCAGCATCAAACCTTCCGCGCCCGCCTTGCTGACAGCGTGCAGTTGCTCCATCAGGGCCGCATGGCCGGGCACCTGCCACTGCGGCGCTGCCTGCACCCAGGGCTGGCCCAGACCTTGCACCATGCGCTGCAAAGCCTGCTGGCGCTGGGCAAATCCGCCGGGGTGCTGCGGCAGGTCGAACACCATGTAGCGCAGCGCCCGCCAGCCGCCCGCATCCTTGCGCCCCAACGCCACCGTGGCCTGCACGGCGGCGAACTGCCCCCGGCCCGCCCACAGCTCGCCATCCAGCGCCTGCGCAGGCCAGCCCTGGGTGAACCATGCGGGCGCGTCGATGGGCAGCCCCTGGCGGCTGCGCAACTGCCGCCCATCCCAATGGGCGCGGATGCCGTCGTATTTCTCGCTCACCCAGTACGCCTGCACGTCCAGCCCGGACCGGTAGGTGTTGGCCAGAGTGAGCGTGTCGGCGCTGGCCGCAGCGGCAAGCATACACAGCGCAAGAAAAATACCAAGGCGGCGCAGCCAGGAGAGTGGGGGCATGGGGACGACTATTTCTGTTCTCCGGATTATTGCGAGGGCGTGATCTCCATCCCGATTGTCCATGCAGGCTCCAGCAAACGCGCCACACGTGCCACGATGGCGTCGATCTGCATCTCGTCGCAAATCAGGGGCGGCAGCAGCCGGATGACGGTATCGCGGGTGACGGTGATGAGCAGGTGCTGTTCCTCCAGCGCCCGCCCGACCAGCGCCTTGCAATCCCTGTCCATCTCGATTCCTGCCATCAGCCCCTGGCCGCGAATGGCGATGACGTTCGGGTGATCGCCCAATGCCTTCTGCAACCCGGCCAGCAGGCGTGCGCCCAGGACGGCGGCACGCTCCGGCAGCTTGTCTCGCGCCATGATGTCCAGCACGGTGCAGGCCACCCGGCAGGCCAGCGGATTGCCGCCGAAGGTGGAGCCGTGCTGGCCGGGTGAAAACAGGTCGGCCGCCGCGCCGCGTGCCAGACAGGCGCCGATGGGGATGCCGTTGCCCAGCGCTTTCGCCAGCGTCATCACATCCGGCGCGATGCCTGCGTGCTGGTGCCCGAACCAGGCGCCGGTGCGGCCCATGCCGCTCTGGATTTCATCGAGCATCAGCAGCCAGCCATGCCGGTCGCACAACGCCCGCAGTTCGCGCAGGTAATCGGCGCTGGCCACGCGGATGCCGCCTTCGCCCTGCACCGGCTCGATCAGCACCGCCACGATGCCGGGCGACTGCCGGGCCGCCTGGCGTACGGCGCCGATATCGTCGTAGGGCAAGCGCAGGAAACCGGGGAGCAACGGCGCGAAGCCGCTCTGTTTGGCGGGATTGCCGGTGGCGGAGAGCGTGGCGATGGTGCGGCCGTGAAAGCCGTTTTCCATCACCAGGATCTTTGGCTCCGCGATCTGCCTGCGATGGCCATGCAACCGTGCCAGCTTGAGGGCGGTTTCGTTGGCCTCGGCACCCGAGTTGCAGAAGAAGGCGCTCTCCATGCCCGTCAGCGCACACAGGCGCTCGCCCAGCCGTTCCTGCCAGTCGATGCGAAAGACATTGGAGGTGTGCAGCAGCATCCCTGCCTGCTCGGCGATGACGGCGGCAATCTCGGGATGGGCGTGGCCCAGGCTGGTGACCGCAACACCGGCGATGGCATCCAGGTACTCCACGCCGTGTTCGTCCCAAAGCCGCGCACCGCTGCCGCGCACGAAGGAAACCGGTTGGCGGGCATAGGCCCGCATCAGGTGGGAAGTGGCTGATTGCATGGAAAAATCCTGTAAGTGAATTGGCTGATGCACTCGCGTGCGGTGGCTTTGTCGCTGCCGTGGTTGCCCGCCATCGGCAGCAGCAGTTCGGCGCAACGCGCCTGTTCGGTGCGGCGCAACGCCTGCACGACATGGCGGCATGCCCGAGTGGCGGCCTCTGCCAGGCCAAGGCCGCCCAGCCAATGCCCGGCCAAGGTGGCGCAGAAAAGATCGCCTGTGCCCTTGGGAGTGGCGTCAATGCGTGGGTGCACGATGACCTCGGCTTGCGTGCGGGTGACGAGCACCACCTGCATCGCGTCCCGTGTCCAGGTCTCGGGTGCCGCACTGGTCACGGCAACCCATTGCGTTCGCCCCGTCAGCAGCGTTCGGGCAGCGGCGACGACGCTTTCCACATCGTTCACCGCCAGCCCGGTCAGATGCGCCAGCTCAAAGCCGTTCGGCGTCAATCCGTCGGCCAATGGCAGCAAGTCCCGGCGGTAGGCATCGACCAGCCCGGGATCGACATAGACCCCGTGGTCGTGATCGCCGATCACCGGGTCGATCACGATGCGCAGACCGGCCTGCTCCTTCAGCCGCGCCTGGGCCCAACGCGCGAGGGCATCGGCCTGCTGCGGGCTGCCCAGGTACCCCACCAGGACGGCACGCAAGGCAGACAGCGCCCCGCGTGCCGACAAGTCCTGCAAATAGCCCTCGAACCATTCGAGGGGCAGCGCACCGCCGTGCATCGTCGGGTAATGCGGCGTGTTGCTGAACACCACGGTGGGAACCGCGGCAACCGACAATCCCAGCGCTTCCAGCGTCGGCACCGCGACGTTGTTGCCCACCCGGCCATAGACCACCTGCGACTGAACCGACACCACATCCAGCGCAAGGGGGAGAGAATTCGCAACGGATGACGGGACGGTCATGACGCTTCCCCTGCATCGGCTTCACCGGGCCAGTAGTGGCTGTCCGGCAAAGGACGCGCACCGAAGATGGCCTGGCCGACACGCACCACGGTGGCGCCTTCCTCGATGGCGATCTCGAAGTCGCCCGACATGCCCATCGACAGCTCATCCAGCGCCATGCCCGCAGGCGCACTCTGGCGCAACCGGTCGCGCAGGGTGCGCAGCCGCACGAAGCACTGGCGCACGCGCTCGGCCTCGCTGGAAAACAGCGCCAGCGTCATCAGCCCGCGCACGCGCAACGCCGTGAAGGCGGGCAGCGCCTGGAGAAAGGCGGGCACATCCCCTGGCGGCAGCCCGTACTTGCTGACTTCGCCCGAAGTGTTGACCTGCACGAACACGTCCAGCGACCGGCCTTCCGCTTGCAGGCGGCGCTCCAGCGCCTCGGCCACGCGCAGGCTGTCCAGTGCCTGGAACTCGGCGGCAAAGCGGGCCACCAGCTTGGCCTTGTTGGTTTGCAGGTGGCCGATCACCGACCATTGCAGATCGGTCAGGTCCTCCATGGCCTGCCATTTGCCGTGGGCCTCCTGCGCCTTGTTTTCGCCCAGCATGCGGCACCCGGCGGCATGGGCCAGGCGCAGGCTGGCTTCGGGCTTGGTCTTGCTGACCGGCAGCAGGCGCACGGTCTGCGGCGCCCGCCCCACCCGGTGGCAGGCAGCGGCAATGCGTGCCTGCACGGCGGCCAGATTGCGCTGGAAATCCTCGACCGAAGCGGCCTCAGGGTAACGGCCATGCTGCGCGTGGCGCGTTGGCGTATCGGAAAATCCCGGCATCAGTTCACTCCCTTGTTGAGCGGCGCTGGCACCACGGCGGGCTGCGGCAGCCTGCCATGCAGCACCGCATAGGCCAGCAGCCCGATCACCAGCCCCCAGAATGCGCCGCCGATACCCAGCAGCTTGATATTGGCGGCAGCGGCCAAGAAGGTGATCAGCGAGGCTTCGCGCGTCTTGGCATCGGCCATCGCGCCCGCCAGGCTGCCGCCGATGGTGCCGAGCAGCGCCAGCCCCGCCAGCGTGGTGATGAAGGTGGCCGGAAAGGCCATGAAGACAGCCGCCAGCGTGACGCCGAACACGCCGACCAGGATGTAGAACACGCCTGCGGCCATGCCCGCCAGCCAGCGCTTGGCCGGGTCTTCGTGCGCCTCCCTGCCCGTGCAGATGGCGGCGGTGATCGCCGCGATGTTGAAGGCGTGGGAGCCGAACGGCGCCATCAGGAGCGACCCCAGGCCCGTCAGCGTCACGATGGGGTTGGCGCTGGTCTTGAAGCCGTCGCCGCGCAGCACCAGCATGCCGGGCATGTATTGGCCGGTCAGGGTGATCAGGAACAGCGGCAGCGCCACACTGAGCAGGGCATTGAGCGAAAACACCGGCATGGTGAAAACCGGCGCGGCCAGTTGCAGGCGCAGCCCGGACAGATCGACACGCTGCTGCACCAGCAAAAAGACCAGGCCCAGCGCCAGGATGCCGACCACCGCATAGCGGGCGGTAAACCGCTTGAGCACCACGTAGGCCACGATCAGCAGCCCGGCCAGCAGCGGGTCGATGCCCATGCCGCCAAAGGCCGCTATGCCGAACTGAAGCAGGATGCCCGCCAGCAGCCCGGCGGCCACGCCCGGCGGAATCAGGCGGATGACGCGCTCGAACCAGCCGGACAGGCCGAGCAGCACAAACGCGGCGGCAGAGATCAGGTAGGCGCCGACGGCCTCGGCATAAGGCGTGGTCGCCAGCGCCGTGACGAGGAAGGCGGCAGCGGGCGTCGACCAGGCGGTGATGATGGGCTCGCGGGACAGCCAGCTCAGGATGATGCCCGTCACCCCCACGCCGATGGACACCGACCAGACCCACGACGCCGTCAGCTCCGGGCCGAGACCCGCCACTTGCGCGGCCTGAAAGACCAGGATGAAGGTGCCGCCGTAATTGACGATGACCGAGATCAGCCCCGCCACGGCGGGGTGGAGCCAATCGCCCCAGCGCACGGCAGGGGCGGATGAAACGGGTGGAATGGATGGCATGGCCGGACGGTGCTCCTCTATCAATGGCGAATCAATGGCGGGATTTATAAAACTAGAATGGACTGCCAATTCATGCCATTTTTCCAATAAGGTACCGACCAATTGTTCAAACATGCCCCGCTTGAATCCGTCAAGGCCTGGATCGGCGCCCCCGCGCCGGATACCTTGCCCCTGCATGTGCGGGTGCAGCGGGCCATGCGCCAGTTGATTCTGGACGGCACGCTGGACGTGGGCCGTCCCCTGCCGGCATCACGCGCCCTGGCAAAGTCGCTGGGGGTTTCCCGCGACACGGTGGAGGCGGCCTATGGCCAGTTGCACGCCGAAGGCTTTATCGAGCGGCGCGTGGGCAGCGGCAGCTTCGTGTCGGAGCGCCTTCAGCGCCTGCCGGGGCGCAGCATGCCCCCCCGGCAGCCCCGCATGGAAGAGCCGCCCGCACCGCGCCTGAGCCAGCGTGCTGGCGCCATGCTGCGCAGCGGCGGCGTGCGTGACTTTCCAGTGCCGCGCCCCTTCGCCCCCGGCGTGCCGGAGACGCGCAGCTTTCCCCTGCCCACCTGGGAGCGCCTGCACCGGCAGGTCTTGAAGGAATACGGCACCCAGGCGCTGCTTCCCGGCCCGCCGCAGGGGATGGAACCGCTGCGCCGCGCCATTGCCGATTACGTCAATCTCGAACGTGGCGCACGTGCCACGCCCGAGCGCGTGCTGGTGCTGACCAGCTCCCAGCAGGCCCTGACCCTGTGCGCCACGGTGCTGCTCGACGCCGGCGAACGGATATACATCGAAGACCCCGCCTACCACGGCGCACGCAAGGCATTCGATGCCGCAGGGCTGGACTGCGTGCCCGTGCCGCTGGATGCGGACGGCCTGCGGGTGGAGCATTTGCTGGCCGCCACGCAAGCCCCGGGCAAACCCGCCCGGGCGGTGTCCCTGACGCCATCGCACCAGTTCCCCACGGGGGCGACGCTGGCGCTGGACCGGCGCCTGGCCATCATCGAATGGGCCAGGCAGCACCAGGGCTGGATCATCGAGGACGACTACGACAGCGAATTCCACTATGCAGGCAAGCCCACCGCCTGCGTGCAGGGACTGGATCCGCACGAGCGCACGATCTACATCGGCACCTTCACCAAGTCGTTGTTTCCGGGCCTGCGCATCGGCTACATGGTGCTGCCGCCGCCGCTGGTCGCGCCCATGACCGTGGCCCGGACGCTGCTGGACGGGCACAGCGCCTCCATTGCCCAGCTCACGCTGGCACGCTTCATCGAAGGCGGCCACTTCGGCGCCCATGTCCGCACCATGCGCACCCTCTATGCCGGGCGCCGCGACGCAATGGCACGGCTGGTACGCCAGCACCTGGCCGATTTTTTGGAACCGCGCGTGCCCGCAGGCGGCATGCAGATGCCCTGTGTGTTCATCCGCGACACCCCCGAAGACGAGGCGGTTGCCCGCGCCCGCCGTGCCGGTATCGACCTGCTGGGGCTGTCGGCGCTGCATGCGTCCAGCCAATCCGCCACCACCGGTTTCCTGATGGGATTTGCGGCCCACGCGCCGCATGAAATGGAGGCAGCCGTCAGGAGGCTGGCCCAGGTGCTGCGTGATTTGCACCGCTGATCGCGCATGAATCAGGCATTCCCGCCCTGCACCGGTTCCTGCGCCCGCTCTATCTCCTGCTTCAAAAAGTCAAACACCGCTTCATCCTCGCAGAACGCCATGTTGAAGCGCAGCCACGGGCTTGGCTCCAGCCCGGGCGAGAACAGATGCCCCGGCCCGAGCAGGATGTCATGCTCGGTCGCCCGCAGCGCCAGCACGTTGGCATCGGCGATCTGTGGATGGCGCACCCACAGGAACATGCCCGCCTTGGGTTCCGTAAACAGCTCGAAGCCCAGCGCCAGGAAGCGGGCCGCCACTTTTTCATGCGCGGCGGTGAGGCGATCGCGCAGCGTCTTGGCATGTTTGCGCCAGCGCCCGTCGATCAGGGCGCCGTAGACGATGCGCTCGGACAGTTCGGCGGAAGTCAGGCCGGCAATCATCTTGAGCTGGGCCAGGTCCTCGATCAGCTCCGGGTTGCCCGCCATGTAGCCCACGCGCAGGTTGGGGGAGATGGTCTTGGAAAAGCTGCTGATGTAGACCACGCGGTTGAGCTGGTCCAGGCTGGCAAAGGACGGGTAGGGGCGCGGGTCCAGGTCGCTGTAGATGTCGTTCTCCACCAGCGTCACGTCGTATTTCTCCGCCAGTTGCAGCACGCGGTACATGTGCGCCAGCGTGGCCGATGCGCCGGTCGGGCAGTGCAGCCGGGGCTGGGTGAAGAACACCTTGGGGCGGTGCTCTTCCAGCAGGCGTTCCAGCAAGGCCAGGTCATAGCCTTCCTGCGTGCGCGTCACGCCCAGCAATTCCGCGCCCAGCAAGCGCAGGCCGAAGCACAGGTTGGCATAGCTCGGATCGTCGATCAGCACCGGATCGCCCGCGTGAACCAGCCGCCGGGCAATCAGATCCAGCGCGTGGCTGGAACCGGACGTGAGCAGGATTTGCTCGGCGGTCAGCGCCACTTCGTGCTCGGCCAGCAGGTCGCGCACCAGCTGGCGCAGGGACACAAAGCCCTTGGGTTCGCCATAGCCGCTGATGCTGATCTCGCCCGAAGCCAGGGTGCGCAGCGCACGGCGCACGCCGTCGCCGAACAGCCAGTCCTCCGGCAGCCAGCCGCAGCCGGGTTTGCGGCTGAGGCCCCGGTGCTCGAAGATGCGCCGCATGTAATACATCGAATCGAAGTCGTAGCGGCCCCCGGCGGCGGGCACCTGGCCATCGTCCTGTCGGCGTCGGCGCACGAAAAAACCCAGGTGCGGGCGCGAGACAAAATAGCCCTGCGCCACCAGCCGGTCGTAGGCGTCGACCACGGTGTAGACGCTCACCCCGTGCGCATGGGCGAACTGCCGGATGGACGGCAGCTTGGCGCCGGAGCGCAGCGCCCCCTCTTCGACAAGGCGGCTGAAACCGTCCACGATCTGCTGGACCAGGGACACGGAGGAGGAAGAATCGAGCACGAACATGGCAAAAAGCAGCCTGGGCGGGCTGCTACGCAGGGGATCAAGGAGCAGGGGTCAGGGTTATTGCGGAGCGGGTTTGTTTGTACTGTCCACACGGCCTGCACAGTACCTGCCAGCCCCGGCAGAAGCTGTGTATGTTAGCCCCTGGGGGTGATCGACAGAATGGCTTCCACTGTTCTCCAACCTGCAAGGAAGCCATGCTCGACACCACCAAGACCACCAACGCCAGCCTGTACGCCCGCCGCGAAGCAGCCATTCCGCGCGGCGTGGGCCACACCCACCAGATTTTCATCGACCGGGGCGACAACGCCGAAATCTGGGACGTGGAAGGCAAGCGCTACATCGATTTTGCCGGTGGCATCGCCGTGCTCAACACCGGCCACCGCCATCCGCAGATCATGGAAGCGGTGCAGGCGCAGATGCAGCGCTTCACCCACACCTGCTTCCAGGTGCTGGCCTACGAAAGCTACGTGGAACTGGCCGAGCGCCTGAACGACAAGGCCCCCGGCAACTTCGCCAAGAAGACCGTGTTCCTCTCGACCGGCGCCGAGGCGGTGGAGAACGCCGTCAAGATCGCCCGCTGCCACACCCGGCGCGGCGGCGTGATTGCCTTTACCGGCGCCTACCATGGCCGCACTTCGCTGACCATGGCGCTGACGGGCAAGGTCGTGCCCTACAAGGCCGGCTTCGGCCCCTTCCCCGGTGAAATCTTCCACGCCCGCTTCCCCAACCCCAAGCGCGGCGTGACGGTGGAGGATGCCATCGAGTCCATCGAGCAGATCTTCAAGAACGACATCGAACCCGGCCGCGTGGCGGCCATCATCATCGAGCCGGTGCAGGGCGAAGGCGGCTTCAACCCCGCGCCGCGTGCGCTGCTGGAACACATCCGCGCGGTGTGCGACCAGCACGGCATCGTGATGATCGTGGACGAGGTGCAGACCGGCGCCGGGCGCACCGGCACCTGGTATGCCATCGAGCAAAGCGGCGTGGTGCCGGACATGATCACCCTGGCCAAGTCGATGGCGGGGGGCTTCCCCATCTCCGCCGTCACGGGCCGCGCCGACATCATGGACGCCCCCGCGCCCGGCGGCCTGGGCGGCACCTATGCGGGCAACCCGATCGCCTGCGTGGCGGCCCTGGCCGTGATGGACACCTTTGCGCAGGACAACCTGCTGGAGCGCTCGCGCACCGTGGGCCAGCAGATGGTGGCCAAGCTCGAAGCCATGGCCGAAAAGCACCCGGAGCTGGCCGACATCCGCGGCCTGGGGGCCATGGTGGCCGTCGAGCTGTGCAAGAACGGCGACCTGCAGCAGCCGGCCCCCGAGCTGGCCAAGGCGGTCAGCGCCGAAGCCGCCCGCCGGGGCCTGATCCTGCTGACCTGCGGCACCTACGGCAACGTGCTGCGCATCCTGGTGCCGCTGACGGCCAGCGATGCGCTGCTGGACGAGGGGCTG
The DNA here is from genome assembly GCA_902175065.1 of uncultured Comamonas sp. Taxonomy (GTDB): domain Bacteria; phylum Pseudomonadota; class Gammaproteobacteria; order Burkholderiales; family Burkholderiaceae_C; genus Comamonas. The sequence continues at coordinate 15,169 of CABIIJ010000018.1, read as the reverse complement.
GACATCCTGGCCGCCAGCATCGCCGCCGCCAAGCAGGCCTGACAGGCCCAACAAGCCCGAATCCACTGCATCCGGGGGCAGCCGCCCCCGGCGCGGGCGCCCGGCCATGCCCGGCGCATTCCCCTCCCGTGCGGGGGGAGCCGCACCCCGACGTTTATCGAAGCCCCTGCGCTTCCCCCCATACGAAAATAAACGAGGAGACATCATGACAACACAAGCAGCCTGTGGCGCCCGCAGCGGTACCGCACTGAAAAACGGATTGCGCTCGCGCCACCTCACCATGATCTCGATCGCGGGCGTGATCGGCGCGGCGCTGTTCATCGGCTCGGGCAAGGTGATTGCCAATGCCGGGCCGGCGGCCATCCTGGCCTACATCGCGGGCGGCATCGTCGTGGTGCTGGTCATGCGCATGCTGGGCGAGATGGCCGTGGCGCAGCCCGATACCGGCTCTTTCTCGACCTATGCCGACCGCGCCATCGGCCGCTGGGCGGGCTTCACCATCGGCTGGCTGTACTGGTACTTCTGGGCGCTGCTCATGGGCTGGGAAGCGTATGTGGCGGGCAAGATCCTGCACGACTGGTTCCCGATGATTCCGATCTGGGGCTACATGCTGGTCGTCACCGTCTCGCTGGTGCTGGTGAACCTGATGAAGGTGAAGAACTACGGCGAATTCGAATTCTGGTTTGCGCTCATCAAGGTCACGGCCATCGTCGTCTTCCTGATCATCGGCCTGCTGGCCCTGACCCACCTGTGGCCCTGGGGCCAGCCCGATGCCGTCGGGTTCACCCACCTGACCAAAGAGGGCTTCATGCCCAACGGCTTCGGTGCCGTGGTGACGGCCATGCTCGGGGTGATGTTCGCCTTCATCGGCGCAGAAATCGTCACGGTGGCGGCCGCCGAGTCGGAAAACCCCAGCAAGGAAATCGTCAAGACCACCAAATCCGTGGTGTGGCGCATCATCCTGTTCTACGTCGGCTCCATCTTCATCGCCGTCTGCCTGGTGCCCTACGACGACCCGCTGCTGCAACAGGCCACGCACGGCACCTACACCGTCACGCTGACGCGCCTGGGCATTCCCGAGGCCCGCCACATCGTCAACTTCGTGGTGCTGACTTCGGTCTGCAGCTGCTTCAACTCGGCCCTGTATACCTGTTCGCGCATGTTGTATTCGCTCTCGCGCCGGGGCGATGCCCACCGCATCATGCAGATCACCGGCAGGCACAGCGGCAGCCCCTGGGTGGGCGTGCTGGTGTCCAGCGTGTTCGCCTTCGTCGCCATCTACCTGACGGCCACCGAGAAAATGGACATCTACGACGTGCTGATGTCGGCCACCGGCACCGTCGCCATGTATGTCTATCTGTGCATCGCCATCTCCCAGCTCAAGATGCGCCAGAAGCTGGACGCCGCCAAGACCCCGATCACGTTCAAAATGTGGCTGTTCCCCTGGCTGACCTATGCCGTGATCTTCGCCATCCCCGCCGCGCTGGTGGTGATGGTGTGGGAAGGCACCTACCGCACCGAGGTGGTCTACACCTCCATGCTGGCCGCCGTGATCGTCCTCATGGGCCTGGTGGCGCAGAAGTTCAACATCGGCGGCCAGCGGGCCACTCCGGCTCCCCAGGCATCCCAGACCGGCCTGCGGGCCGAGGCCAGCGCCACCTGATACCCCTTGTTTTTTTATATCCGGAAGGAAATCCCCACATGCTCCAGAAAACCACCCGTACCGCTTTCCAATGGGCCGACCCGCTGCTGCTCGACCAGCAGCTGACCGACGAAGAACGCATGGTGCGCGAGGCCGCCGCCGCCTACTGCCAGGACAAGCTCGCGCCCCGCGTGCTGGAAGCCTTCCGCAAGGAGCAAACCGACCTGGCCATCTTCCGCGAGATGGGCGAGCTGGGCCTGCTCGGCCCCACCATCCCCGAGCAATACGGCGGCCCCGGCCTGAACTACGTCAGCTACGGCCTGATTGCCCGTGAGATCGAGCGCGTCGATTCCGGCTACCGCTCCATGGCCAGCGTGCAGTCCTCGCTGGTGATGGTGCCCATCTACGAATTTGGCAACGAAGAAACCAAACAAAAATACCTGCCCAAGTTGGCCAGCGGCGAATGGATCGGCTGCTTTGGCCTGACCGAGCCCAACCACGGCTCCGACCCCGGTGGCATGGTCACCCGCGCCAAAAAGGTGGACGGCGGCTACCAGCTCACCGGCAGCAAGATGTGGATCACCAACAGCCCGGTGGCCGATGTGTTTGTCGTCTGGGCCAAGGACGATGCCGGAGCCATTCGCGGCTTTGTGCTGGAAAAGGGCTGGAAGGGCCTCTCTGCCCCCACCATCCACGGCAAGGTGGGCCTGCGCGCCAGCATCACCGGCGAGATCGTCATGGACCAGGTGTTTGTGCCCGAAGAAAACGCCTTCCCCGAAGTGCGTGGCTTGAAAGGCCCCTTCACCTGCCTGAACAGCGCCCGCTACGGCATTGCCTGGGGCGCGATGGGCGCGGCCGAAGCCTGCTGGCACACCGCCCGCCAGTACACCATGGACCGCCAGCAGTTCGGCAAGCCGCTGGCGGCCAACCAGCTCATCCAGAAAAAGCTGGCCGACATGCAAACCGAAATCACCCTGGGCCTGCAAGGCGTGCTGCGCCTGGGCCGCATGAAGGACGAGGGCACCGCCGCCGTGGAAATCACCAGCCTGTTCAAGCGCAACAACTGCGGCAAGGCGCTGGACATCGCCCGCACTGCCCGCGACATGCTCGGCGGCAACGGCATCAGCGACGAGTTTGGCGTGGCCCGCCATCTGGTGAACCTGGAGGTGGTGAACACCTACGAGGGCACGCACGACATCCACGCGCTGATCCTGGGCCGTGCCCAGACCGGCATTGCGGCGTTCTAGGAACCGGTTCAAACTCCTTATAAAGGAGCTGTTACCGCTTATTATTTAACGATTTCAAATGGTTTTTATTTTGAAATCCTTTATATACAAGCGGTAGCAGCTCCTTTATTTTTTCTGAAATACCTGCCATGACAAATCCTTCCCCCCGCTCCCAGCCCCTGGCCGGAATGCGCGTGCTCGATCTCTCCCGCGTGCTGGCCGGCCCCTGGGCCAGCCAGATCCTGGGCGATCTGGGCGCCGACGTGGTCAAGGTCGAGCGCCCCAGCAGCGGCGACGACACCCGCGCCTGGGGCCCGCCCTACCTTCAGGATGCCGACGGCCAGCCGACGCGCGAATCGGCCTACTTTCTCTGCGCCAACCGCAACAAGCGCTCCATCGCCATCGACATGGCCAGCCCCGCCGGGCAGCAGCAATTGCAGCAACTGGCCGCAAAAGCCGACATCGTGCTGGAAAACTTCAAGACCGGGGGCCTGGCGCAATACGGCCTGGACTACGCCAGCCTGAACGCCCTCAACCCGCGCCTGATCTACTGCTCCATCACCGGCTTCGGCCAGGACGGCCCCTATGCCGCGCGGCCCGGCTACGACTTTCTGATCCAGGCCATGGGCGGGCTGATGAGCATTACCGGCGTGCCCGACGGTGAAGACGGCGCCGGCCCGCAAAAGGTGGGCGTCGCGCTGACCGACATCCTCACCGGCCTGTACGCCACCATCGGCATCCTGGCAGCGGTGCAGGAGCGCAGCCGCTCCGGCCTGGGCCAGCACATCGACACGGCGCTGCTGGACGTGCAGGTAGCCGCCCTGGCCAACCAGGCCGCCAACTACCTGGTCGGCGGCCTGGTGCCGCGCCGCATGGGTAACGCCCACCCCAGCATCGTGCCCTACCAGAGCTTTCCCACTGCCGACAGCGACATGATCCTGGCCGTGGGCAACGACGGCCAGTTCGCCCGCTTCTGCGCAGTGGCCGGCCACCCGGAATGGGCGCAGGACGAGCGCTTTGCCACCAACCCGCAGCGCGTCCGGCACCGCGCCGTATTGATTCCGCTGCTGCGCCAGACGACGGTCATGCGCACCACCGCCGAATGGGTCGGCGCACTGGAGCAGGCCGACGTGCCCTGCGGCCCGGTGAACCGGCTCGACCAGGTATTTGCCGACCCGCAGGTGCAGGCCCGGGGCATCCGGGTCGACCTGCCGCACCCGCTGGGCACGGTCGCCACCGTCGCCAGCCCGGTGCGCCTGAGCGCCACGCCCGTGCAATACCGCATGGCCCCGCCGCTGCTGGGCCAGCACACCGAGGAGGTGCTGCGCGACTGGCTGCCAACGGAAACCGCAGCACCAGCGCTGGCCTCCTGACCCCATCGCACACGCAGGGCCTGCCGCTTTCCTACACTGGCCCGCTGCTGCGCGTGCTCTCCGCGTTTTTTCCCAACCCATTACCGAGACCGACATGACCCCCCACCACTCGCCCCTGCACCAGCTCAAGGACCCCACCCTGCTCAAGACCGCCGGCTACATCGACGGCGCCTGGGTCGAGGGGAGCGACACCTTTGCCGTCACCGACCCCGCCACCGGCCTGGAACTGGCCCAGGTCGCCAACCTCACGGCCACCCACACGCAGCAGGCCATCGACGCCGCCGAGGCGGCCCTGCCCGCCTGGCGCAGCCTGACGCACAAGCAGCGCAGCCAGTTGCTGCGCAAATGGTTCGAGCTGATCCTGGCACACCAGGGCGACCTGGCCCGCCTGATGACCGCCGAACAGGGCAAGCCGCTGGCCGAGGCGACGGGCGAAGTCGTCTACGGCGCCAGCTTCGTCGAGTGGTACGCCGAGGAAGCCAAGCGCACCTACGGCGAAACCGTGCCCAGCTTCGCGCCCGACCGCCGCGCCATGGTGCTGCGCCAGTCCATCGGCGTCTGCGCCGCCATCACGCCCTGGAACTTCCCCGTGGCCATGATCACGCGCAAAGTCGCCCCGGCCATCGCTGCGGGCTGCACCGTGGTGGTGAAACCCGCCGAATTCACCCCGCTGTGCGCCCTGGCCCTGGCCGAGCTGGCCCACCGCGCCGGTATCCCGCAGGGCGTGATCAACGTGGTGCCCACCGAGCATGCCGCCGCCGTGGGCAAGGTGCTGTGCGACAGCCCGGTGGTGCGCCACCTGAGCTTTACCGGTTCGACCGAAGTGGGCCGCATCCTGATGGCGCAGTGCGCCCCCACCATCAAGAAGCTGGCGCTGGAGCTGGGCGGCAACGCCCCCTTCATCGTGTTCGACGACGCCGACCTGGACAGCGCCGTGGAAGGCGCCATGACCAGCAAATACCGCAATGCCGGCCAGACCTGCGTCTGCGCCAACCGCCTGTACGTGCAGGAGGGCGTCTACGACGCCTTCGTCGCCAAGCTGGCCGAGCGCGTCAAGGGCCTGAAAGTGGGCAACGGCTTCGAGCCGGGCGTGACGCAAGGCCCGCTGATCGAACCCGCCGCGCTGGACAAGGTGCAGGAGCACATTGCCGATGCCGTCGCCAGGGGCGGCAGCATCGTCACCGGCGGCCAGCGGCTGCAAGGCCAGTTCTTCGAACCCACGGTGATCGCCAACGCCACCCGGGACATGCGCGTGGCCCGCGAGGAAACCTTCGGCCCGCTGGCGCCGGTGTTCCGCTTCCAGACCGAGCAGGAAGCCATCGAGGCCGCCAACGCCACGGAATTCGGCCTGGCCAGCTACTTCTACAGCCGCGACATCGGCCGCATCATCCGCGTGAGCGAAGCGCTGGAATACGGCATGGTCGGCGTCAACATCGGCCTGCTGGGCAGCGAACAGGTGCCCTTCGGCGGCGTCAAGCAATCCGGCCTGGGCCGCGAGGGCGCCCACCAGGGCATGGACGAGTACCTGGAAGTGAAGTACGTCAACCTGGGCGATGTGCTGAAGTAACCCGGCCCAGCCACGAAAAAAAACCCGGCAGAAACTGCCGGGCATCAAGAAGGGAAAGGAAAAAAACGGTTCAGTGCAGCGCCAGTGCGCCGGCTGCCTTGCTCTTGCCGGCACGGGCAGGCGGGTTGCACAGGCCGCACTCGTAATGCTTGGCGTTTTCGTACATCTCGGTGACGAACATGCCGGTGCATTTGCTGCACTTGGTGCGGGTCAGCATCTGCGCATCGACGAACTTGACCAGGCGCCAGGCGCGGGTGAAGGACAGCAGGCACTCCAGCTCCAGCGTCTGCACCTGCTCCATATACAGGCGGTAGGCCTTGGTGAGCACTTCGATCGGGTCGGCATCGACCCCTTTGGAGAGGTATTCGTAGATGTTCAGGAACAGCGAGCTGTGGATGTTTTCCTGCCAGGTCAGGAACCAGTCGGTGGAGAACGGCAGCTGGCCCTTGGAGGGGGACTTGCCCGCAATCTCCTTGTACAGGCGGATCAGGCGCTCGTAGGACAGCGAGGTTTCCGATTCCAGCACCTGCATCCGGGCGCCCATTTCGATCAGCATGGCGGCGCGTTCGATCTGGCGGGATTCATTGAGGACACTTTTGGCGGTGGCGGCAGCAGCAGTCATGGCGATACTCCTTCAGCGAATATTCGGACGGCGGCTTACAGCACTTCGGAAACCCGGCTGGCCATGACGATATTGGCGTGCAGGGTGTTCAAGGTGTCGTTGGTGTTCTTGTTGCTGCTGTGGTTGGTCAGCAGGCTCCAGACCATTTCATCGTCGGCGCGGAAGCTGCACAGCAAGGTGTTGCGCGAGGCCAGCTTCAGCACCTGCCCGGCAGACAGGGTGACCAGCAGGTCGCAGGCTTCTTCGCTCAGGCCCAGGCGGAAAATGGCTTCGGCCTTGTCCTGGCGAATCAGGTTTTGCGCCAGCATCAGGTAAGTCAGATTGGCTTCGCGGATTTCGGCGAGAAGTTGTTCGTTGCTCATGGTGCTTCCTTTCCAGTCCGGCAGCCGGGCTGCCTGTTGTGCGGTTTTCGTACCGCGCTGTTGTTGGAAGCAATTGTGGCCAAAGGGCCGGGGGAACTTGAGTCAGCGTGCGCCCATACCTTGGGTCAGAAAGAGCGGGAGTGCCGTGTCAGCGAAAGGTGCGGAGCATGTAGGATTTTTTCTTACAGCAGGCTGGCCGCCAGAACCCGCTGCCTTATTTTGAACGCTACTGTAACCCTAGCAGGGAAGACCGCAAAGCCGGAATAACCGGGGTTTTTCCCACCAGCCCCGGGCTTTGCCATCGCACCGCAAAAAGGAACGACACGCCCAGGAAGCCTGCATCATGCCGCAGCGACTGCGGCTGCATGGGGGGAAAAGCAGGGTGCTTGCCCCCTACTGCAGCCTACTGCGGTCCATACCGCCGCCGCAACGCCATCAAGCGCCCTGGGCGCAGGGGCGGCCGGGGTCGCTGCACCACTGGCTCCAGCTCCCGGCAAACAAGGCCGTCGGCGCAAATCCTGCCACTTCCATCGCGACCAGATTGGGCACGGCGCTGACGCCGCTGCCGCACTGGTGGACGACGCTGGCCGGATCGCGCCCGGCCAGCAGGGCGTCGAACTCGGCCCGCAGCAGGGCGGCAGGCTTGAAACGGCCATCCAGGGCGATGTTGTCGGTGAACGGGCGGTTCAACGCGCCGGGAATGTGTCCGGCCACAGGGTCCAGCGGCTCCACCTCGCCCCGAAAACGCGCCGGGGCACGGGCATCGACGATGGTCTGCACGGCACTGCCCAATTGGGCCTGCACGGCATCGACACCGACCAGACGGCGCAGCGGCGCTTGCAACGCAAAATCCCCAGGGGCATACGCCGGGCCAGCACCACTTTCCACCGCACCGCCTGCGGCCTGCCAGGCTTGCAGCCCGCCATCGAGCACCGCCACGGCCTCGTGCCCGGCCCATTTGAGCATCCACCACAGGCGCCCACAGTAGTTCACCCCCTGGCGGTCATAAACCACCGCCTGCATGTCGCTGCGAAAGCCGACGCTGCGCAGCCAGGCGGCAAACGCCTCGCGGCTGGGCAGCGGATGGCGGCCCCCGCTGGCGGCGGCATCGCCTGCGGCGGCGCTCAGACTCTCATCCAGGTGGGCATAGACCGCGCCGGGGACATGCGCCTCCCGGTACTGCAGCAGACCCGCGCCGGGCTGGGCCAGATCGAAGCTGCAATCGAACACCATCAGCGGCTGGCCGCCGGCCTGCAGGGATTGCAATTGGGCGACAGAAATCAACAGGGGAAAAGACAAGGCGCTGGTCATAGACGATCTTCCAGAACGAAAACGCCTATTGTGCCGCCGCCCCCTGCCGCACTACGACGACACGTAACGCCAGGGATCCTCTGCACGAATCGAGCGGTAAGCCTGCGCTGCGGATCGGGATGGGCTGCAAGGCGCAAACCGCAGGGATAGCCGCAGCTATCGCGAGGATTTGGAACGCCGCAGACCGCCCGAGGCCGCAGATGCGGGCGGCGCGGCGATTCGTGCAGAGGATCCCCTAGCGCCCGGCAGTGGATGCTGCGGCCATCGGCGCCTCTGCCACCGCAGGCGCGGGGGCCTTGCTGCGGGCACGCAGCACGGTGGCCGCAATGCCGCTGGCGGCCACCAGGGCCATGCCCAGCCAGCCCAGCAGGTTGATCTGGTCGTCGAACCACACCAGGCTGTACGCACTGGCAAAAATCAGCCCGGTGTATTGCAGGTTGGCCACCACCAGCGTGGCCCGGGGGGTTTGCGCCGTGGCATAGGCCCGCGTCATGCACAACTGCCCGCCGGCTGCCAGGATGCCCACGGGCAGCAGCCACAGGCTTTGCCCGATGCCCGGCCAGGGCGAGACGCCCCAGCCCAGCATGACGGCCCCGCCGCCGACCGCGCAGCCCAGGCAGAAATAGAACACGGTACGCGCCTCCGGCTCCCCGGCGCGGGACAGGGCCGACACCTGCATGTAGGCCATGGCCGACAGCACCCCCGAAGACAGCCCCGCCAGCGCCGCCACGCCCTGCTGCCGGGCAAAGCTGGGCTGCAGCAACAGCAGCACGCCGACAAAGCCCATGACGATTGTCCCCAGCAGCGGGATATTCAGCGAACGCCGCGCCCCGGTATGGCCCGGCCGCCACGTCCACAGGGCGCCGGCGACCAGAAAGGCGGCAATCCACAGGCTGCTCATGTAGTTGAACGTCATCCCCGTGGCCAGGGGCATCTTGGTGATGGCATAGAACCAGCCGGACATGGCCGTGACGCCGACCAGCGAACGCCAGCCGTGCATCCACGGGTGGCGCGTGGCCAGGCCGATGCCCTGGCGGCGGGCCAGCCACCACAGCACGGCCATGCCGATCAGCCCCCGGTAAAAAACGATTTCCGCCGTCGTGAACGAGGCGCTGGCGTATTTGACGAAAACGCCCATGGTGGCAAAAAGGAACGCGCCCGCCACCATCCACAGTGCTTGCATAGTATTTTTGGAGAACCTGGTAAACCCGAACAACTACCGATGGTAAAACTGCGCTCGACTTATTGTTGGCACGCGGGTAATGGTCTTTCCGTATGGTGGTGCAGGGGTCGCCGGGATCGCAGGGGCACAATGGGCCGGTGACTGCTTTCCGTTACGGCTTACAGAAAGGATCTCGCCATGTCCCACGCATTTGCTTCCACCCTCCAGCCCCTGGCCCTGGGCCAAGGCCGCCAGGGCCAGTTGTATTCCCTGCCCGCGCTGGCCAGGCAATTTCCCAACGTGGCGCGGCTGCCGGTGTCGCTGCGCATCGTGCTCGAAGCCGTGCTGCGCCACTGCGACGGGGCCAAGGTCCTGCCCGAGCACGTCGCCCAGCTGGCCAACTGGCAGCCCCAGGCCGAACGCACCGAGGAAATTCCCTTCGTCGTCGCCCGCGTGGTGCTGCAGGACTTCACCGGCGTGCCCCTGCTGGTCGATCTGGCCGCCATGCGTGCAGCGGCGCAGCAACTGGGCAAGGCGCCCCAGGCGGTCGAGCCGCTGGTGCCGGTCGATCTGGTGGTCGACCACTCGATCATGGTGGACCACTACGGCACCCCGCAGGCGCTGGGGCAGAACATGCAGCTCGAATTCAAGCGCAACCACGAGCGCTACCAGTTCATGAAATGGGGGATGCAGGCCTTCGACACCTTCGGCGTGGTGCCGCCGGGCTTTGGCATCGTCCACCAAGTGAACCTGGAATACCTGGCCCCCGGTGTCCATCAAACGAAAGACGGCATTTGCTACCCCGACTCCCTGGTCGGCACCGACAGCCACACCACCATGATCAACGGCATCGGCGTGGTCGGCTGGGGCGTGGGCGGCATCGAGGCCGAGGCCGCCATGCTGGGCCAGCCGGTCTACTTCCTCACTCCCGATGTGGTCGGTTTCGAGCTGACCGGCCAGCTGCGCGAGGGCGTGACGGCCACCGACCTGGTGCTGACCATTACCGAACGCCTGCGCCAGGAAAAGGTCGTCGGCCAGTTCGTCGAATTCTTCGGCGCCGGCACGGCCAGCCTGTCCGTGCCCGACCGCGCCACCATCGGCAACATGTCGCCGGAATACGGCGCGACCATGGGTTTCTTCCCCGTCGATGACAAAACCCTGGACTACTTCCGGGGCACGGGCCGCAGTGCGCAGGCGATTGCCGACTTCGAAGCCTACTTCCGCGCCCAGGGGCTGTTTGGCGTGCCCCGGGCCGGGGAGCTGGACTATTCGCGCGTGGTAACGCTGGACTTGTCCACCGTCCGCCCCAGCGTGGCCGGCCCCAAGCGCCCGCAGGATCGCATTGCGCTGGAAAACGTGGCCGGCAAGTTCGACCAGCTCTTTTCCGCCCCCATGGCCGACAACGGCTTCAACCTGCCCGCCGAGCGCCTGGGCCAGCGCTTTGCCATCGAATGCGGCGCAGGCGGCCCCGCCGACAACGGCACCAGCCCCGATCTGGGCGCCCCGCGCTCGGTAGTGGAAATGGACGGCAACCGCCCCACCCTCAGCAGCGCCCACAGCGAGGAGCACAAGCCGTCGGTGTGCGAAATCGACGGCTCGCACGCCAGCAGCCAGGGCATTGGCGATGGCGACGTGCTGATTGCCGCCATCACCAGCTGCACCAACACCAGCAACCCCAGCGTGCTGCTGGCCGCCGGGTTGCTGGCGCAAAAGGCGGTGGCAGCGGGCCTGACGGTGCAGCCGCACATCAAGACCTCGCTGGCCCCCGGCTCGCGTGTCGTCACCCAGTATCTGACCGATACCGGCTTGCTGCCCGCGCTGGAAAAACTCGGCTTTGCCCTGGCCGGCTACGGCTGCACCACCTGCATCGGCAATGCGGGCGATCTGACGCCCGAGCTGAACGACGTGATCACCCGCAACAACCTGGTGTGCGCCTCGGTGCTGTCGGGCAACCGCAATTTCGAGGCGCGGATTCACCCCAACATCAAGGCCAACTTCCTCATGAGCCCGCCGCTGGTCGTGGCCTACGCCATTGCCGGAACGGTGCGCCTCGACCTGCAAAAAGACCCGCTGGGCACCGGCAAGGACGGCCAGAGCGTCTACCTGCGCGACATCTGGCCCAGCGACCGCGAGGTGCAGGCCCTGGTTGCCAGCGCCATGCAGGGCGAGGCCTTCCGCGCCAACTACGCCAAGGTCAGGACCGAACCCGGCGCCCTGTGGGAAGCCATCGAAGGCGTCACCGGCGACACCTACGACTGGCCGACCAGCACCTACATCGCACAACCGCCGTTCTTCGAGGATTTCAGCCTCGCGCCCGACACCACCTCGCCCGCGCAGCCCATCCGCAGCGCCCGCATCATGGCGCTGTTCGGCGATTCGATCACCACCGACCACATCTCCCCGGCCGGGGCGATCAAGGAAAGCTCGCCCGCCGGGCTGTGGCTCAAGGCGCACGGCGTGGCCAAGGCCGACTTCAACAGCTACGGCTCGCGCCGGGGCAACCACGAGGTGATGATGCGCGGCACCTTTGCCAACGTGCGCATCAAGAACCTGATGATCCCGCCGCTGGCAGGCGGCTCGCGCGAGGAAGGCGGCGTGACGCTGTACCACAGCGACAACGGGAAAAGCGAAAAAATGCCCATCTACGATGCCGCCATGCTCTACCAGGCCGCCGGTACGCCCACGGTGATTTTTGCCGGGGAGGAATACGGCACCGGCTCCAGCCGCGACTGGGCGGCCAAGGGCACGCAGCTGCTGGGCATCCAGGCCGTGATTGCCAAAAGCTTCGAGCGCATCCACCGCTCCAACCTCGTCGGCATGGGCGTGCTGCCGCTGCAGTTCCTGCCCGGCGACGGTTGGGAAAGCCTGAACCTGCAAGGCGACGAGCGCGTGGACGTGATCCCGCCCGCCGACCTGGCCCCGCAAAGCCAGGCCCGGGTGGTCATCCACCGCGCCGACGGCTCGCAGCAGCAGCTGACGGTGAAGCTGCGCATCGACACCCCCATCGAGGTGGCCTACTACCGCCACGGCGGCATCCTGCCGTTCGTGCTGCGGCAGTTGCTGGCGCAATAACGCGGCAGCGCAGCATCATGAAAAAAAGGCAGCTTTGCAAGCTGCCTTTCTTTTTCACGTCAGATCAGACCCTATCCGTTCAGTTTTCCTCGCTGCGGCGGCAGCCGGGGATATTGTTGTCCCAGCGCTTGCCGTCGGGGGCGCACTTCCAGAAAGTGCGCGGCCCTTCCACGGCGCAGACCGGGCGCATCAGCAGACCGGCCTGGGCGCAGGTTTTGACCGCAGCCTCCTGCGGCACCGGCGCGGGGGCGGCGGGTGCTTCCGGCTGAGGCAGCGGCTCGGGCGCGGGCTTGGGCACGGGGCGTGTCACCGGTTTGGGCTGCGGGGCGGGCCTGGCCGGGGCGGCTTGCACGGGGGTGACTTGCGTTACGGGGGCAGTATCGGCAGCAGCCTCTGCCGCTTCGCCCGGCAGGGGCACGCTGGGCACCAGCTGCGGCTGCTGGGCTTCGGGCAGGCTATCGGCAGGCGGCGAGGCCTGCTCCACGACCGGCGGGGTCGGCAGCTCCATCGGGCCGATCTTCTGCGGGGCCGGGCCGCTGTTGCCCATGACGAAGTAAACCGCCAGGGTGATGGCCCCGAACAGCGCAATCGCCAGGCCAATCCACAAAGCCAGGTTGCTTCCCATTTTTGTAGCTTGTTCCGCAGGGAACAAGGGTGGTAGCGGTGGTTTTGTATCTGAAACCGGCTCTACAGGCGTGGAAGAAGCTACTGAATCCGTAGTATTCGGCGCTGCGGGCGCGGCACTGGCCGCCGCCACGGCAGCCACGGTGGCGCCGCAGTGGTTGCAGAACTTCGCGCCGGGTTTGAGCAGCGTCTGGCACTGCGGGCACGGCAGCCCTGCGGCAGGCTCGGCCTGGGCCATCTGGCCGCAGTGCGGGCAAAACTTGGTGCCTTCTTTCAAGCTGGCTTGGCAGTGGGTGCATTGCACGGCGTCTCTCCCCCTCGGTTTTGGACAAAGCGCGGATGTTACCTTGCCGCCACCGTGGCCCCGCAGGCAAAACAGCCGCCGCCAGCAGGAAAACCACTTTGCACGACAATCGCGCCCACGATGAAAGCCCCTGAACTGCTCCTGCCCGCCGGCTCGCTCGACAAGATGCGTGCCGCCTACGACTTTGGCGCCGATGCCATCTACGCCGGCCAGCCGCGCTACTCGCTGCGTGCCCGCAACAACGAATTCCGCCTGGAGCAGATCGCCCAGGGCATCGGGGAAGCGCACGCACGCGGCAAGAAATTCTTCGTCACCAGCAACCTGATCGCGCACAACGACAAGGTGCGCACCTACATCCGCGACATCGAGCCGGTGATCGACTGCGGCCCCGACGCCCTCATCATGGCCGACCCGGGCCTGATCATGATGGTCAAGGAAAAGTGGCCCGCGCAGGAAATTCACCTCTCGGTGCAGGCCAACACCACCAACTGGGCCACGGTGAAGTTCTGGCAGAAGATGGGCGTCTCGCGCATCATCCTGTCACGCGAGCTGTCGCTGGACGAGATCGAGAAAATCCGCCAGGAATGCCCGGACATGGAGATCGAAGTCTTCGTCCACGGCGCCCTGTGCATCGCCTACTCGGGCCGCTGCCTGCTGTCGGGCTACTTCAACCACCGCGACCCCAACCAGGGCACCTGCACCAACGCCTGCCGCTGGGAATACAAGACGCACGACGCCGCCGTCGATCCCAACACCGGCGAAGCCCTGGCCACGCCGATGGAGCAGGGATTCAGCTTCAGCAAATCCCGCGAGGACGCCGACAGCCAGTTCCAGGGCACCACCATGTCGCGCCACCCCCAGGCCGATAGCGTGTACCTGCTCGAAGAAAAAGGCCGCCCCGGCGAGCTGATGCCGATCATGGAGGACGAGCACGGCACCTACATCATGAACAGCAAGGACTTGCGGGCCGTGGAGCACGTCGAGCGGCTGGTGAAGATCGGCGTCGATTCCCTCAAGATCGAGGGGCGCACCAAGAGCCTGTACTACGTCGCCCGCACCGCCCAGGTCTACCGCCGCGCCATTGACGACGCCGTGGCGGGCCGCCCCTTCGACCCGCATTTGATCACCGAGCTGGAAGGACTGGCCAACCGGGGCTACACCGGCGGCCTGCTGGAACGCCGCCCGGCCAACGACTACCAGAACTACGAAACCGGCACCAGCGTGCTGCAGCGCAGCCACTTCGTCGGCCAGGTGCGCGGCTACGCCGATGGCATGGCCGAGATCGAAACCATGAACCGCTTTGCCGTGGGCGACACCATCGAGGTCATCCACCCCAGCGGCAACCGCACCGTCAAGCTGGAGCAGATGTTCAACCTGGACGGCGACCCCGTGCAGGTCGCCCCCGGCAACCCGGTACGCGTGCGCGTGCCGCTGGCCGGGCCGGTAGAAGGGGGCCTGATCGCCCGGCTGCTGTAAGAACCTGCCTCCCCTCCCCCACCCCGCCGCTGGCGGGTTTTTTTGCGCCTGCATCCTGCCCGGCAGCCCTTCCCCGCACTTTGAAGGCAGCAGGAAAATTTGCCAATTTAAAACAATATATTTCCACAAATACCAAACAACTACACCTACAACAACCATGAAACCAGGAAGCATTTCTCTCCATTTTCATGGTTAACCATGACTTTTTATGCGTTTTCAGGCTTGCATCGCCCCAAGCTCGGTTTTAGAATTTCCGTAAACATATTTACTTATTTGGCTGTTGCTATACCGCATCATCGGCCAAGCCAACCAACCTAGCAAACCATAGGACATGCAATGAAACGCTTTGAAGACAAGACCGCCATCGTCACCGGCGGCGGCGGTGGTATCGGCAGCGCATCCTGCCTGCGTCTGGCCGCCGAGGGCGC
>CABIIJ010000017.1 GCA_902175065.1 uncultured Comamonas sp. | reverse complement strand
GGGATGGGCAGGTCGGCCACCCCCAGGGCATCGAACCAGACCTGGCCTGCCGCATCGCGGCCGTCGGCAGTGAACAGTCCGGGCGGCAGGGCCAGCAGGCTTACCGTATGGCGGCTGTGGTTGCGCACCGGCGCCTGGGGCGCATACCCGGCCTGCCAGTGGCCGGTGTCGGCGTCCAGCCCCGAAGGCAGGTCTACCGCCAGGCAGTGCGCCGCGCTGGTGTAGCTGTGCTGGAGCAGGGCAGCGATGCGTGCATCGGCGTCTCCAGGGCGCAGGCCCAGGCCGAGCAGGGCGTCGATGATCAGGTCGTGTCCGTCCAGCGCAGGGGGCGTGTCGGGCGAGGGACTCCAGTGGATGGGCTGGCGCTGGGCCTGTTGCAGCGCGTGCAGGGTGTCGGCGCTGCAACACTCGCGTGTGCACAGCCAGGTGACGGTGACGGCCCGCCCCTGGGCAGCCAGCACGGCAGCAGCAGCCAGGCCGTCGCCGCCGTTGTTGCCGGGGCCGCACAGCACCCAGATGCGCCGGGCGTGCGGGGCAATGGCCTGGGCCACCTGGGCGCAGGCATGGCCGGCACGCTGCATCAGGCTGGGTTGGGGGTGCAGCGCCAGGGCGGCCTGTTCCAGGGCGCGGGTGCTGCGGCGGTCGAACAAAGAATGGGCGGCGCGGGCGAGCAGGGTGGGCATGGCATCAATCCAGCGGGCAGAAACGCTGCGCCCCCTGGCGCTCGGCGTGACCGAGTAAACAGTTTTCCGCCAACAGCCCCAGGGCGAGCAGGGTGTCATCGCGCTCGGCGCCGTGCCAGAGCATCAGCCCCATGGGCAGCTCGCCCGGCAGGTGGCAGGGGAGGCTCAGGGCGCAGCCGTCCAGCATGTTCGCCACGCTGGTGTTGCGCAGCAGCAGGCCGTTGGCGTGGACGAAGGCGGCATCACGCCGGGCATCCTGCGCCGGGTCGTGGCCGGTGGCCGGGGCCACGGCGGACAGCAAGGGCGCGGTGATCGGCGTGGTGGGGCTGAGGATGGCGTCGTACCCCGCAATGCGGGCGCTGACCCGCGTTATCCAGTCCCGGCGGTTGCGCAGCAGGTGCAGGTAGTCGGCGGCGGACATGCGTCCCCCCGCCTCGATGCGCTGGCGCACGCGCGGGTCGTAATCGGCACTGTTTTGGGCCAGCAGGTCCCGGTGCCAGGCAAAGCTTTCAGCGGCAGAGAAGGTGCCGTGGGCGTTGATGCCGGGCAGCTCCAGCAATTCCGGCAGCGCGATTTCGGTGATCCGTGCGCCGCCCTGGCGCAGCAGTTCCACGCTGCGGGCAAAGCTGTGCGCCACGACGGGGTCGAGGGCATCGAGCAGGTAGTCGCGTGCAATGGCCAGCCGCCAGGCCGAAAGCGGTGCGGGGCTGCGCGTGACGCGCCGCGCCGCCAGGATTTCATGCGCCGTGACGGCATCGCGCACGCTGCGCGTGATGGCGCAGGCGGTGTCCAGCGTGCTGGACAGGGGCAGCGTTCCTTGCAATGGCACCCGGCTGGCGGTGGATTTGAAGCCGACCAGGCCGTTGAGGGCGGCCGGAATGCGGATGGATCCGCCCGTATCCGAGCCCAGGCCCACCCAGGCACTGCCGCTGGCAACCGACACCGCTGCGCCCGAGGAAGAACCGCCGGGCACGTACACGTCGCCCAGCGCCTGCCCCCACAGGCCATCCAGGGCGGCTGGCGTGGCGTAGTGCGGATTGGTGCCGACGCCGGAAAAAGCAAATTCGACCATGTGCGTCTGCCCCAGGATAGTGGCCCCGGCAGAGCGCAAGCGGGCCACGGCCAGGGCATCGCGGGTGGCGGGTGCCTGGCCCTGCAGGACCTTGGAACCGGCATGGGTGACCCAGCCTTGCACATCGAACAGGGCCTTGACCGAAACGGCAACCCCGCTCAGGGGCCGCTGCAGCGCCAGGGGCGTGGGCAGACTTTCTTCGAGGTGGGTGTAGGCGTGCTGGCAGGCGCGGCTGCGGGTGTGTTCCTGGCTGGCAGCCAGGGTTGCAGCCGCAGTGGTGCGGCCCTGCAGCAGCGCCGAGCGCAGGGCAGTGAAATCTGAAATCATGGTTTATGCTAGAATTGACAGGCTTTGCTACTTGCAGCTATGCAGGGCGTGCAAAGCAATTCAAGCGAAATAGCAAACCAGTTCCCTCAAGGTGTTGCTGTATGCCGTATTTTTCAAAATGGCGGCAGCAAAATCGAACTGGATTTTAGACCTAACCTTCTGGAGTAACTATGTCCGTCACCATGCGCGAAATGCTGGAGGCCGGTGTCCACTTTGGCCACCAAACCCGTTTCTGGGATCCGAAAATGGCTCCCTTCATTTTTGGTCAGCGTAACAAGATCCACATCATCAACCTGGAAAAAACGCTGCCCATGTTCCAGGACGCGCAGAAATTTGCCAAGCAGCTGGCAGCCAAGGGCGGCACCGTTCTGATGGTCGGCACCAAGCGCCAAGCCCGCGAGCTGGTGGTCGAGCAGGCCCAACGCGCCGGCGTGCCCTACGTCGACCAGCGCTGGCTGGGCGGCATGCTGACCAACTTCAAGACCGTCAAGACCTCGATCAAGCGCCTGAAAGACATGAAGGCCCAGCAGGAAGCCGGTCTGGAATCCCTGTCGAAAAAAGAACAGCTCATGTTCTCCCGTGAACTGGCCAAGCTGGAAAAGGACATCGGCGGCATCCAGGACATGAACGGCCTGCCGGACGCCATCTTCGTGATCGACGTCGGTTTCCACAAGATCGCCATTTCCGAAGCCAAGAAGCTGGGCATCCCCCTGATCGGCGTGGTCGACACCAACCACAACCCCGCTGGCATCGACTACGTGATCCCCGGCAACGACGACTCGGCCAAGGCCGTGGCCCTGTACGCCCGTGGCATTGCCGATGCCGTCCTGGAAGGCCGCGAAGCCCGCCTGAACGAGGTGGTGCAGGCTGTGTCCAGCGAAGGCACCGACGAGTTCGTCGAAGTGCAAGAAGGCAGCGCTGCCTAAGCACACAAGGTAAGCCTCTCGGCTGCCCTCAGGTGCATGACATGCACCGCAGAACAAAGTGGGGCTCTGGTAGCCCCCTTTTTGTAACTGCAATTTTTCAAGCATTGAACTGAATACGGAGAATCAAAATGGCTGCAATTACCGCAAGCATGGTGGCTGAACTACGCGCAAAGACCGACGCGCCCATGATGGAATGCAAGAAGGCGCTGACCGAAGCCGAAGGCGACATGGCCAAGGCCGAAGAGCTGCTGCGCGTCAAGCTGGGCACCAAAGCCGGCAAGGCCGCCAGCCGCGTGACCGCCGAAGGCGTGGTCGCTTCCTTTGTGGACGGCAACGTCGGCGCCCTGATCGAAGTGAACAGCGAAACCGACTTCGTTTCCAAGAACGACAGCTTCATCGCCATGGCCAAGGCCGCTGCCGAGCTGATCGCCAAGCACAATCCCGCCGACGTGGAAGCCCTGGGCGCCCTGGCCTACGAGCAGGACGGCTTTGGCCCCACCCTGGAAGAAGTGCGCAAGGGCCTGATCGGCAAGATCGGCGAGAACATGTCCTTCCGCCGCTTCAAGCGCTTTGCCGGCAGCAACCTGGCCGCTTACCTGCACGGCACGCGCATTGGCGTGATGGTCGAGTTTGACGGCGACGCTGCCGCCGCCAAGGACGTGGCCATGCACGTGGCCGCCATGAAGCCCGTGGCCCTGACCAGCGCCGACGTGCCCGCCGAGCTGATCGAGAAAGAGCGCTCCGTCGCCGCCGCCAAGGCCGAAGAATCCGGCAAGCCCGCCGAAATCGTCGCCAAGATGGTCGATGGCGCGGTGCAGAAGTACCTGAAGGAAGTCTCGCTGGCCGACCAGGTGTTCGTGAAGGCCGAAGACGGCAAGCAGACCGTGGGCGCCATGCTCAAGGCCAAGAACACCGCCATCAAGAGCTTCGTGCTGTACGTGGTGGGCGAGGGCATCGAGAAGAAGGCCGACGATTTCGCCGCCGAAGTGGCTGCCCAGGTGGCTGCTGCCAAGGGCGCCTGATCGGGCCTGAAGCGTTCTGAATTTGCCCCCGCGTTTCATTTTTTTGCAGGAAATCACCATGAGCCAACAACAACCCGTACACCAGCGCATCTTGCTCAAACTCTCTGGCGAGGCGTTGATGGGGGAGGATGCCTTCGGGATCAACCAGGCCACCATCGAGCGCATGGTCGCCGAGGTGGCCGAGGTGGCCCGCGTGGGCGTGCAGGTGGCCGTGGTGATCGGCGGGGGCAATATTTTCCGGGGCATCGCGGGCGGTTCGGCCGGCATGGACCGCGCCACGGCCGACTACATGGGCATGTTGGCCACGGTGATGAACGCCCTGGCCCTGGCCGATGCCATGGGCAAGCAGGGCGTGACGGCCCGCGTGATGTCGGCCATCGACATCCAGCAGGTGGTCGAGCCCTATGTGCGCCCCAAGGCCCTGCAGTACCTGGAAGAGGGCAAGGTGGTGATTTTTGCCGCCGGTACGGGCAATCCCTTCTTCACCACCGATACCGCTGCCGCGCTGCGCGGCGCGGAAATCGGTGCCGAAGTGGTGCTCAAGGCGACCAAGGTCGATGGTGTTTATACTGCCGACCCCATGAAGGATCCGACTGCCACGCGCTACGCCCGACTGTCGTTCGACGAAGCCATCGTGCGCAATCTGGGCATCATGGACGCCACGGCCTTTGCGCTGTGCCGGGATCAGAAGCTGCCGATCCGTGTGTTCTCCATCGTCAAGCCGGGCGCACTGATGCGCGTGGTGATGGGCGAGGATGAAGGCACGCTGGTGACTGCCTGATCGTCTTTTTACGTTTCCTGGCCTTCCCTTGTGCAAACAATGGAAGGCTGTTTGTTTTCAGAGGTGAGCCAAATGACCATTGCCGAAATCAAGAAAAATGCCGAAACCAAGATGGGGCAATCCATCGAGGCGCTGAAAAACAACCTCTCGCGCATCCGCACGGGCCGCGCCAGCCCGCAGTTGCTGGATACCATCCATGTGGATTACTACGGCTCGATGGTGCCGCTGTCGCAGGTGGCCAACCTGTCGCTGATCGACGCCCGCACCATCGGCGTGCAGCCCTGGGAGAAGAACATGGCCGCCAAGGTGGAAAAAGCCATCCGCGAAAGCGATCTGGGGCTGAATCCGGCCTCGCTGGGCGATCTCATTCGCGTGCCCATGCCCCCGATGAGCGAGGAGCGCCGCAAGGAAATGACCAAGCTGGCCCGCACCGAGGGCGAAGCCTCCAAGGTCGCCGTGCGCAACCTGCGCCGCGATGCCAACGAGGGCGTGAAAAAGCTGGTCAAGGACAAAGAGGCGTCCGAGGACGACCAAAAGCGCAGCGAAGCCGACATCCAGAAGCTGACCGACAAATTCATCGCCGAAATCGATACCCTGGTCGCTGCCAAAGAGCAGGACATCATGGCGGTGTAAATGCCCAGTTCGCAGGCCAGAGCCGTGCCGCAGCACATTGCCATCGTCATGGACGGCAATGGCCGCTGGGCCACCAGGCGCTTCCTGCCGCGCCTGGCCGGGCACAAAAAAGGGGTGGATGCCCTGCGCCGCTGTGTGCGCCTGTGCATCGAGCGCGGCGTGCCGGTGCTGACCGTGTTCGCCTTTTCCTCCGAGAACTGGAACCGCCCGCAGGAAGAAGTCAGCGGCCTGATGGACTTGATGGCGCTGGCGCTGACGCGCGAAGTGCCCGAACTGGCCCGCGAAGGCGTGCGCCTGCATTTCATCGGTGAGCGCACCAGCCTGTCGGACAAGGTGCAGGCCGGTTTTGTCCTGGCCGAAGCGGCCACGGCGCAGAACGGGCAATTGATCTTGAACATCTGCTTCAACTACGGCGGGCGCTGGGACATGGCCCAGGCGGCGGCCAAGGTGGCCGCCAAGGGGCAGGCGCCGACCGAAGAAAATATCGGCGCGGCCCTGGCCCTGGCCCACGTGCCCGATCCGGACTTGCTCATCCGCACCGGCGGGGAGCTGCGCATCAGCAACTTCCTGCTGTGGCAGGCGGCGTATACCGAGCTGCTGTTCACCGATCGGCTCTGGCCCGATTTCGATGCAGCGGACCTGGATGCCGCGATTGCGCAATTTGCCCAACGGGAGCGCCGTTTCGGCCAGACTTCCGCACAGGTCACGGGTAAAGAGTGAAATTGATAGCTTTCCCCACTGATTTAACAACGTTTTCAATGCCTTTCATATCTGAAATCGTTGTTGAATCAGCGGAGAAAGCTATGTTTTTAACCGCACTCCCTATTCTTCAGAAGGAAACCTCGGATGCTTAAACAGCGCGTTATTACGGCCCTGGTGCTGCTGGCGGTACTCCTGCCCGCCGTGCTGCATCCCAACACCGCCGGGTTCAACGCCATCGTGGTGTTGATGGTGGCGGCAGGGGCGTGGGAGTGGGGGCGGCTGAACGGCGTCGGTGCCCTGGCCACCTGGGCCGGCGTGCTGCTGCTGGCCGGGCTGGGCGGCCTGGCCTGGCAGCAGGGCTGGCTGCTGGGCCAGTACCCGCTGCTGTGGCTGGTTGCAGGCAGCGCCTGGGTGCTGGGCGCGGGTTTTCTGGTGCGCAGCGGCGTGCCGGTGTGGGCACGGCTGCCGCTGGCGCTGCGCTGGCCGCTGGGCCTGTTGGTCCTGGCGGTGGCTGGGCTGGCCATGGTGCAGGCGCGGGCCTGGGGGGTGAACTTTCTGCTGTCGGTGCTGCTGTTGGTGTGGGTGGCCGATGTCTTTGCCTATTTCACGGGCCGCGCCTTCGGGCAGCGGCTGGTCAGGGTCAAGCTGGCCCCCAGCATCAGCCCCGGCAAAAGCTGGGAGGGCGCCCTGGGCGGCGCGGCTGGCGTGCTGGTCATGGCCCTGGTGTGGGTGCAGTGCGATGCCGGCCAGCAGCCCGCGTCCCTGAGCCTGTATAGCCATCTGGCGCAGGCGGGCACCGGCTTTCTGGTGCTGTCGGCGCTGTTTCTGACGGCGATGAGCGTGCTCGGCGATCTGGTCGAGTCGCTTATCAAGCGCAGCGCCGGGGTCAAGGACAGCAGCCAGCTCCTGCCCGGCCACGGCGGGGTGCTGGA
This sequence comes from uncultured Comamonas sp., assembly GCA_902175065.1. Lineage (GTDB taxonomy): Bacteria > Pseudomonadota > Gammaproteobacteria > Burkholderiales > Burkholderiaceae_C > Comamonas. Next base: position 22,756 of record CABIIJ010000017.1, on the reverse strand, counting down.
CCGCATCGACGCCTTGCTGCCCACCTTGCCGCTGGCCATGATGCTGGTCAGCTACGTGGCCTGATTTTTCAAAGAGTTTGCAGACATATGAAGCAACGTCTAACGGTGCTGGGGTCGACCGGCTCCATCGGCACCAGTACGCTGGACGTGGTGCGCCGCCACTCCGACCAGTTTGAAGTTTTCGCCCTCAGCGCCGCCACCCAGGTGGATGCCCTGCTGGCCCAGTGCCAGGCCTTTGCCCCGCGCTATGCCGTGATGGCAAGTGCAGCACACGCCGCAGAGCTGGCGCGGAAATTAAAGCAAAATGACCTTAAAACCAAGGTCCTGCAAGCGGCAGATGCACTGGAAACCATAGCATCGCATGACGAGGTGGATACCGTCATGGGCGCCATCGTCGGCGCAGCCGGCCTGGCCCCCTGTCTGGCCGCTGCGCGGGCGGGCAAGCGCTTGCTGCTGGCCAACAAGGAAGCCCTGGTGGTCGGCGGTGCCCTGTTCATGGCAACGGTGCGCGATCACGGCTGCACGCTGCTGCCGATCGACAGCGAGCATTCCGCCATCTTCCAGTGCTTGCCCGAAGACCGCAGCGCCTGGGCGCAGCGCGTGCACAGCATCATCCTGACCGCCTCGGGCGGGCCGTTTCGCCAGCGCGACCCGGCCACGCTGCACCAGGTGACGCCTGCGCAGGCGTGCAAGCACCCCAACTTCAGCATGGGGCGCAAGATTTCCGTCGATTCGGCCACCATGATGAACAAGGCGCTGGAAGTGATCGAAGCCCGCTGGCTGTTCGACATGGCGCCGCAGCAGATCCGCGTCGTCATCCACCCGGAGCAGATCGTGCATTCCATGGTGCAGTTGCAGGACAGCTCCATCCTGGCCCAACTGGGCACGCCGGACATGCGCGTACCCATCGCCTGCGGGCTGGCCTGGCCCGAGCGCATTGCCAGCGGGGTGGAGCCGCTGGATTTCACCCGGCTGGCTGCACTCACTTTCGAGGATGCCGATGCCGTGCGCTTCCCCGGCCTGCACCTGTCCTGGCAGGCCCTGCAAGCGCCGGAAGGCACGACCACCGTGCTCAATGCCGCCAACGAAGTGGCCGTGGCCGCCTTCCTGGACGAGCGCCTGCGCTTTGACCGCATCCAGGCCGTCAATCAGGCCACGCTGGCGCAACTGGTGCCGCAGGAGCGCCCGGGCAGCGTCGCGGCGCTGCTGGAGCTCGATGCCCAGGCACGTTCCGTGGCCGCCACCCAGGTGCGGCGCTGGGCCGTGGGCTAAGGGGATGCGATGCTGCTGACCATTCTGGCCTTTGCCCTGGCGCTGGGCCTGCTGATTGCGATTCACGAGTACGGCCACTACCGCGTGGCCGTGGCCTGTGGCGTCAAGGTGTTGCGTTTTTCCATCGGCATGGGCAAGCCCTTGCTGCGCTGGCGCAAGAAAGGGGCGGATACCGAATTCGTCATCGCCGCGCTGCCCCTGGGCGGCTATGTGCGGATGCTCGATGAGCGCGAAGGCCCGGTGGCCCCCGAGGAACGCCATCTGGCCTTCAACAACCAGCCGCTGCGTGCGCGGGCCGCCATCGTCGCTGCCGGCCCGCTGGCCAATCTGCTGCTGGCAGTGGTGCTCTACAGCATGGTCAACTGGCTGGGGGTGCAAGCGCCCAAGGCGGTGGTCGCCAGCCCCGTGGCCGGCAGCATGGCCGAACGCGCCGGGCTGCAGGCGCAGGACTGGGTGCAGGCGGTGCAGGCCGACGGGGAGCGCCAGGCGCTGCGCTCCTGGGAAGACCTGCGCTGGGAGCTGACCCAGGGCGCATTGCAGGGGCGCGATCTGCTGCTGGAGGTCACGGACGCACGCGGCATGCATGTGCGGCAGGTGCTGTTGCCCCTGTCCAACGTGCAGACGGATGAGGTCGATGCCGCCCTGATGCAGCGCATCGGCATCGTCACGCCGTGGATGCCGGCGGTCATCGGCGAGGTGCTGCCGGACAGCCCGGCCAGCGCCGCCGGCCTGCTGGCGGGCGACACCGTGCTCCGCGTGGACGGGCAGCCCATGCAGGACGGCGCCCAGCTGCGGCAGGTCATTCAGCAAAATACCCAGGGGCGGCCGCAAGCCTGGACGCTGGAGCGTGCCGGACAGCCGCTGCAACTGGCCGTGATGCCGCAAGTGCTCGATGGCCCGCAAGGCCCCTATGGCCGCATCGGGGCCATGATCGGCACGGCGCCGGAGATGGTGACGGTGGAATACGGCCTGTGGGACGGCTTTGCCGCCGGTGCGGCCAAGACCTGGGATGTGGCCGCCCTGAGCCTGCGCATGATGGGCAAGATGCTGGTCGGCGAAGCTTCGGTGAAAAACCTGAGCGGGCCTTTGACCATTGCCGATTACGCCGGTAAATCGGCCAGCCTGGGGCTGACGCAGTACCTGGTGTTTCTGGCCCTCATCAGCGTCAGCCTGGGGGTGCTCAATCTCTTGCCGCTGCCCGTCTTGGACGGTGGGCACCTGATGTATTATCTATGGGAGGCGGTGACCGGGCATCCAGTCAGTGAAAGATGGATGCAAGGACTGCAACGGTTGGGGATCGGCGTGTTGGTACTGTTGATGGCTACTGCGCTTTTTAATGATATATACCGCCTTCTTGCTTCATAACTGATTGGTTGCTTTATCAAAAATTTCCTGCGCAATGCTGCGCAGGCTGTCTTGAATTCTCATGAAACTACCCGTTCAATGCTTTGGTGCCCGCACTGCCGTGGCGGCAGCGGCGCTGCTGACTGTGGCCCAAATGGCCTGGGCCCTGGAGCCTTTTAAAGTCGAAGATATTCGCGTCGAAGGCTTGCAGCGTGTCGAGGCAGGCACCGTGTTTGCGTCCATGCCGTTGCGCGTCGGCGATGAATACGACGATGAAAAAGGCGCTGCCGCCATTCGCGCCCTGTTTGCCCTGGGCCTGTTCAAGGACGTGCGCCTGGAAGCCAATGGCGACGTGCTGGTGGTCGTGCTCGAGGAGCGGCCGACGATTGCGAACGTGGAATTCGTCGGCACTAAGGAGTTCGATAAAAAAGCCCTGGTGCAGTCCATGCGTGACGTTGGCCTGGCCGAAGGGCGTCCTTTCGACAAGGCGCTGGCCGACCGTGCCGAGCAGGAACTCAAGCGCCAGTACATCAGCCGCAGCCTTTATGGCGCCGAGGTCGTGACCACGGTCACGCCGATGGAGCGCAATCGGGTGAACCTGACGTTCTCGGTGGTCGAAGGCAAGGCCGCCAAAATCAACGAGATCCGTATCGTTGGTGCCAAGGCGTTCAGCGAGTCGGCATTGAAAAAACAAATGGATCAGGATACCGGTGGCTGGATGAGCTGGTATACCAAGTCCAATCGTTATGCCCGCAGCAAGCTGAATGCCGACCTGGAGTCCTTGCGCTCTTATTACCTCAAGCGCGGTTACATCGATTTTCGTATCGACTCCACCCAGGTGGCGATTTCTCCCGACAAGAAAAACATCTCCCTGGTCATCAATGTCCACGAGGGGGAGCGTTTCGTTGTTTCGGATATCCGGCTGGAAGGCAACTATCTGGATCGGGATGATGAATTCAAGTCTCTGGTGAAAATCAAGCCCGGGCAGCCGTACAACGCAGAGCTGGTGACCGATACCACCAAGGCATTTGCCGACCATTTCAGTAATTTCGGATTCGCTTTTGCCCATGTCGAGGCTGTGCCGGAAATTGATCGGGAAAACAACCGTGTCAGTTTTGTGCTGCAAGCCGATCCCTCGCGCCGTGCTTACGTGCGTCGCATTCAGATTGCCGGTAACGAGCGCACCCGTGACGAAGTCATTCGCCGGGAATTCCGCCAGTACGAATCTTCCTGGTATGACGGTGACAAGATCAAGCTGTCGCGTGACCGTATTGACCGTCTGGGCTTTTTCACCGAAGTGGATATGGATACCCAGGAGGTTCCGGGGTCGCCCGATCAGGTGGACCTGGTGACGACAGTCAAGGAAAAGCCGACAGGCTCGGTTACCTTGGGGGCTGGCTTCTCCAGCGCCGAAAAAGTGACCTTGAGCTTTGGTATCAAGCAGGAAAATGCCTTCGGCTCGGGTAATTATCTGGGGATTGATGTCAATACGGGTAAATACAACCGCACGCTGGTGCTGAGCACCACCGATCCGTATTTCACGCAGGACGGTGTTTCCCGCACGATCGACTTGTACTACCGTACTTCGCGCCCATACTCCTATGTGGTCGATGACAGTGAAGTCAGTACCAGCGACATGTACAAAATCGTCTCGAAAGGCGCGTCGATTCGTTTCGGTGTTCCTTTCACCGAATTGGACACGGTTTACTTTGGTATCGGGGCTGAACAGACCAGTATCAAGTCTGGCCAGTACATGCCGATGTACTTCGGCCCCTATTCCGGGAAAAGCAACACGGCAATTCCTCTGACCCTGGGTTGGGGGCGCGACTCTCGCGATAGCGCTCTGGCGCCCAATGAAGGCCGTTACCAGCGCCTGAATGCAGATTGGTCGATGGCCGGGGATCTCAAATACATCAAGGCCAATTACCAGTTCCAGCAATACATTCCCGTCACCAAGGCGATCACTTTTGCTTTCAACACCGAGCTGGGATGGGGCAAGGGCCTGGGCGGGAAAGAATTTCCGGTCTTCAAGAACTTCTATGCCGGCGGCCTGGGGTCGGTGCGTGGCTTTGATCAAGGGAGTCTGGGGCCGCGCTCCTACTGCTACCAAGGTGAAGCCGGGGCCCCGAATAACTGCACCTCTTACTCTTTTGTCGGCGGCGCCAAACTGGCAGTGATGAACCTTGAGTTGATTGCCCCGTTCCCTGGCAACGGCAATGACAAGACCCTGCGCTGGTTTACCTTCATGGATGCCGGGAACGTTTTTGCCGAAAATGATCCAATCCGGGCCGGAGAGTTCCGTGCTTCTGCCGGTATTGGTCTGAGCTGGATTTCTCCATTGGGGCCTTTGCGTTTGGCTTGGGCAACACCTTTGCGTAAAAAGCCGCAAGATAAATTGCAAAAAATTCAATTTCAAATCGGGACTTCTTTCTAATGAAAAAATTCACTCGCACTATCGTCGCCGCTTCCTTGCTGGCCGGTCTGAGCTTCTCCGCTTTTGCTGATTTCAAGGCCGGTTTTGTGAATACGGATCGTGTTTTCCGCGAAGCCAACGCGGCAAAAGCGGCACAAACCAAGCTGGAGCAGGAGTTTGCCAAGCGTGAAAAAGAGCTGATCAGCCTGCGTGATAGCCTGAAACGCGGTTCGGACGCCTTTGAGCGCGATGCCCCGACCATGTCGGAAAGCCAGCGTATCGCCAAACAACGGGATCTGGTCGATCAAGACCGGGAGTTCCAGCGCAAGAGCCGTGAGTTCCAGGAGGACCTGGGCAACCGCAAGAATGAAGAGCTGGCCCGTGTTCTGGAGCAGGCCAATAAGGTGGTGCAGCAGGTTGCCGAAGCCGAACAGTACGACGTCATCCTGCAGGAAGCGGTCTACGTCAATCCGAAGCATGACATCACTGACAAAGTGATCAAGGCCCTGAACGCTGCCAAGTAAGCGGGCACAGCAAGTGAGTTTGCGGCTTGGTCAGATCGTCGATGCCTTGGGCGGAAGCCTGGAGGGCGGCGAGCGGGATACGGTCATTGCACGGATTGCGCCGCTGGAGACAGCCGATGCACGCAGCATCAGCTTTCTGCATAATCCGCGCTATGTTGCGCAGTTGGCACAGTCCAAGGCGGCCTGTGTCATCGTGGCTGAAGCCATGCGCGAGGCGGCGCTTGCCCACGGTGCCTGTATCGTGACGGCAGATCCCTATGCCTACTTCGCCCGTCTGACCCAGCTATGGCAGGCACAGCAGCCGGCGGCTTGGCCGGTCGGCATTCACAGCTCGGCCATTGTGCATCCGCAAGCACAGGTGGATCCAACGGCAACGATTGGCCCGCAGTGTGTTGTCGAGCGGGGTGCGGTGATTGGCGCCCATACCGTGTTGCGTGCGCATGTCCATGTCGGCGAAAGGTCCCGTATCGGGCAGCGTTGTTTGCTGCACCCGGGGGTGGTGGTTGGCGCCGATGGTTTCGGTTTTGCCAAGCAGGCAGGCCGTTGGCACAAAATAGAGCAGTTGGGGGCGGTCATCATTGGCGATGACGTTGAAATCGGCGCCAATACCTGCATTGATCGCGGTGCCCTGGATGACACCGTCGTTGCCGACGGGGTCAAAATCGACAACCTGGTGCAGATTGCGCATAACGTCAAAATAGGTGCGCATACGGTTATTGCCGGGAATACCGGCATTGCCGGAAGTGCCCGGATTGGCGCCCATTGCTCCATCGGCGGGGCTGCAAATATTCTTGGCCATCTGGAAATTGCCGATGGTACGAGTATCTCCCCCACTTCCATGGTCACGCGCTCTATTCACAAACCTGATTTGTATACTGGAATTTTCCCGCTCCAAACCAATACGGAATGGGAGAAAAATGCGGCATCGTTTAAGCAGCTCTATCAGTTGCGCGAACGTATTAAGAAACTTGAAAAAGCGTTGGATGCTTTGACTGGGGATAAATAAGAATCATGATGGATATTCACGCAATTCTGAAGCAGCTGCCTCACCGTTACCCATTCTTGCTGGTCGACAAAGTCGTTGAGTTGGAGCGCAATACCCGCATTCTGGCGGTGAAGAACGTGACTTTCAATGAACCGTTTTTCATGGGGCATTTTCCTGGCCGCCCCGTGATGCCGGGGGTGTTGATGCTGGAAGCGCTGGCACAAGCCGCTGGTTTGCTGGCGTTTGATGCCATGGGGCAGGTGCCCGATGAAAATAATATTTATTATTTCGTCGGAATTGATTCGGCGCGTTTCAAGCGTCCGGTTGAGCCTGGCGATCAGCTATTGCTGGAAGCCTCCATCGACCGTATCCGCGCCGGTATCTGGAAATTCAAAGGCGTGGCCCGGGTCGGGGAAGAAGTCGCTTGCGAGGCCGAGCTGATGTGCACCATGCGCTATGTTGGGCCGGACAAGTCCGCGCAATGATGGGTGTGATTGCTCGATGTCGGATTTGATTCATCCAACTGCAATTATTGCTGAGGGTGCAGTTTTGCACCCTTCTGTGTCTGTTGGTCCTTACAGTGTGATTGGCCCGCATGTCCAGGTGGGAGAAGGTTCGCGCATTGGCCCACATTGTGTGATTGACGGATATACCCGGATTGGGCGCAACAACCAGATTTTCCAGTTTTCCTCGCTCGGGGCGCAGCCCCAGGACAAGAAATATGCAGGGGAAGTGACTTATCTTGAAATCGGTGATGGCAATACGATTCGGGAGTTCTGCACCTTCAACACGGGGACGGCGCAAGATGGGGGCATGACCCGAATAGGCAATGACAACTGGATCATGGCCTATGTGCACATCGCCCATGATTGCCAGCTTGGCAACCATACGATTTTGGCCAATAACGCCACCCTGGCTGGGCATGTCCATGTCGGGGATTGGGCGATCTTGGGTGGGCTTTCGGGGGTGCATCAATTTACCCATATTGGTGCCCACGTCATGGCCGGTTTTTCCAGTCATATCTCCCAGGATATTCCCCCCTTCATGCTGGTGGATGGAAATCCTCTGGCCGTCCGGGGCTTCAATCTTGAGGGGCTGCGGCGCCGGGGATTCTCTGCCGAGCGGATCCGCGCCGTGAAAGCCATGCACAAGCTGCTCTACCGCCAGGGCCTGACATTGCAGGCAGCCGTTGCCGCACTTCCGGCCGTGGCCGAGGAAATTCCGCAAGCCGGGGAAGACGTTGCTTTGATGCAGGGGTTTCTGGCCGCAGCCACCCGTGGTATTGCCCGGTAATGGCAGATTCGGCCTGGGCATTGGCGGCGTCGCCCCGCATCGCCATGGTGGCGGGCGAGACATCGGGAGATTTGCTTTCCGGCTTGCTGCTGGACGGCCTGTTGCGGCGCTGGCCGGATCTGTATGCCTACGGCATCGGCGGGCCGATGATGCAGCAGCGGGGATTTCAGGCGCTCTATGAGAGCGAGCGTCTGGCTGTGCATGGTTACAGCCTGGAGGTGTTTTTGCGCCTGCGCGACATTCTGCAAATCCGCAAGGCTTTGCGTCGGCAGCTGCAAGGCGAGCCTCCTGCAGTCTTCGTCGGGGTGGACGCGCCGGACTTCAATCTGGGCCTGGAGCGTGACTTGCGTGCCAGCGGCATCAAAACAGTGCACTTTGTCTGCCCTTCGATCTGGGCCTGGCGCCCGGAGCGGGTGCACAAGATCCGGGCGGCGGCCGACCATGTGTTGTGCCTGTTCCCGTTTGAGCCGCAACTACTCGCCGAGCATGGCATCGCCGCCAGCTACGTCGGCCATCCTCTGGCCCAGGTCATTCCCATGCAGCCGGACAAACTGGCGGCCCGCCAGCAATTGGGCCTGACTGCGGATGCGCCGGTGCTGGCGCTGCTGCCCGGCAGCCGCCGGGCGGAGGTGCAGTACATTGCCCGTCCTTTCCTGCAGGCTGCGGCCTTGTTGCTGCAGCGCTCGCCGCAGCTGCAAGTCGTGCTGCCGGCGGTTCCAGCCTTGTTCGATACGCTTGCGACCCTGTTGCAGGAACTGGGCCTGGCCGAGCGGGTTCGGCTGCTGCGTGGCCAATCGCACCAGGCGCTGGCGGCTTGCGACTGTACCTTGATCGCCAGCGGCACGGCGACACTGGAAGCGGCATTGTTCAAGCGCCCGATGGTCATCAGCTACCGGATGCACCCCATCAGCTGGCGCTTGATGCGGCGCAAGCAGTTGCAGCCGTGGGTGGGCCTGCCCAATATTCTGTGTGGCGAATTTGTCGTGCCCGAGCTGTTGCAGGAGCAGGCAACGCCTGCTGCGTTGGCTGAGGCTGTGGAACGGTTGCTCATGCCCGAGGCGGCAACCCAGGTGGCGCAGCGGTTTACCGAATTGCACCATGCCTTGCTGCGGGACACGGCGACGCTGGCGGCCCAGGCCATTGAAAAACTTTTGTATGCCTGAACAAACGATTTTGCCCTGGCAAAGCGGTGGCTTGCTGGCCGGGGTCGATGAGGCGGGGCGTGGCCCCCTGGCCGGGCCGGTGATGGCCGCAGCGGTCATTCTGGACGAACTGCACCCGATTGCCGGGTTGACCGACTCCAAAAAGCTCACGGCCAAGCGCCGGGAAGCCCTGTTCGATGAAATCCGGGCCAAGGCCCTGTGTTTTTGCGTGGCCCAGGCCTCGGTGGAAGAAATCGACCGCCTCAATATCTTGCAGGCGACCATGCTGGCCATGCAGCGGGCCGTGCATGGCTTGCGCTTGAAACCATCGCTGGTGCAGGTGGATGGCAACCGATTGCCGCGTCTGGCGGTGCAGGCCGAGGCGATCGTCAAAGGCGATTTGCTGGTGCCGGCCATTTCTGCGGCCTCCATTCTGGCCAAGGTGACGCGGGACCGTTGGTGCGAGGCGTTTGCGCTGCGCTATCCCGACTACGGTTTCGGGGCGCACAAAGGATATGGCACAGCGCTGCATCTGCAGGCGTTGGCCCAGTATGGTGCGACGCCTGAGCATCGGCGCAGTTTTGCCCCGGTGACACGGGTAGTGCAAGCAAGCACAGGGAGCCAAGAGGGATGAAAATTCTGGAAATCAGTTCGCGGGACAACGGGTTTGTCAAGGACCTCAAGCGCCTGGCCCGTGAGGCCAATGCCTACCGGCGTCTGGGTTATGTGTGGCTGGAGGGCGATCATCTGTGCCGTGCTGCAATTATGAGAGGGCTTCGCGCAAATACGGCAGTGTTTTCAGCATCCTTTTGGCCTAAAGTTCCTATGGAATTGGCGCAAGAAGCTACCAAAATCGTAGTTATTTCCGATGCGCTGTTTGCCGACATCAGTGGCCTGGAGTCCCCGGCCGGGATGGGGTTCATCCTGCCTTGGTTGGGCCAGGATGCGCTGCTGCGCCCAGGCGTGCCGACCCTGGTGCTGGACCGGGTGCAGGATGCGGGCAATGTCGGCGCCATGTTGCGCAGCGCCAGCGCCTTCGGTTTCGCCCAGGTATTGGCCTTGAAGGGGACGGCTGCACTGTGGAGCCAGAAAGTGCTGCGCTCGGGCATGGGGGCCCATTTCGGGCTGCACCTGGTCGAGTCGGCCACGGCTGCGGATATTGCACGCTTGAACCTGCCGTTGCTGGCCACCAGCTCGCACCAGGGGGCTTTTATCCACCAGGCCGATTTGCCCTGGCCATGCGCCTGGGCCATGGGGCACGAAGGGCAGGGCGTGGGCGAAGAGGTGGCCCGCCAGGCCAGCCAGTGGGTGCGCATTGCCCAGCCCGGGGGAGAGGAGTCGCTCAACGTGGCTGCGGCTGCCGCCATCTGTTTGCATGCAAGCGCGGTTCAGGGGGCGAATAAACGGGGGTAATCCCTAGAAGATCAAGGACAGAATTGCTGCTTGTGAATATAATGGGAGGCTTTCAGCGATTCTTTCTTTGCGCCTGGCGTCGTTTTTTTGCTACTACCTGCTGACAAGCTCTTGTGCCGCTCACCTCGTGTGCGTGAGGGGTGCACGCTGGGCGTAACCGTAATTCAAATCGGAGAACCCAGTGCTTTTGTCTCTTCAGGGAGCGTTCCCATCCGCCATTCTGGCGCTCGCAGACGGCACGGTCTTTATTGGCAACTCCATCGGTAGCACAGGTACTACCGTGGGTGAAGTGGTGTTCAACACTGCCATGACCGGCTATCAGGAAATCCTCACAGACCCCAGCTACTGTCAGCAAATCGTTACTTTGACCTATCCGCATATTGGCAACTATGGCGTCAATACCGAGGATATGGAGTCTGCCAAGGTGCAGGCTGCCGGATTGGTCATTCGCGATCTGCCCCTGACCGTGAGCAACTTCCGTGCCCAGCAAAATTTGTCCGAGTTTCTGGCCAGCCAGGGCACGGTGGCCATTGCCAACGTCGATACCCGGCGCCTGACGCGCGTGCTGCGTGAAAAAGGGGCACAAAACGGTGCCATCGTTGGTCTGGCTGCCGGCGAGGAAGCCACTCCCGAACGCATCGCTGCCGCCATCGCTGCCGCACAAAATGCCCCCAGCATGGCCGGACTGGATCTGGCCAAGGTGGTCAGCACCGCCAAGCCCTATGTCTGGGAGCAGACCGAGTGGGTGCTGGGCCAGGGCTTTGGCCAGTTGGAAAATCCGCGCTTTCACGTTGTGGCCTATGACTTCGGCGTCAAGCGCAACATCCTGCGCATGCTGGTCAGCCGAGGCTGCAAGCTGACGGTGGTGCCTGCCCAGACCCCCGCCGCCGAGGTGCTGGCGCTCAATCCCGATGGTGTTTTCCTGTCCAACGGCCCGGGCGATCCGCAGCCGTGCGACTACGCTATCGCTGCCGTCCAGACCTTCCTGGAAAAAGGCATCCCCCTGTTTGGCATTTGCCTGGGCCACCAGATCATGGCCCTGGCCCTGGGGGCCAAGACCTTCAAGATGGCCCACGGCCACCACGGCGGCAACCACCCGGTGAAGACCCTGGCGAATGACCATGTCTGCATCACCAGCCAGAACCACGGCTTTGCGGTGGACACGGCCACCTTGCCTGCCAACGTGCGTGCCACGCACACCAGCCTGTTCGACGGCACCCTGCAGGGGCTGGAATGCGTCGACAAACCGGCGTTCAGCTTCCAGGGCCACCCGGAAGCCGCCCCCGGCCCCAACGACATTGGCCACTTGTTCGACCGCTTCATTGCGTCCATGGCAGCGACCCAGGAGAAGAAATAATGCCCAAGCGCACCGACCTCAAAAGCATTCTGATCATTGGCGCCGGCCCCATCATCATCGGCCAGGCGTGCGAATTCGACTATTCCGGCGTGCAAGCCTGCAAGGCGCTGCGCGAGGAGGGCTACAAAGTCATCCTGATCAACAGCAACCCCGCCACGATCATGACCGACCCGGCCACGGCGGACGTGACCTACATCGAGCCGATCACTTGGCAGACGGTCGAGCAGATCATCGCCAAGGAGCGCCCGGACGCGATCCTGCCCACCATGGGCGGGCAGACGGCGCTGAACTGCGCCCTGGACCTGTGGCACCATGGCGTGCTGGAAAAATACGGCGTGGAGCTGATCGGCGCCAAGCCCGAGGCCATCGACAAGGCCGAAGACCGCCTGAAGTTCAAGGACGCGATGACCAAGATCGGCTTGGAGTCCGCCCGTTCCGGCATCGCGCACAGCATGGACGAAGCCTGGGCGGTGCAAAAGCGCGTGGGCTTCCCCACCGTGATCCGCCCCAGCTTCACCCTGGGCGGCACGGGCGGCGGCATTGCCTACAACTCCGAGGAGTTTGAAACCATCGCCAAGCGCGGCCTGGAGGCCTCGCCCACCAATGAGCTGCTGATCGAAGAATCGCTGCTGGGCTGGAAAGAGTTCGAGATGGAAGTGGTGCGCGACAAGGCGGACAACTGCATCATCATCTGCTCGATCGAAAACCTCGACCCCATGGGCGTGCATACCGGTGACTCCATCACCGTTGCCCCGGCCCAGACCCTGACCGATCGCGAATACCAGATCCTGCGTGACGCCAGCATTGCCGTGCTGCGTGAAATCGGCGTGGACACCGGCGGCTCCAACGTGCAGTTCGCCATCAACCCCAGGGATGGCCGCGTCATCGTCATCGAGATGAACCCGCGCGTCTCGCGTTCCTCGGCACTGGCCTCCAAGGCCACGGGCTTCCCGATTGCCAAGGTGGCGGCCAAGCTGGCCGTGGGCTACACGCTGGACGAGCTGAAGAACGAAATCACCGGCGGAGCCACCCCGGCCTCGTTCGAGCCGACCATCGACTACGTGGTCACGAAAATCCCGCGTTTTGCGTTCGAGAAATTCCCGGCGGCCAATGACCGCCTGACCACGCAGATGAAGTCCGTGGGCGAGGTCATGGCCATGGGCCGCACCTTCCAGGAATCCTTCCAGAAAGCCCTGCGCGGCCTGGAAGTGGGCGTGGACGGCATGAACGAAAAAACCCAGGACCGCGAAGTGCTCGAAAAAGAGCTGGGCGAGCCCGGCCCCGAGCGCATCTGGTACGTGGGCGATGCCTTTGCCATGGGCCTCTCCGTGGACGAAGTGTTCGACCTGACCAAGATCGACCGCTGGTTCCTGGTGCAGATCGAGCAGATCGTGAAGATCGAACTCGACCTGGACAAGCTCTATGCCGACAAGGGCGAGCAGGCCCTGGCCGCGCTGGACGCCGCCACCCTGCGCACCTTGAAGCAAAAGGGTTTTTCCGACCGCCGTCTGGCCAAGCTGCTGCACACCACCGAAAAAGCCGTGCGCGAAGCCCGCCGTGCCCTGAACGTGCGCCCGGTCTACAAGCGCGTGGACACCTGCGCCGCAGAGTTCGCCACCAACACCGCCTACATGTATTCCACCTACGACGAGGAATGCGAAGCGGCCCCGACCGACAAGAAAAAAATCATGGTGCTGGGCGGTGGCCCGAACCGCATCGGCCAGGGCATCGAGTTCGACTACTGCTGCGTCCACGCCGCCCTGGCGATGCGCGAAGATGGTTACGAAACCATCATGGTCAACTGCAACCCCGAAACGGTGTCGACCGACTACGACACCTCCGACCGCCTGTATTTCGAGCCGCTGACGCTGGAAGACGTGCTGGAAATCGTCGATCTGGAAAAACCGGAAGGCGTCATCGTCCAGTACGGCGGCCAGACCCCCTTGAAGCTGGCCCTGGGCCTGGAGAAAGAGGGCGTGCCCATCATCGGCACCACGCCGGACATGATCGATGCTGCCGAAGACCGCGAGCGTTTCCAGAAGCTGCTGCACGACCTGAACCTGCGCCAGCCGCCCAACGCCACCGCCCGTACCGAGGCCGAAGCGCTGGAAAAAGCCGCCGCCCTGGGCTACCCCCTGGTGGTGCGTCCCAGCTACGTGCTGGGGGGCCGTGCCATGGAAATCGTCCATGAGCAGCGCGACCTGGAGCGCTACATGCGCGAAGCCGTCAAAGTCTCCAACGACTCGCCCGTGCTGCTGGACCATTTCCTGTCCAACGCCATCGAGTGCGACGTGGACTGCGTGCGCGATACCACCGGCGCCGTGTTCATCGGCGGCGTGATGGAGCACATCGAGCAAGCGGGTGTGCACTCCGGCGACTCTGCCTGCTCGCTGCCGCCGTACTACCTCAAGGCGGAAACCGTTGCTGAAATCAAGCGCCAGACCGCTGCCATGGCCCAGGGCCTGAACGTGGTCGGCCTGATGAACGTGCAGTTCGCCATCCAGGAAACGGAAAACGGCGACGTGATCTACGTGCTGGAAGTCAACCCCCGCGCCAGCCGCACCGTGCCTTTCGTCAGCAAGGCCACGGGCATCCAGCTGGCCAAGGTGGCCGCACGCTGCATGGCCGGGCAAACCCTGGCCCAGCAGGGCGTGACCCAGGAAGTGAACCCGCCGTACTTCAGCGTGAAAGAGGCGGTGTTCCCCTTCGTCAAATTCCCCGGCGTGGACACCATCCTCGGCCCCGAGATGAAGTCCACCGGCGAGGTCATGGGCGTGGGCAAAACCTTTGGCGAAGCCTTCGTCAAGAGCCAGCTCGGCGCCGGTGTGGTGCTGCCCACCGAAGGCAAGGTGTTCCTGACCATCAAGAATGCCGACAAGCCGCGTGCCGTGCAGGTAGCCCGGGAACTGGTTGCCATGGGCTTTGGCCTGGTGGCCACCAAGGGCACTGCCGCCGCGCTGGCCGCTGCCGGGCTGGAAGTGCAGGCCGTGAACAAGGTCACCGAAGGCCGTCCGCACGTCGTGGACATGATCAAGAACGGCGAGATCGCCATGGTCATCCACACCGTGGAAGACCGGCGCAACGCCATTGCCGATTCGCGGGCCATCCGCACCAGCGCCCTGGCTGCGCGGGTGACGACCTTCACCACCATCTTCGGTGCCGAGGCCGCCGTCGATGGCATGAAGGCCATGCGCTCGGGGGCACTGGAAGTGCGCTCGGTGCAGGAGCTGCAAACCCTGCTGGCCTGAGTTGCAAATCCGACCCAGGGGGCGACCACCGCACTCAAGACGAGATAAACGCGGCATAATAGCCCCCGTTACCTGAGAAAACCGCCGCGTGAATTGCTTGCGCGGCGGTTTGCTTTTGGGGCGTTCAATCCAAGCAATGGTGCTTCTGGACATGCCCCTGTGGCAGCTCAACCGACTGTCCAGCCGTATGTGGAGAAACTCGTTATGGCAACCCTACCCATTACCAAGCGTGGCGCTGAAAAGCTCAAAGAAGAACTGCAGCGCTTGAAAACCGTGGAGCGTCCCGCCGTGATCGCCGCCATTGCCGAGGCCCGTGCCCAAGGCGATTTGAGCGAGAACGCCGAATACGAGGCCGCCAAGGACCGCCAGGGCTTTATCGAAGGCCGCATCATGGAGATCGAAGGCAAGCTCTCTGCCGCCCAGATCATCGATCCCACCGCCCTGGATGCCGGGGGCCGCGTCGTCTTTGGTGCCACTGTCGATCTGGAGGATGAAGACACCGGCAATGCCGTCACCTACCAGATCGTCGGCGAGGACGAGGCCGATTTGAAGTTCGGCCTCATCAACGTCTCCAGCCCCATCGCCCGCGCCCTGATCGGCAAGGAGGAGGGCGATGTCGCCGTGGTCATGGCCCCCGGTGGCGAACGCAGCTACGAAATCGTGGCGGTGAAGTATCTTTGATCAATTTGATAGCTGCTTGCGCTTTGACATCAAGGTTTTTAGATTGGATTTATCTTTAAACTATTGTATTTAAAGCGGCAGAAGCTATTTAATCTGCACTGCAGAACCTGAAGAACACCCCAAGGCCGGGCGATCCGGCCTTGGGGTGTTCGGGTTTTATTTCACCGGTTTTCCGATTACAGATTCCCCACCATATTCTTCGCCACCACCCACTGGTCAAACTGTTCGGCGTTCAGGTGCCCGCTGGCAATGGCCGCTTCGCGCAGGGTGGTGCCTTCCTTGTGGGCTTTCTTGGCGATGGTGGCGGCCTTGTCGTAGCCGATGTGCGGGTTCAGCGCCGTGACCAGCATGAGGGAGCGCTCGACCAGTTCGCCGATGCGTTCGTGGTTCGGCTCGATGCCGATGGCGCAGTGGTCGTTGAAGCTGCGCATCCCGTCGGCCAGCAGGCGCACGCTTTGCAGGAAGTTGTGCGCCACCATGGGGCGGAAGACGTTCAGCTCGAAGTTGCCGCTGGCACCGCCGACGTTGATGGCCACGTCGTTGCCCAGCACCTGGGCGCAAGCCATGGTCAGCGCCTCGCACTGGGTGGGGTTGACCTTGCCGGGCATGATGGAGGAGCCGGGTTCGTTCTCCGGGATGCGGATTTCGCCGATGCCGCTGCGCGGCCCGCTGGCCAGCCAGCGCACGTCGTTGGCGATTTTCATCAGGCTGGCGGCCAGGGTTTTCAAGGCACCGTGGGCGTGGACGAGGGCGTCGCAGCTGGCCAGGGCTTCAAACTTGTTCGGCGCGGTGACCAGGTCTTCGCCGGTCAGGCGGGCCAGTTCCTTGGCGACGGCTTCGGCGTAGCCCTTGGGGGCGTTCAGGCCGGTGCCGACGGCGGTGCCGCCCAGGGCCAGCTCGCTCAGGTGGGGCAGCGCTGCTTGGACATGCGCCGTGCCGTGGGTGAGCTGGGCGACCCAGCCGGAGATTTCCTGCCCCAGCGTCAGGGGCGTGGCATCCTGCAGGTGGGTGCGGCCGATCTTGACGATGTCGGCAAACTCTGCGGATTTGTCCGCCAGCGTCTGGCGCAGCAGTTCCAGCGCGGGCAGCAGCCGCTGGTGCAAGGCGACCACGGCGGCGACGTGCATGGCGGTGGGAAAAACGTCGTTGCTGGACTGGCTCTTGTTCACGTCGTCGTTGGGGTGGACGAGCCGCCCTTCGCCCCGCTCGCCGCCCAGCAGTTCGCTGGCACGGTTGGCCAGCACCTCGTTCATGTTCATATTGCTTTGCGTGCCGGAGCCGGTTTGCCAGACCACCAGGGGGAACTCCTCCGGGTGCTTGTCGGCCAGCACCTCGTCGGCAGCGGCGGTGATGGCTTTCGTTTTTTTCTCGTCGAGCAGCCCCAGCCTGTGGTTGACCACGGCGCTGGCGCGTTTGACCAGCGCCAGGGCGTGGAGGATTTCGCGCGGCTGTTTTTCGCCGCTGATGGCGAAGTTGATCAGCGAGCGCTGCGTCTGTGCCCCCCACAGGTGCTGCGCCGGGACGGCGATGGGGCCAAAGCTGTCGGATTCCATGCGGGTGTCGGTCATCGTGCTACTCCTTGTTCCTTGTTGCGATGGCGGGCATGCTAACCCAGGAGAGGGTTGATGAATAAACGAAATGATAATAAATCTGATACGCAGACTGATATTAAATCTATAGCTCTTCTATAAGAGTTGGCGCTGGTTACGGGGGCTTTGGAACGATAATCCGAAGGTATCTTCCCGCGCACAGCGCTTTCTTTTACCGTAGAGAGACGATGACCACCACCATTCGCTACCAGGATCTGGTTGAATCCGTTGCAGCTTCCCTGCAATACATCAGCTACTACCACCCGGCCGATTACATCCAGCACCTGGCCCGCGCCTACGAGCGCGAGCAAAGCGCCGCCGCCAAGGACGCGATGGCGCAGATTCTGACCAACTCCAAAATGGCCGCCTTTGGCCACCGGCCCATCTGTCAGGACACGGGCATCGTGAACGTCTTCCTGAAAATCGGCATGGACGTGCGCTTTGAAGGCTTTCCGGCCGACCAGAGCCTGGAAGACGCCATCAACGAAGGCGTGCGCAAGGGGTACATGAACCCGGACAACACGCTGCGGGCCTCCGTCGTGGCCGACCCGCTGTTTGCCCGCAAGAACACCCGAGACAACACCCCCGCCGTCATCAACGTGCAGATCGTCCCGGGCGACAAGCTGGATGTGACCGTGGCGGCCAAGGGCGGCGGCAGCGAGAACAAGTCCAAGGTCATCATGATGAACCCCAGCGACAACCTGGTCGACTGGGTGCTGAAAACCGTGCCGGAAATGGGCGCGGGCTGGTGTCCGCCGGGGATGCTGGGCATCGGCGTGGGCGGCACGGCGGAAAAAGCCGTGCTGCTGGCCAAGGAAAGCCTGATGGAAGACCTGAACATGTACGAGCTGCAGGCCAAGGCCGCACGCGGTGAAAAACTCGATCAGGTCGAAGAGCTGCGCCTGGAGCTGTACGAAAAGGTCAATGCCCTGGGCATTGGCGCCCAGGGCCTGGGCGGCCTCTCGACCGTGCTGGACGTGAAGATCAAGCTCTACCCCACGCACGCGGCCTCCAAGCCCGTGGCCATGATCCCCAACTGCGCGGCCACGCGCCACGCGCACTTCGTCATGGACGGCAGCGGCCCGGTCTACCTGGAAGCACCCAGCCTCGACCTGTGGCCCAAGGTGGAATGGACGCCCAACACCGAAACCAGCAAGCGCGTCGACCTGAACCAGCTCACCAAGGAAGAAGTCGCCAGCTGGAAGCCCGGCCAGACCCTGCTGCTGAACGGCAAGATGCTCACCGGCCGCGATGCCGCGCACAAACGTATTGCAGACATGCTGGCCAAGGGCGAGCAACTGCCCGTGGACTTCACCAACCGCGTGATTTACTACGTCGGCCCGGTCGACCCGGTGCGCGATGAAGTCGTCGGCCCCGCCGGCCCGACCACCGCCACCCGCATGGACAAGTTCACCCGCATGATGCTGGAGCAGACCGGCCTGATCGCCATGATCGGCAAGTCCGAGCGCGGCCCGGTCGCTATCGAGGCCATCAAGGACAACCAGAGTGCCTACCTGATGGCCGTCGGCGGCGCGGCCTACCTGGTGTCCAAGGCCATCAAGCACGCCAAGGTGCTGGCCTTTGAAGACCTGGGCATGGAAGCCATCTACGAATTCGACGTGGTGGACATGCCCGTCACCGTGGCAGTGGATGCGGGCGGCACCAGCGCCCACATCACCGGCCCAGCAGAGTGGCAGCAGCGCATCGCCCAGGGCGAGTTCTCGGTGAGCAAAAGCAAAAGCGCATAAGCGTTCGTCGGCCCGGTCGAGACTGCCAACCGCCTTCGGGCGGTTTTTTGCTGGCCTTTGAAGACCGGGCTGTGTGACCAAAGTACGACGACTTTGCTGCGCTTACGGGAGGATGGCACGCTTGCCCCTATGATTCCGTCGATTGCTTTACTGTGAAAAACGCCATGAAACAGGACTCCCGGGCTTCCTCAATACAAAAAATGACCATAGCGGGCGCTGTCTGGCTGGCGGTTCTGGGCGCTGCGCCGGCGTTGGCCCAGGCACCGGCTGCAGGCACCGGCCCGGTGCACGAACGGGTGCAGGAAGCCCGCGCCAATCCGCAACTGGAGAAAAAACTCCTCGTCGCCGGGCGCAAGGTGGCTGCCGTCTGCGCCAATTGCCACGGTGACAAGGGCCACAGCAGCAGCGAGCTGATCCCGGTGCTGGCCGGGCAGAACCCGGATTACCTGATCGAACAGGCGCGGAAGTACGTCGATGGCCGCCGCCGCAACGTCTTCATGGAAGGCGTGCTCAAGGCCCTGAGCGTGGATGAGACAGCAGGCATGGCCATGTTCTATGCCGTGCAACCGGCCGACCCGCAGCCCGACCAGTCGCCTGCCCTGGTGGAAAAAGGGCGGCAATACTTCGTCAAGATCTGCATTGCCTGCCACGGCGCGGACGCCCGGGGCTCGGCGCACATGCCGCGCCTGGCGGGGCAGCATCCGGGGTATGTGCTGGCTTCGCTCAAGCACTTCAGCACCAAGGATGGCGTACGTTCCAGCACCGAGATGGAAACCGTCGTGCGCGGCATGACCGAGGCGGACATGAAGGCCGTCGCTGCCTACGTCGCCTCCTTGCCGTAGCGGCTGCCAGTACGCTGCAACGGGCGGGTGGCAGGCGCATACTCCGCCCCTTGTGCATTTTCTTCTTCCTGGGCCATGCAAGCAGTACCGGCGGCACCGATCGGCATTTTTGACAGCGGAATTGGCGGTTTGAGCGTCCTGCAGGCGCTGCGGGCCGCCTTGCCGCACGAGCGTTTTGTCTACGTGGCCGACAGCGGTTACGCCCCCTACGGCGAACGCGGCGCGGACTTCGTGCGCCAGCGCTCGCAGGCTATTGCCCAGTACCTGCGGCAGGCGCACGGCATCAAGCTGCTGGTGGTGGCCTGCAATACCGCCACGGCGGCGGCGATCACCCATTTGCGTGCGCTGTGGCCGCAGCAGTTGCTGGTGGGGGTGGAGCCGGCGATCAAACCGGCGGCAGCACTCACGCGCACCGGCTGCGTCGGGGTCATGGCCACGCGCGGGACGGTGACGAGCGCCCGTTTCGAGAACCTGTTGCAAACCTTCGGCGCCGGGGTGCGCTGGCAGGTGCAAGCCTGCGACGGCCTGGCCCGGGCGATCGAGGCCAGCACCTGGCAGGCCGATGGCAATGCTGCGGAAATAGAAGCGCTTTGCGTCCGTTACACCAATGCCTTGGGGCAGTTTGGCTCCAACCCCGGGCAGATCGATACCCTGGTGCTGGGCTGCACTCACTATGTGTTTGCCCAGTCCGTGCTGCAGCCGCTGCTGGGGCCGCAGGTACAACTGCTGGACACCGGCAAGGCCGTGGCGCAGCAGGCCCAGCGGCTGTTGCAGCAGGCGCGGCTGCTGGCCGATACCGCCCAAGCCCTGCCGCCTTGCCCCGTGCAGCTTTTCACCACCGGGGCATTGCCGGCCCTGCAGGCCGCAGCAGCGCGGTGGCTGCACCTGCCTGCACCGTGCTGCAACGTGGCCCAGGCGCTGCTTTAAACGTTGGGCGCCGTGCTGGTGTAGCGGCGCACCTGGGCCAGCAGTTCCTGGGGGGTGTAGGGTTTGGTGAGATAGGCCTGCGCTCCCATGTCCAGCGCCTGCTGGCTGACCGGCCCGGCCTCGTGGGCGGTGAGCATGACGACCGAGAGCTGCTGCCAGCGCGGTTCCTGGCGCAGGCGGCGCAGCAGTTCCAGCCCGTTCATGCCGGGCATTTCGATGTCCACCAGCATCAGGCTGGGCAGCAGGCCGTCCTGCAAAAGCTGCAGGGCGGCCAGGCCGTCGGCGGCAGTGGCCACTTGCCAGCCGTGGCTGACCAGCAGGTGCTGGGCCAGGCGGCGCACGCTGATGGAGTCGTCGACCAGCAGCACCAGGGGCCGTTCGGGCGCGGGCGCCAGTTCGGGCAGCGGGGTGTGCTGGCGGGTTTCGTGCGCGGCGATGACGGCGGCGGGTTCGTACACCTGCACCACCTGGCCGGTGGGCAGGCTGGCGGTGCCCAGCAGCCCGGCAATCGGCGTGCCCAGGCCCGTGGGGGCTTGCAGCAGCACTTCCTGCTCGGGCTGCAGGGCATCGGCCCACAGTCCCCAGCGCTGGGTCGGGCTGCGCACGATGACGACCAGGGCATGGCCGTCCAGCGGCGGCACCTGGCTGTGCGTGGATTGCTGCCACAGGGCACCGGCCCAGAACAGCGGCAGCGGCCCGCGCGGGTCGCCGTGCAGCATGGCCTGCGCCAGTCCCTGTTCGGCCAGCGCCAGGGGGATGCGCCGCACCCCTTCGATCCACTGTGCGGGCAGCGCCACCTGCCAGCTGCCGGCCCGCAGCACCTGGATGGGCAGCACGGCGGGCGGCGCAGGCAGGGTCAGCGTGACCGTGCAGCCCTGGCCGGGGCGGCTGGCGATGCGCAGGCTGCCGCCCAGGGCCTGGACTTGCGCCTGCACGGCCTCCATGCCGATGCCGCGCCCGGCGGTTTCGGTCAGCGTGCGGGCGGTGCTGAGGTGCGGGTGCAGGATGAGCTGGGCGGCCTCGTCCGGCGTGGGGGGGGCGGCGTGCGGCCACAGGCCCAGGGCGGCGGCCCGCTGGCCGATGGCCGCCGGGTTCAGGCCTGCGCCATCGTCGTGCAGCGTCAGGATGTGCTGGCCCGCGTCTTCGCGCAGCGCCAGGGTGATCTGCCCCTGGGCGGGTTTGTTGTGGGACAGCCGTTCGTGCGGCGCTTCGATGCCGTGGGCCAGGCTGTTGCGCAGCAGGTGTTCCAGGCAGGGGGCCAGGGCTTGCAGGGTGGTTTTTTCCAGCAGGGTGGCCTCGCCCTGCCAGTGCAGTTGCGCCTGGCGCTGGCAGTCCTGCTCGGCCAGGCGCAGGCATTCTTCCAGACGCTCCTGGAGCTGGCCCAGGGGCTGCAGGCTGGCGTAGAGCAGGCTGTGCTGCATGGCCTGCAGGTAGCCGGACTGCGCCTGCAGCGCCTGGGCGGTTTCCTGGTGGTGGTGCTGGAGCTGGCGTTGCACGGTGCCCAGGTCGTCGGTGGCGCTCAGGAGGCCGCCGAGCAGGTCTTGCAGCTCGCTGTGCCATTCGTAGGACAGGTCCATGTCGCCATACACCATCAGGGTGTTGGCCCAGACCTTGCAGTCCTGCACCAGGGTGTGCAGGCGCTCCAGCCCGGCGGCCATTTCGCTGACGGCCGTCTGGCTGTGTTCGGTGCCTTCCTGCGCCTGGCTGTGGCTGGCCCACAGGGCCTGGGTGTGGCGCTGCAGGTTTTCCAGCGGCTGGCCGCTGCCGGGGCGCTGCTGGGGGTGGTGCAGCGCCATTTCCTGCTGCAAGGCGGTAAAGCCCAGGCGCAGCGCCTCCAGCGGCTCGGCCAGCGTGGCCGGGCGGCAGTCCGGGGCGAAGGCCAGCGTCTCCAGCGCGTGTACCTGGCTGGCCCAGGCACCGGCACCGGCCAGGCGGGCGCTGCCTTTCAGGGTATGCAGCGCCCGCAACAGGGCGGGGG